>JAIPDR010000168.1 GCA_021737615.1 Desulfohalobiaceae bacterium | reverse complement strand
CCGGTTTGCGCCTCTGGGTCTGAAATTCAGACCCAGAGGCGCAAACCGGATAGCATGGAGTCCAGCTTGAGGACAGGGAGCAGAAAAGAGACCAAAGTGATTGGGTTCATTGAATAATGAAGTCGCCAACCCTGCTGATGCCTTGAAACGGAGCACCTTATGGCCAATATATTAAAAGGAGCAAAAGTGGCTTTCGTCGGCGGAGGCGAGCTTTGCAGGCAAATCATTGATCTGATCCTGAATTTCGATTTCTCAGGGAAAAAGCCCCGAATCGTGGGTGTTGCCGACCATGACCCTCAGGCCGAGGGGATGCAGCTGGCCCGGTCGGCGGGTATTTTTACGACCTCTGACTATCAGGAGCTCTTCAAGGTCAAGGACCTTGAAGTCCTGATCGATCTGGCCAAGGACGACCAACTGGCTGAAGAGATCGATAAGCGCAGACCTCGAGGGGTAAGATTTTTAAACCACTATGAATTCTTCTCACTCTGGGACCTGTTGCAAATAGAGGGGGAAAAGGAAAAGATCTTGGATCAACTCGAGGAGAATGTTGGCTCCTATCAAAACATCCGGGGATTATTTGAAGAATTTTCCAATCATCTCGAGGGAATCGTCATCCGCAGCGCCCATTACTCCCTGGATATCGCCAGGGAGCTGGAAGAAAGCGAAAAGACCATGGCCCAGATCATCCAGGGCAGCACCATACCCACCTTTGTCATCAACAAGGATCATGTGATCACCCATTGGAACAGGGCCCTGGAGAACCTGACCGGATTTCCGGCCGCAGAGATGGTGGGCACAAAAAGACAGTCCATTCCGTTCTGGGAAAAAGAACGGCCGACAATGGCCGACGTCATCCTGGATCAGTACGAAGAAGGCGAACTCTGGCAGTATTATGGAGAGAAGTGGAAAAAATCCGCCTTGATCGATGATGCCTATGAGGCAGAGGTCTTCTTTCCCAATCTGGGGCAAAGCGGCTTGTGGTGCTTCTTTACCGCGGCCCCGATCAAGGCCCATGACGGCAGTCTGATCGGGGCCATCGAGACCCTCTGGGATCGGACCGAAGAAAAACGGGCGGAGCAGCAGCGGGAAGAATACACCAACGAGCTGGCCGCCCTCTGTTCTCTGTATACGACCCTGAGCGCGCCGCTGCCTCTTCATGAAAGGCTTCAGGCCACCCTCAAGGATATCCAGCGGCTTTGGGTGACCGAGAGCGCCTGCCTGTTCTTAAAAGGGGAAAACGGAGGGTATCAACTCGAGCATTACCTGGGCCGAAAAGAGCTGTGCCAGACCGGGGACAGCCTGGATTCACAGGAAAGGCTCCTGCAGGTCCTAAATGAGGGCGATGTCCTGATCAATAACCGGCTTTTTAGCGAGGGCGCAGGCGAGTTCGCCTTCCTGGCCGAGAAAGGGTTGGGATCCGTGGTCTACGTCCCGCTCAAATCCAGGTTTTCCGAGTGCATCGGTGTCCTGCGCCTGGGGAGCAAAGAGCCGGACTATTTCGTCCAGGAGAAAAAGAATATCCTGGAACTGTTGGGGAACAGGATCGGGGTCACGGTGGAAAACTTCATGCTCCAGGAGCAGTACATCAAGTCTGAAGAGAAGTATCGCTCCCTGTTCAACAACGATCCCAATCCCATCTTTATCCTTGACAGCAAGAGCTTCGAGATCCTGGATTGCAACAAACGGGTCCGGGAACATTACGGGTATCTGAAAGAGGACCTTTCAGGGGTCTCTTTTCTCAGGCTGAGCAGCGGGGAGGATCAGGAACTCATCCAGGGTTTAAAGGGTCTATCTCCGGAACAATCGGTTCTTTTTTCCAAGAAACGACATTACCGGAAAAACGGACAGGCCTTTTATGTGAATATCAATGTCAGTCGGGCCAAATACGGAGAGCTGGACGTCTTGATCGCCTCGACAACCGATATCACCGAGAGTGTGGAAAAGGACGCCCAGCTTATTCAGGCCAGTAAAATGACCACCCTGGGGACCATGGTGGCTGGTATGGCCCATGAGATCAGCCAGCCCTTGAACGTGATTCAGGTCTGTTCGGATTTTTTCGCAAAGATGCTCAAGCAGGGGCAGAAGATCGGAGATGAGGACCTGTGGGCCATTTCCCAGGATATCAGCGAGAATGTCCAGCGCGCGGCCGGGATCATCAAACACATGCGTGATTTTTCCAGACAGTCAGAAGTGGTCAAGAGCGAAATCAATATCAACGAACCTATCAGGGATGTCTTTAAAATACTCGGCCATCAGCTGAAGGTGCACGGGGTCGGGCTAGAGCTGGATCTTGACCCGGATATTCCCCATATCCTGGCTGAGCACAACCGCCTGGAGCAGGTTTTCGTCAATCTGGTGAACAACGCCCTGGACGCCATGGATGAGAAGAAGACGCGGGAGGAAAGGGGGCAAAGGGAAAAGGTTTTGACAATAACCTCTTTTATGGAGAAGAATGAGGTCGTGGTCAGGGTCTCGGACACCGGGATCGGCATGCCAAAGGAGATTGTGGACAAGATATTCGAACCCTTTTTTACCACCAAGGAAGTGGGCAGGGGCACGGGTCTGGGGGTCAGCATCAGCTACGGCATTGTCCAGGATTATCAGGGTACGATTGAGGTCGACAGTGAACCGGGCAAAGGCACGACTTTTGAACTGAGGTTTCCGGCTCTGGACTGACCGGGTCACAGACGGGGCGTCCTGTGAAAAGGGGCAAGGGGGCGGCTGCTCATGACCTATTCCGACGGCGCCCCGAGCCAGGCAAAAATGTCGTCACTTGGAAACGAAATCCGATGTACAAGATATTACTGGTCGAAGATGAGGAAGCGATTGTCAGGGTCCTGGCCAGGACCCTGAAATACGACGGCTATGATGTGGTCACAGCCGGCAATGGTCTGGAAGGTCTGGAGGTCTTTGAGCGGGAACAGCCGGACATAGTGCTCACAGATATTAAGATGCCGGTCATGGACGGCCTGGTGCTCTTGAAGAAGATCAAGGAAAGAAGCCCTGAGACCGAAGTGATCATCATCACCGGCCACGGGGACATGGACTCTTCCATCGAGGCCCTGCAGCACGATGCCTCTGATTTCATCAACAAGCCGGTGGTGGACGAAGCTTTGAGCATCGCCTTGAAAAGGGCCGAGGGGAAGATAGAGATTCGAAAGAAACTGCGGGAGTACACCACCAACCTGGAAGAAAAAATTTCTGAAGCCACCAGGGAAATACAAAGAAAGTCCTCTTTTCAGAGCAAGTTGATCAAGAGCTCCAATGACGGCATCGTGGCCACGGATAAAGACTTGAGGATCGTTACCTTTAATCCGGAAGCGGAGAGGATATTTAAGAGGCCCCGGGAAGAGGTCGTCTCCAAGTTGAAGCTTGACGAGCTCATCCCTCAGGAACTGGCCTCGGCAGTCGAGGAAGCAGTCAGCCGGAAGTCCGGCTGGGATATCCCCTGGAAGGAGAGCCTCGTCGTGGACAAGGAAGGCCGCCGGGTGCCGGTTCGTTTCTCCGGTTCCGTCCTCTATGAAGACGGCCGGGTCGTGGGCAGCGTGGCCTTTTTTCAGGATCTGCGGGAACTAAAAAAACTGGAGCAGGAACTCATCCGCTCGGAAAGGCTGGCGGCCATTGGCCAGACCATTGCCGGGGTGGCCCATGGAGTCAAGAATATCCTGCACGGTTTCAAGGGGGGAAGCTATCTTGTTGAGATCGGGCTGGAAAAACATGATTTCAAGAAGTTGAACCAAGGCTGGCAAATGGTCAAGCGGAATATCGATCGGACCTCCGAACTGGTCATGGACCTTTTGTCCTATTCAAAAGAACGGGTCCCGGATTATAAGGAGTGCGCCCCCAACGAGATAGTCAGGGAGGTCTGTGAACTCTTCACCCCCACCGCCAGGGAGAACGGAATTGCGATCGAACAGGATCTGGACCCCAGCCTGGGGGAGGTGGTCCTTGATCCGCAGACCCTCCACCGTTCGCTTTCCAATCTGTTGTCCAACGGGCTGGACGCCTGCATCCTGGATGACGACCAGGGCAAGTCCTTCCAGGTCCTGGTGCGGACCAGAGTGGAAGAGGAGAAGTGGCTCAGGCTGGAGGTCAGCGATAATGGCAGCGGGATGAGTCAGGAGGTCCGGAATACCCTTTTTGACTCATTCTTCAGTACAAAAGGGGCAAAGGGCACGGGGCTCGGCCTGCTGGTCACCCGGAAGCTCATCGAGGAGCATCAGGGCCGGATCGAAGTCGAATCCACACCTGGTCAGGGCTCGAAATTCATCGTTTGGCTACCCTTTATGATTGCAAACAGGAAATAAAGACGGAAAATATTAATTACTGCAAATATTAATTACCGCAGCGTTCAAAGAGAGGGCTGGTATGAAGGAAAAGATACTGGTGGTGGACGACGACCCGGATGTCATGCTCTTTAACCGGACGGTCGTCGAAGAAGAGGGGTATCTCCCCCTGACTGCCTCAAATGGCGAAGAAGGGCTGGCCCTGCTGAAAAATGAGAGCCCGGACATGGTGATTCTCGATGTACTCATGCCGAAACAGAGCGGTATCAAGATGTACAGGGCGGTCAAGACCAGGGAGAGCTGGAAGCATATTCCGATCATCATCCTGTCCGGGATATCCAAACGCTCTTTTTTGAAGTCCCAGGAAGTCTTGACCGAATTCGGCGAACAGCCGGTGCCTGAACCGGAACTCTATCTGGAAAAACCGGTCGAGGCCGAAGAACTGGCCGCGGCCATCAGAGAGGTTCTGGAGAAATCCAGGGCCACCTGAAAAACAGTTCCTGGACAAGGGAAATGAAGATGGAGTTAAAAAAATTATTGTTTGTCACCCAATTCGAGGATCTCCGTTTCGATACCCTGCAGCTGTTTTTGGAACTTCGCCGGGCCCATCTGGAGCACATCGTCTTTCTCAACGTGATCCAGCGGGACAAGGTGGCCCTGCAGCGGGGCGTGGGCTATAAAAAGGACGAGGAAGTCAAGTTGCGGGAAATGGCCAATATCCGCTTTATCGACTGGGCGGAAAACCTGTTCGAGCAGGGAATGGAGGTCGGGGTCTATATCGTGGTCGGCAGCCTGGTCCAGCAGGTTCTGTCCGCAGTGGAAAAGGAGGGAATCGACCTGGTGGTCATCGGCAGCCCTGAGAAAAAGAGATTCACCCCCTTTATTTCCGGTTCGGATATTTCGGAGCTGATCCACAGGATCCAGGTGCCGCTGATGATCATCAACGTTCCTTCGGAAGAGAAGAGGTTGACCGAGAATCCATTTTACCGGCCGCTGCTGGCGGTGGACTGGACACCCGGAGATACGGCTGCCGTCGGTCTTCTGCAGCGGCTCAAAGGGGTCATCCAGGAGGTGAACGTGATTCACGTCGCCGGAGAGCAGGATTTGAAGAGTTCTTCGGCCATGGGTGTGCAGAAGACAAGGAAGAAGCATCGTGAAAAGCTTGAAGGAATCTGCGAACAATTCGAGGCGGCAGGCCTGAAAGCCAGGTCTCACGTCTATGTCGGAGATCCGCGCGAGGAGATAGAACGGGCGGCCAGGGATTGTCAGGCTTCGATGATCGTCTCCGGAATTCCGGAAAAACGGTCCTGGGGAGAGAAAATCCGCAAGAGCCTTCCGGTTCGGCTGACGGAAAAGACCGCTTTTCCGGTTCTCTTCGTGCCCCCGGCCTTAGACAAGGAAACAGGCTGAGAATGCGGCGGTCCAAGGCCAGGCGTACGGAGGGCAGAAGGATCGTCCGCGGAGCACACGGATGGACACGGATAACAGATATTATTTCGCTCTGAAAATTTGTAAATTTTTTTTTCAGAGAAGGGGTAAGTGATGAAACTCCTCTTTGTGGACGACGAGCAGACCTTTCTCAAATACTTGTCCAAACGTCTGGTCATGGACGGTTATCGGGTCAGGACGACTTTTTCAGGGGAAGAAGGAGTGGAAGCGGCTGCGGCTGAAGATTTCGACGTGGCGGTCGTCGATCTGAAGATGCCCGGAATCGACGGGATAGAGGTCCAGAAGCGGCTCAAGGAATTGCAGCCTCTCTTGCCCTGTATCGTCCTGACCGGTTACGGCAGTGTGGAAAACGCCCTGCAGAGCGGCAAGTACAACGCTTTCAAATTCTTATCCAAACCGGTTGACTATGACACCCTGGTTGCGACCATCAAAGAGGCCTATGAGCACAGACAGGAACTCGAAAGGGAAAACAGGCAGGGAACACAGGAGGCAAGACCTGAAGGCAAGGTCAAAAAGGCTTTCAGTAAGTTTAGAAAGCTCTACGGGGTCAATGACTGAGAAAGGAGGGGAAGGTGAACGGTTCAGACAATGAGCTCCGTCGAAAGAGCAGCGGACTGACTCTAAAGAAGCGAATCGCCTTGAAATGGCTGAATTCGGTCGCTTCCTTCGGTATCACCTTTGTGCTCATGTTCGGCCTGTGGCTGGTGCTCTCCGGCAATTTCGAACCACTGCTCATTGTCCTGGGCCTTTTCTCCAGCCTGGTGGTCTCCTTTTTCTTTTATGATCTCCTTTTCCCGGGCCTGCAGGCCGGCTATCTCCTGGTCGGCATCCGTTTTTCCCGCTATATTCCCTGGCTCCTTGTCCAGATTATCAAAGCCAACCTCCATCTTCTGTATCTGGTCTTTCATCCCAGGATGCACGCGATGATCGATCCGCATATCGTCTCTTTCAGAAGCGGCCTTCAAAAGGACATGTCCATTGTCACCCTGGCCAATTCCATCACCCTGACTCCTGGTACCATCACCGTGAACGCCGACAGAGAGGGAAGCTTCAGGGTCCACGCCATTGACCGGGATTCATCCCGGGCCTTGCCGGGTGAGATGCTTAAAAAGGTGGCCCGGATTTTCGGAGAGGCGGGATGAGCGAGTTTTTCCTGGGGTCTGCCCTGTTTCTCTGTTTTTTGATGCTCTTTTCCCTGTACCGCGGCATATTCGGTCCCACTGTCCTGGACCGCTTGATCGGGGTCAATGCCATCGGCAGCAAGACCGTTGTCCTGCTCCTGCTCATCGGCGTGATCTACGGCCGGGTGGAGATGTTCGTGGATATCGCCCTGGCCTATGCCTTTTTGAATTTCATCGCGGTCCTGGCGGCTTCCCGCTATTTCCACAAGAGAAAGGGCTTGTATGAAGAATCGAGGCTTGAGTAAACTATGTCACTCATCATAACTATACTGGTTGTTTTCTTTCTGGGATCCGGGCTTGTCTTCTTCAGCGCAGGAGCGGTGGGCATCATCCGCATGCCGGACTTTTACAGCCGGATGCACCCGGCCGGAAAGCTGGACACCCTGGGGATCATGGCCATGGTCCTGGGGCTGGCCATTTACAATCTGGAGCATTTTTCCCTGACCTCGCTGCTGCTCAGCTTGAAGATGCTGCTCATTGTTTTTTTTGTTTTCCTCTCCAGCCCTACGGCGACGCACTCCATTGTGGACGCGGGCATCAGGGCCGGGCTCAGGCCCTGGACCAGGGAGAAAAAGGGGTAAGTCAATGCACTGGCAGCTCGATCTGATCATTTTGACCCTGGTGATTTTCTGCGCCCTGGCTGCGATTTCGGTCAGGGACCTCTTGAGCACGGCGATTTTATTCGGGGCCTACAGCTTCATGATGTGTCTGCTCTGGGCCGTGATGGGCGCTGTAGACGTCGCCTTCACCGAGGCTTCGGTCGGGGCCGGAGTGAGCACCGTCTTTTTTGTGGCTGCGGTTTTCAGAACAACCAGGAGGACAAAAGATTGAAGACCTTCGGCTTGGTCATCGTTTTCCTCTGCGGGGGGCTTTTGTTGTATGCCAGCGTGGATTTCCCGGACTGGGGGGACCCCGGTTCTCCGGCCTCCAGTTACCTCTCCCCCCACTACATTCAGGAAGCGCTGGGGGAGACCGGGGTTCCGAATCTGGTGACCGCCGTGCTCGCCGATTACCGGGGCTTCGACACCATGTTCGAGACAGCGGTCATCTTCTGCGGCGGACTGGCCTGCCTGCTCTTGCTTCGAAAGTACGAATCCAAAAACGAGAGGTACTATCGACACATCCCGACCGGAGTCATTCTCCATTTCAAGAACAGCCGCAGCACCCTGCCCGTCGGCAGGGAGTTCGAAATAATGGACGCCGACTGGGTGCCCTATGATCTGATCATCAAGACCGTCTGCCGGATCCTGATCCCATTTATCCAGCTCTATGCCCTGTATGTGGTTGCCCATGGCGACTTCAGTCCAGGAGGCGGTTTTCAGGGCGGGGTCATTTTCGGGTCCAGCCTGATCCTTCTGGCCATCTCCTACAACCTGAGGACGGCCGTGCATCGGGTCAAGGAGCGCGTTATCGGTTTTCTCTGTGTCCTGGGCGTCCTGGTCTACGCGGGTATCGGGGTCCTGTGCATGCTCCTGGGCGGCAATTTTCTCGACTACGGCCTCTTGTCCCGGATTTTGCCGGTCGATCCCGTTCATGCGCGGGCTTTGGGCATGCTCGGTGTGGAGATAGGGGTGGGCCTGGCCGTCATGGCGGTCATGGTGGTCATCTATTTGAACATCGCCTCGGCCGGAAACTTCGATGAGGGACTGTGAGCAAAAGAGCTCAGGTGTCAGCTTTGCCTCTGGCAAAGCTGACATATAATTAATTAATATATAAGAATTTATTGGCCTGCAGTTTAACTCATCATGCTGAAGTCCGTCTTTGCCAGTTTGATCAATGGAGAAACTCCAGTTTTTAGGAT
>JAIPDR010000167.1 GCA_021737615.1 Desulfohalobiaceae bacterium | reverse complement strand
CCCGGGGGAAGGCTTTTGCTCCTGGAGCATATGCGGCCGGGCAATCCCGCCCTGGCCAGGGTCTTTGACATCCTCAATCCGCTGACGGTCAGACTGACCGGGGCCAATGTCAATCGCAGGACCATGAACAACATCCAACTTGCGGGTTGGAGCATCGATGTCGAGGATAGGCTGTCCTCGGATATCGTCCGCTGGATCGAGGCCAGGCCGTGAATACCTCTAGTTTCAGAGCTCTATCCAGTTGCAAAAATGTGTATGATTTTTTGGACACTTTATTTTGAATTATCTGTAACGCAAGGTGTCAGGTGCCATGCTTTAAGGCATTGATATTATAATTTTTTATTTTTTCTGACACTCGAAACCTCATAGGAAACTTCATTTAAGAATGCGGAAAAATACGAACCGGTCACAGGGCTCTCTTGCGCTTAAACGCTTCCGGCTCTCGGTTTTCTAAGGCTCGCTCCTGGGGGATCCCTGCCCCCTCCGGACTCTTAGTCTCTGCTATGACCTTTGATGTTGCCTGAATGAAAATTTTCTGCAGTCTTATGGTTTGAAGCCATAGATGCGGTCCGGTTTCCCCCATTTCGCGAGCCTAAGAAAACCTGAGAACCTCTAAGCGAGGTCGCGCAAGAGAACCCTGTCGCCCGGTTCGTAAAGAGAGTGCCAGTGACTCAAATTGAAGTTTCATCCTCAATCAAACTGGCAGCTGTGGACTTGAGCTTTATTGTAACAGCATGCCTTTATATTATAATAAATATTTGATAGTTATATGTCAGGCTTGCCAGAGGCAGGGCTGACACCTGAAGCCTATCAATGTCCAACTTTGAAGTCATTAAGGATTTATAATATTATTTTAGATTGTTAAGCTTATCAATCAAAACGCTGCTATGAAGTCTGAATTTTTGAACCGTTGGGGAGGAATCGTATGATGTTCTTCTGGATTATTCTCATTATTGCTGCGATCATGCTGCTGAACTTCTTCTCCGGACAAGACGCTTCTGAAACCAACACAGCCGGTTTCGTCACGGAGACGCCGCTCGATGTTCTGAAAGAACGCTATGCCAGGGGCGAGCTGACACAAGCGGAGTTTGTGCGGATGAAACAGGAAATACAATAACTTCAAGATATGAAAGCCTATGTATAGAAGAACATTTTTCCGGTTCATGGCCGCCCTGGGGGCGGCCGCGGCTTCAGGGACCTTTTGGCCGCAATCTTCCGGGGCCGCTTCCCAACCTGATCTGGAAGCAGTGCTCACGGCGGCTCCGGACAAGATGCCGCTGTTTCCCGGCCAGCTGACCGGGGTCTGGCGGTACAAAGGAGAAGTGGTCAAGGGCGATTCCGCTCAGCTCCGGGATATGCCGGACAGTTGGCTTGGCCCGGTCTTTCGTGTCCGGAGAGGGCAGCGGGTCCGCATCAGGTTCAAAAACCGCATCCCCCAGGAATCCATCATCCACTGGCACGGGCTGCACGTTCCCCCTGAAGACGACGGTCACCCCAGACTGACGGTCCCGGGCGGTGAAGACTACGTCTACGATTTCACGATCGCAAACCGGGCCGGGACCTACTGGTATCATCCCCACCCTCACGGCTTGACCGGGAACCAGGTCTACGGCGGGATGGCCGGATTGTTTCTCATTAGCGATCAAGAAGAGCAGGCCCTGGACCTGCCTGCAGGGGAATACGATCTGCCGCTGGTCATTCAGGACCGGACCTTTGCCGCGGACAACCGGCTGGTCTATGTTCAGAATCCCATGCAGCGCATGACCGGATTCCTTGGCGATCGGGCCATGATCAACGGGCGGGCCGGCAACGAATATTTCGTCAAAGGCCGGTCTTACAGGCTGCGGATCCTCAACGCCTCCAACTCCCGCCTTCTTCGACTCGGCTGGAGCGACGGCAGAAATTTGCAGATCCTGGGTACAGACGGCGGCTTGCTGGACAAGACCCTGGTCGTGCCGGACATCATGCTCGGACCGGCGGAGCGCATCGATCTCTGGGCCGACTTTGCAGACATGCAAAAAGGTGCGAAGGTGTCCCTGCAGAGCCTGCCCTTCAATCCCGGGAGCGGCCCCATGGGCATGATGGGCAACACATCCCGGCTCCCGGCGGGTTCGCAGTACGAACTGGTCCGCTTCCAGGTCACCGAGGAGGAAAAAGGGGAAACCAAACCCCCTGAGCGGCTGGCCTCTCTGGAGCGCCTGGACCCGGAACAGGCCGTGAACAGGGACAATCCCAGACGGTTTTTCCTGGAGATGAACCACATGCAGCCGACCATCAACGGCCGGACCTTCAACATGTCCGAAGTGGCCCCGGATGAAATGGTCCGTCTCGGCACGACCGAGATCTGGGAATTCGTCAACAGCGGGGGCATGATGGCCATGCCCCACCCCATGCACATCCACGGCCTGTCCTTCCAGGTAATCGGCCGTTTCGGAGGGCCGGGCTACCGCTTTCTGGATAAGGGCTGGAAGGACTCGGTCCTGGTCATGCCCGGCGAACGGGTGGTTGTGATCATGCGCTTTCTCGATCACAAAGGGCTGTATCTGTATCACTGCCACAACCTCGAGCACGAGGACCTGGGCATGATGCGCAACTATTTAGTATCCAGTCTGAGCCTCAGGGACAAAAGAACAACGGCTCAAACTGGATAAAGGAAGACTGCTATGCAAGACAGAGCAGAATCACAGGAGGCGGTCAAGGATCCGGTCTGCGGCATGACCACCGAATCCCCGCAGTCGTATTTCTCCTACGAACACCAGGGGCAGACCTTTTATTTCTGCAGCGAGCACTGCCTGGAGAAGTTCCAGGCCGATCCGGAGAAATATACGTCCGGAGAGACTGCAGCCGAGGGCGATACGGCATCCCCTGAACACGAGCACAAGGCCAAGGGAAATACCTACACCTGTCCCATGCACCCGGAAGTCCGGCAGGAAGGGCCGGGAGACTGTCCCAAATGCGGCATGGCCCTGGAACCGGTCGCCCCCCGGGCACCGGGAGGAAAGAAGGAGTACACCTGCCCCATGCACCCGGAGGTGGTCCAGGACCATCCCGGAGACTGCCCCAAGTGCGGCATGGCACTGGAGCCCAAGACAGTGGAGCCTGACGAAGAGGAGGAAAACCAGGAATACCTCTTCATGAGGAACCGGTTCTGGGTCTCAGCCGTTCTGACCCTGCCGGTCGTGCTTATCGCCATGCGCGATTTCTTCCGCCTGGGATTTCTGGAAGAAACCTTCGGGAGCGCGGCTTTGCACTGGACCGAGTTTGTCCTGGCCACGCCGGTGGTCCTCTGGGGAGGCTGGATCTTCTACGTCCGGGCCTGGAAGTCCGTAGCAACCTGGAATTTGAACATGTTTACCCTCATCGGCATGGGCACGGCCGTGGCCTATGTCTACAGCGTCATAGCCCTGCTCTTTCCGGGAATATTCCCGCCTTCCTTCCGGTCAGAAGAAGGCACGGTAGGGGTCTATTTCGAGGCGGCGGCGGTCATCATCACTCTTGTCCTGCTCGGTCAGATGATGGAGCAGCGGGCCCGCAGCCGGACCGGGGCCGCCATCAAGGCCCTTTTGGGCCTGGCCCCCAAGACCGCGCGGCGAATCGAGGAGGATGGCAGCGAACAGGACGTGCCCCTGGAGGACATTCAAGTGGGGGACAAACTCCGGGTGAGGCCCGGGGAGAAGGTGCCGGTGGATGGCAGGATTGAGGAAGGCGGCAGCAACGTGGATGAATCCATGATCACGGGTGAGCCGGTTCCCGTGGAAAAGAAGGAGAACGATCCGGTCATCGGGGCCACGGTCAACGGTAAAGGCTCCCTGGTGATCCGGGCCGAGAAGGTCGGCTCGGACACCGTGCTGGCCCAGATAGTACAGATGGTGGCCGAAGCCCAGCGGAGCAGGGCCCCCATCCAAAAGCTGGCCGACCTGGTGGCGGCCTGGTTCGTGCCCGCAGTCATCGCAACGGCAGTCATCGCCTTTATTGTCTGGTCTCTGCTCGGACCTGAGCCGCGCATGGCCTATGCCCTGATTGCTGCGGTCTCGGTGCTGATCATCGCCTGTCCCTGCGCCCTGGGCCTGGCCACGCCCATGTCGATCATGGTGGCCACCGGCAAGGGGGCGACCTTCGGGGTCTTGTTCAAGGACGCCGAGGCCATAGAGAGCATGCGTGTCGTGGATACACTGGTCGTGGACAAGACCGGGACCCTGACCGAGGGCAAGCCGAGGCTGACCGATTGCGTCCCTGCAAAAGGGTGGACTGAAGTGGATGTGCTCCAATTCGCGGCCGGTTTGGAGCGCAGCAGCGAACACCCCCTGGCCGAGGCCATCGTCTCCGGGGCCGAGGAGCGAAAGGTTGAACTTGGAAAAGCAAAAGGTTTCGAATCCCACACCGGACAAGGGGTTTCGGGAACTGTGGGCGGGAAGAAGGTCCTGCTTGGCAACAAACGGCTGCTCGAGGGCTTCGGCATCTCAGCTGACGAGCAGCTTGACCGTGAGGCTGAAACCCTTCGCGCCGAAGGCAAAACAGCCATGTTCGTGGCCGTGGACGGGAAAGCGGCCGGGATTCTCAGTGTTTCCGATCCAATCAAGGAAACCACTCCCGAGGCCATCGACAGGCTCCACGCCGAGGGGATAGAGATCGTGATGCTCACCGGCGACAGCCAGGCCACGGCCAAGTCCGTGGCAGGGAAACTGGGTCTAGATGATTTCGTGGCCGAGGTCATGCCCCAAGACAAGGTTGATGCGGTCAAGCGGTTTCAAGAGCAGGGCAAGGTCGTGGCCATGGCCGGGGACGGCATCAACGACGCCCCGGCCCTGGCCCAGTCCCAGGTGGGCATCGCCATGGGCTCCGGCACGGACGTGGCCATGGAAAGCGCCCGGGTTACCCTGGTCAAAGGGGACCTGAGGGGAATCGTCCGGGCCGTGCTTTTATCCAAGGCCACCATGCGCAACATCAAGCAGAACCTCTTTTTCGCCTTTGTCTACAACGGCATCGGGGTGCCCATCGCCGCCGGCGTACTCTACCCGGTCTTCGGGCTGCTGCTCTCGCCCATGATCGCCGCGGCGGCCATGAGCTTCAGTTCGGTCTCGGTCATCGGGAACTCCCTGAGGCTCCGCGGGGTGGATATATGAAAAGCGGGATGCTTGATGCTGGATACTTGATACTGGATATGGGACAAGGAATAGAACAAGCCATGTATCTGTATCAAGCACAGGCTTCGTAACGTTTATACAAGTCTGAGGCTTAACAACTTATAAGAACTCGATATCACTTTTCAATGTTTAGCCCTGGAGACAGTGGAACTGGAGGCATGGCAATGACGGATGAGAAGAACGACACAACGGAGAAGGAAGGGGAAATGATCATCGGGCCGGGTGTCGAGGGCATGAGCCTGGCAACGGCCAAGCTCGAAATCGACAAGGGGCTGCGCAAAGAGCTTGTCTCCAACTATGACATCATTGAACTGGTCAACAAAGGCCGCTATTACACGGCCAAGGCCGCCAGCAAGGACGGGAAATGGCGGTTTCAGCTGCTTATCGACAAACAGGCCAGAGCGATTCAGGTCATTGATAAAAAGCGGGCCGGCTAGGCGCCTTATCCTTGAATCACTGTCATAAAAAACAAGAAAATGTATTGCCCCAAAGGACTTACATTCCTTGTCGTACAAGGTTCACGGTTTGCAGAGGAAGAAGTCAAGAAAAGACCGGATATGTCAAAGGGCTATTTTCTTTTTCTTAACCGTGAACGGTGAACCCGGAACCTTTTGGGTTGCAGGCAAAACCCGCTTTAAGCCTTACAGGGCCGGTCCTCTTCGGGACCGGACCCTGCCCAGCTTGGCGCAGGTCGGGCAATAGTGGTGCGGCTCCTTGATGTCGGGATGCTGCTTTTCCTGTTCCAGGTCCTGGACATGGTCCAAGAATCTTCTGGTGGCGTAAGTGCGGCCGCAGATCTCGCAGTTGACCAGGTGATGGATCCCGATTTCCTCGCCCCGGATGGAGATGGTCCGGACATTGTCCCTGTCTTCCTGAATGATGGCCCCGGTGGGGCAGATGTTCACACAGGTCCCGCAGCCGAGACATTGAACCGTCTCCGAGGGAACGACATAGGAAATCCCGTCCCTCCTGGTCATCTCCAGGGCCCCGGCCCCGATCACCTCCCTGCAGACCCGGACGCAGAGGCGACAGCGGATGCAGCCGTCCGGGATCATTCCGGTGGACAGACCGAATTCCGCTCCGATCCTGTGTATTTTTTCTGCCTGCGGGGCCAGCTTCAGGAGGTTGCCGATGGCCTGATTGCGAAGCTGAAGAATCATGGCGCTATCCGTGGTGACCTCCATTCCCTCTTTGCATCGGGCCACACAGGAAAGCCGGGGCCGGAAAGGCTTGCCCTCTTCCCTGATCTCCACGACGCAGAGCTTACAGGACGCTCCGGGCCTGAGCGAGGGGTGGTAGCAGAGATGCGGGACCTTGATCCCGTTCTCCAGAAGTATCGGCAAAAGGCGCTTCCCGCCCTCCGCCCCACACTCTTGTCCGTTGATGCGTATCGATACCATATGTCCCTCGGTTCTGTCCCGGCGTTTGGCCTGCTCCGGTCTGAGGCTCCAGAGCCTCAGACTGGAGAAATGATGCGCAGGCAGTCCTGAGGCAGGCGATAGGTCCCTTTCTCGTCCAGGCTGACCTCGACCAGATCCTCGGGGTCATTCTTGCTGCTGTCGGGATCGGTGACGATGCCGTGCTGACCCAACAAGCCATCCATATATGGCTCCCAGGATTCATCCTCGGATTTACGGTAGATTTCGACGCGCTGGCCCTGGCGCAAAGACATGACAATTCCTCTTTAGTGCTTGGACGAGAATTCACCCATCTACTTCGTCACTGCAAAATTTTGAAATCCTCATGTATTGTAATACACTGTGGTTTCAAAATTTATTGTTCCTCGTATCTGGGCAAGTTTACGTCCAATCACCGTTTTCGTTCAAACACTCTTCAGGGTTTTCGAACAAGTAGAAACCTCGTATTTACGACGACCAAAAGAATAACGCAAATATAGCCTTTAAGAAAAAGTTTTTGGATTTATCCCAAATAACCAGCTCTTTTTCTTTGCCTTTACAATCCAAAATCCAAAATCTAAAATCTAAAATTCTATAGACTCCCGGTTATTCTTCCGGCGGCTGGATTTCGGCCTGCTGCCTGGCGCTGTGCTGCCGGGCGCACTGCAGGCAGATCCGATCATTCTTCAGGGCCGGGCTGATGTCCTTGATCCGCCGGGCAATGAAGTCGTGATATCTGGCCGGCCCGATGACCGTACCGCAGAGCCGGCAGTGCTCGATCTTCATTCGGTTGAGGACCGTGTTGCAGAGCCTTAGTTCCCGCTCGTCACCTTTGTCCTGCATCTGCATGGCCCCGGTGGGGCAGTTTTCGGCGCAGGCCCCGCACAGGATGCACCGTTCGGCTGTGATGTTCAAGTCTGTGGGTCCGGGCTCATCAAAATCCAGGTAGCCCAGCTGCAGGGCGTCCACCCCCATCTGATCCCGGCAGATGGTCACGCAGCGGCCGCAGCGGATGCAGATGTCGCAGCGCAGGCAGCGTTTGGCTTCCTCGGCGGCCCGGTCCTCGTCCAGGCCGAGGTGGACCTGCTGGAAGGTCGTCTTGCGGCGGTCGGTCTTCAGGGTCTGAATGTCCGGACGCTTCAGACCGGCCTTGACCCCGGCCGGGACCGGAAGGGGGTCGAGCTTTTGCCTGCGAACCGGAACCGGAGGCAGCGTAGGCTGGGGAATGTCTTCGAAATAGCGGTGGATGGCCCAGGCTGCCCGCTTGCCGCCTCCGATGGCCTCGACCACTGTGGCCGGCCCGGTCACGGCGTCGCCGATGGCAAAGACGCCCTCTTGCCCGGTCTCCATGGTCACGGTGTTGGTCCCGATGGTCCTGCGCCTGGTCCAGCCCAGGTCGCCGAAGGCATCCAGCCCCTGTGGGTCGATGTCCTGGCCGATGGCCGGTATGACCGCATCGACTTCGATGTCGTGTTCGCTGTCCTTAACCGGGACCGGCCGTTGCCTGCCGGATTCGTCCGGTTCGCTCAACCTGGCCCTGAGGCAGCGGATGCCCGTTACCTCTCCGGATTGGCCGGTGATTTCAGTGGGTATGGTCAAAAAAGTGAAACTCACCCCCTCCTCTTCAGCCTCCATGACTTCCTCCTCATGGGCCGGCATTTCCGAGCGGGTCCGGCGATAGAGGACCGTGACCTCTTCACAGCCGAGGCGGATGCAGGTCCTGGCCGCATCGATGGCCACGTTGCCCCCGCCGATGACGGCCACCTTTTTCCCTGGCTGGAATTTATGGTCCAGGCTGATTTTCTTTAAAAAATCAACAGCTGGGTAGACCTGGGGAAAGTCGGTCTCGCCCGGAATATGGAGCCTGAAGGATTCATGGGCCCCGATGGCCAGGACAAAGGCTGTGAAGCCCTCCTGGCGCAGGTCCTCGAGGCCGATGTCCCGGCCGAGCCTGGTGCTCAACCGGATCTCCACCCCCAGGCTTTGGATCAGGGCCACTTCCCGGTCGATGACCTCCTGGGGGAGACGGTAGCGGGGGATACCGACGAGCATCATGCCCCCGGCCCTGGGCAGGGCCTCGATCAGGGTCACCCGGTATCTCCAGAGGGCCAGGAAGTAGGCCGCGGTCAAACCGCCGGGGCCGGCCCCTATGATACCTACCTTGCGCCCGTTGTCCG
>JAIPDR010000166.1 GCA_021737615.1 Desulfohalobiaceae bacterium | reverse complement strand
TTGCTACGCTTGTTCATACGGCCCTCCACTTTTTGGGTGCAACTTTCTGTTTGTACTTGTTTGCAACAAAGTCCTTTATATCAGAAAGTTGCCCAAATGTGGAGGGCTTTTTATGCACTAAAATCGATTAACTCAGGTCAGAGAAATGCAGAAACTTTCCGGCCTGTCCCAGGTGACCATACTCCGGGCAAGAGAAGACAGAGGAATCAGGTCCTGTTCATTGATGACCCTTTGGAAAATAGCTCAAGCCTTGGGTTGTGAGGTGAAGGATCTGTTTGAGGAGGTCTGAATAAGCCTTTGCATAAGAGAGGTCGTACGCTTGACAAAAACAAAGGGGATCGGCCCGTGAGCCGATCCCCTTGAAGTTTGCAAATGGTGCCGAGGGGGGGATTCGAACCCCCACGGGCTGTCGCCCACTACCCCCTCAAGATAGCGTGTCTACCGATTCCACCACCTCGGCGTTGTCTGTATCAGAACGAAACCGTTCTTACTCCTTTGGCTCGGAATTGTCCAGTCCAATTTTCAGATTCCTCTTTCTAATTTTTCCGCTTTATTCGGGGCTGTTTGGAGCAGGTTGAGCAGGCTGCCCGCTCTGCGCAGGTTCTTCGACCACCACGGATTTGGTCACTGTTTTTGACCTCTGGCTCTCCAGATAGGTGAAGCTGAGCGAGGTCAAAAAGAAGATGACGGCCATGGCAATGGTCAGCTTGGAGAGAACCCCTCCGGCTCCGCTGCTCCCGAAAAAGCTCGATCCACTGGAGCCGCCGAAGATGACCCCCATGCCCTCGTGTCCGGATTGGACCAGAACTAAAAGGACCAGGGAGACGCAGGCGATAACATGTATGGTCAGTAACAGGGTATTCAAGGAAGAACCTCCACATTCAATGTCGTGAATGCAAATGATATATTTTTGTCGTCACTGGAGATGGAAAGGGGTAAGGTTGTTCCTATCCGAGGACGATCCGGCTGAAGCCTTCCGCCTGAAGACTTGCACCTCCTACCAGTACTCCGTCCACATTGTCAAGGGGGATTATCTCTGAAATATTGCCAGGCTTGACGCTGCCGCCGTACAAGATGGGTATCTCCTCCGCTCCGCGGCTGAATATATTCTTCAGTTCGGATCTGACAAAATTGTGAGCCTCTCCGATATCCTCGGTCCCGGCCACTTCCCCGGTGCCGATGGCCCAGACGGGTTCATAAGCCAGGGACAATCTCGAGGCAATGTCCAAGTTACTGATGCCGGAAAGGGCGGAGGTCAGCTGTCTGCTCAGGGTTGTTTCCAGCAGCCCCTCTTTCCTTTGGTTCAGAGTCTCCCCGATGCACAGGATTATTTTCAAGCCTTTTTCCAGCCCGAAGCTGACTTTCCGAGCCAGAAAGTCGTCGCCCTCATGGAACAGGTGCCGCCGTTCAGAGTGACCGACCAGGGCAAAGGAGCAGCCAAGGTCCAGGAGCATGCCAGGAGAGATTTCACCGGTATAGGCCCCGCTTTCCGCCGGGTAAAAGTTTTGGGCACCGACGCTGAAACCGGTTCTGGAGCCGATTGTCTCGACTACCGCGGCAATGGAGGTAAAAGGGGGGATGAGCAGGACCTCTCTGTCCCCGGGAAGTTTTGTCGCTGTCAAAGACAGAAGCTCCCGGGTTGTCTCTTCGGCCTCTTGTCTGGTCTTAAACATCTTCCAGTTCGCAGCCATGAATTGTTTGGTCATAGGTCACCTTTATTTCTTCAATCTTCATATTCCCAGCACTTTCAGTCCCGGCAGCTCCTTGCCCTCCATGAATTCGAGGAAAGAACCGCCCCCGGTGGAGATGAAACTGATTGATTCATGGACACCGGATTTGTGGACCAGAGAGTCGGTGTCGCCGCCGCCGATAATGGTCGTCCCCTGGACTCCGGCCACTGTCTCCGCCATTCCGAAAGAACCCTGGGAAAAGACGGGATTTTCAAAAGCGCCCATGGGTCCGTTCCAGATCACGGTTTTGGCGTCCTTGAGAGCTTCGGCGAAAAGCGTGTGGCTGGCCGGGCCTATATCCAGCATCATATCCTGCGCCGGAATGTCCTGGTAAGGGTGTATACCGCTGGGTTGGGAGGCCTTTACATCCCGGCCGGTCACGAAGTCAACCGGGAAGTAGAAGCTCACTTTGTTCTTTTTAGTCCTGTTCATGATTTGCAGGGCATCGTCCTGGAGTTCGGGTTCGACAAGGGAGAGGCCGGTTCCGAATCCCTGGGCCTTGAGAAAGGTGTTGGCCATGGCCCCGCCGACGATGACCCTGTCCACTTTGTCCGCCAGATTGGAGAGCACTCCGAGCTTGGTGGAGACCTTGGCCCCGCCGGCGATCAAAACAAAGGGGCGATCAGGGTTCAGGAGGGCCTTTCGCAGGTACTCGGTTTCCTTTTTCAACAAAAATCCGCCGTACGAGGCCGGTGCATAGTCCACAACCCCGACCACTGAAGCGTGTTTGCGGTGAACGACCCCGAAGGCGTCATTGACAAAGACATCCCCCAGCTCTGCAAGTTGCCGGCTGAATTCCTTATCGTTCTTCGTCTCCCCGGAATGAAAGCGCAAATTTTCCAGAAGAAGGACCTCTCCGGGTTCGAGCCTGTTGACCAAGTCCTTGACTTCCGAGCCGATGCAATCCGGTGCCATTTTTATTTCCCGCTCCAGGAGCTGGCTCAGCCTCTTGGCCACCGGCTGCAGGGAAAGTCCCTGATTACGCTCTCCCTTGGGCTTGCCCAGGTGGGAGCAGAGGATGGGGATCCCGTTCATTTTCAGGACATGCTTGATGGTGGGAAGGGCTTCCCTGATCCTGCTGTCGTCCTGAATAAGGCCATCCTGCAGGGGGACATTCAGGTCCAGGCGAATCAAGACCCGTTTCTTATCGAGTTGGGCTGCGTCGATGAAAGCCATAGTTCCTCCGGAAAATAATTCACTGTTTGATAAATCTCATCTGGCCGCTGGAAATTTTCTTCCGGCATTTACAGGCGGATCTTTTTTCATTACAGTATCGATCTCGCGCCTTCAGCCGACAGCTCCGAGCCGCATGGTTCAGAAGAAACAGCTGTATCTTATTCTGCTAAGAGTAATGATCCCGGGACCAGGTGTCAAGAAGACCCAATCTCGTTTTGATGAAAAAAATTGAGGCACACACCCTTTGGTTGTCCTTAATCCGGATGTTCTCCGTAGAGCTTTAGCCAGATATTTCCATGATTGTTGTCCCAAAGTACAGACCCAGAAAATCGTCTTTGCACAGGCAACTGCTGGAGGTCGTCGATATCGACAACAGGGTTGTCGGGTTGATGCCGAAAGAAGAGATTCATGAACAGGGGCTGATGCACCGGAGTGTCCTGGTTCTTTTATACAACTCCTCGAAAAAACTATACATCCAAAAGAGGAGCAGCAAAAAGCTGAAGTATCCGGAGTGCTGGGACCTTTCGGCGACAGGTCATGTCCTGGCTTCTGAAACCCCGAACGAGGCGGCAATTCGAGAACTCCAGGAGGAGCTCGGAATCACTGTTTCCAGAGTAAACCTGGTCCACAATCTCCAGGCCAGTGCCGAGACCGGGTTCGAATTCGTGTCCATCTTTTCTGCAGCAGTCAGCCGCCAGGTTCCTCAACCGAATCCCCGGGATGTGATACGGGGAGTCTTCGTGGAAAATCACGAGCTCAGTTACCTGGTTCGTACCTTTGCCGATCAGTTCACGCCAGGCTTGCATTATTTCTGGAGCTTAGACCTCTTGTTTCAATAAGTCCGAGCGAATCGCTCTTAAAAAACAAGATGGAAACTGCGTCCGCACCCGGACAACAGACTTCTCTCTATCCTTTTCCTGAAACACCGGCTTCAAGCAGAAGAGAGGCCAGGTCCTGATGGATGAGGCCGTTGCTGGCCAGAATCGTATCCGCTCCGAGGTCATACTCATTGTCAGGGTTGAACCGGCTGACACGGCCTCCGGCCTCTTCCACCAGGAGCCATCCTGCTGCTGTATCCCATGGTTTCAGCCCCAGTTCGTAAAAACCGTCAAACCTGCCGCAGGCAGTATAGGCCAAATCCAGGGCCGCCGACCCCATCCGTCTGAGACCCCGGCAGCGGGTCAGGACTTCTTTGAAAGCCGGAAGGACCTCATCGATCCGTTCTCGTATGTTGTAGGGAAAGCCGGTGGCGATGAGGGACCGGACCAGGTCCTGTTCCTGTGAGACATGGATGGCCCGGTCGTTTAAAAAGGCCCCTTCCCCGCGGGCGGCCTGGAACATCTCTCCGGTCAAGGGCAGGTAGACGAAGGCCGTTTGGATGTGATCCCGCTGCCACAGGGCAACGGACACAGCCACCCCGAACAGGTTATGGGCAAAATTGGTGGTACCGTCCAGGGGATCGATGACCCAGGTCGATTCACCGAGGGTCCCGCTCCCGGCTGTCTCCTCGGCCAGGAATCCGGCTTTGGGCAGGATCCTTTGGCATTCTTTCTTGAGAAATTCCTCGACCTGGAGATCGGTCTGGGTCACCAGGTCGATTCTGCCTTTGTGCCGGATGCGCTTGGGCTCGGACCATTGTTCTTTGATCATTGCCCCGGCCTTGAGGACCGCTCTTTTGGTCTGTTTGACCAGTTCCGTATTCTCAGATATGGACATAGTATCTTGGATTTGATAATTTGGTATCTCTTTAATATATTTAATAAAATTAAAATCTGTTTGCGTCCAACGGACGCAAACTGATTTTAGTTTATGAAGGAGCTTTCCATTTCCTTTTCGTTTTCCATGGCAAATCCGGTTCCTCTGAGAACTGTGGTCAAGGGATCATCGTCTACCACGACACTGATTTCCGATTTTTCGCTGATCAGTCTGTCCAGTCCCTGAAGGAGGGCTCCTCCGCCGGCCAGGAGGATGCCGTTATCGGCAATATCGGTCACCAGTTCCGGAGGAGTTTTTTCCAAGGCCCGGCGCACGGCCATGACGATCATGTTCAACGGTTCCCGGATGCTTTCCCGAATTTGGGCATCGCTGACCTCGATGGATTTCGGTATGCCGTCGACCATGTTCTTGCCGGATATCCTCATGGTTTTCGGTTCGCTAAAGGGCATGGCTGAGCCGAGTCGCATCTTGATCTTTTCGGCCAGGTTTTCTCCGATTAAGAGCTTGTATTCATCCCGGATGAATCGTTGCACCGCATCGTTCATTTCGTCTCCGGCCACCCGGACCGATTCTGAATAGGCTACTGACTTCAGGGAGATGACGGCTACTTCGGTTGTCCCGCCCCCGATGTCGATGACCATGTTTCCCAGGGGCTGGTCTATGGGGAGTTTTGCCCCGATGGCCGCCGCCATGGGTTCTTCGATCAAACGGACCTCTCTGGCTCCTGCCTGCTGCGCCGACTCGATCACCGCTCTTTTTTCAACCATGGTGATTCCCGTGGGAACACAAATCACGATTTTGGGTTTTATCAGCTGCAGGCCTTTGATTACCTTGCGGATAAAGAAGGCGATCATGGTCTTGGTCACCTCGAAATCTGCGATGACCCCGTCTTTGAGAGGGCGGATGGCGGTGATTTTTTCAGGGGTTCGCCCCAGGAAGTCTTTGGCTTCCTTGCCCACGGCCAGCACTTTGCCGGTTCTGTTGTCAACGGCCACGACCGAGGGTTCATTGAGAACGATTCCCTCTCTCGGGGCATAAAGTAGAGAATTTGCCGTACCGAGATCCATTGCCAGGTTTTTTCCCAGAAAACCAAAGAGCTTGTTCAAGAACATCCGTTTTCTCCATTTGTTTTAGTTTTTTCCTGACGCGCAAGAGTTTGCCGGTGGAGTTTGTTTTTCAGATAGAGATTGTCAAGCAGAAGGCCGAGCTGGTCGGTGATCAAGGAGAGAAAGCCGTTCAGTTCCTCGGTTATGGGCAGCAGGCCCTGGTCGGCCAGGACTAAAACCCCTCTGGTCTTCGCGTTCACTACAAGGGGGAGGCAGATTACACTTTGGAAGTTCGGGGTATCGCGATGTTTTCGAAAAAGCGGAGTTTTTAGGGAATGGCTATGCCTTCCGTCGTTGCTCGAGATCCGGGCATGATTTCTGAAAACCCAGCCGATGAGTCCCTCCCGAGTATCGAAGCGCTGATGGTGCTGTTCCTGTTTTGGAAAAATTGGTTCATTCCAGCCCTCAAGATAGAATCCCTGGCCGTCTTTGTCCCGGGAGGCGAAAAAACAATGGCTGAAGCGGGTGAACTCCGAGAGTATATTCAAAAAATCGTTTAAGAACTGAGACCACCTGCTTGATTTGTCCTTCAAGGCCTTTATGGCCTGAAGGCAGACGTAATAGTTGTATTTCTGCTCGTTGAGCTCGTATTGACCCAGGTTGCTGCGCAGGATTTCGATGAACTGGGTAAACTGGTGCAGGATCTTCTGGTCTTTGGTGCTGAAGGAAAAAGAGCGCTTGCTGTCCAGGCAGAGTACCCCTCTGCCCTTATCCAGCGGGCAGCCCATGAAGGATTTGATTTTGGATTCGGCTTCACGGTAGTAATAGCCCAAACCATCCCCTTGCCGGTCGAAGTCGTTGACCAGCAGCGGCTGATTGTTGCGAATGATCCAGCCCACCAGACCCTGTCCGGGCTCCAGGAGGCAGTCCTTATTAATGTTGTCGCCCAGGCTGAAGGAATCGGAAATTTGAAAAAGATTCTCATTATCGGTCGGCAGGAAGACGACAGCCGAATAGGCGTCAAAAACACTGCAGACAATGTTCAGAATCGGGGTTAAGTAGGATTTGTCCAACATTTTTCCGGCTGCTCTCTTTCTCGGATTTCTGGTCCAGAAACATATAAGATCATATCGATTGCGAGGTCAAGTTTCAATCTGAAAAAAAACAGGATAACCGCATGTTCGGTGATCGCTTCTGGTTCCTGATATATTTGGAAATCACCTGTCGCGGGTGTTTGTTGCCCGAAGTCTGGAATTTGACTGCCGTTGATTCGAATTGTACGATTCGAGTTCCTGCGCCGGCAGAGCAAACAGTCGGTTATAGAAACAATTCCAGGAAAAACAATGAATACGACGGAGGTAGATAATGACCAGTGAAGAGCTGCGTTTGACCACAACGGTTTCCGGTTCCGGTTGAGCGTCCAAACTTCCTCCAGGGGACCTGGAGAGAGCATTGTGCGGGCTCCATATACCCACTGACTCCAATGTGCTCGTCGGACTGGACCGGGCCGACGATGCCGGGGTCTATAAGATATCTGAAGAAATCGCCCTGATCCAGACCGTGGATTTCTTTACCCCGATTGTTGACGAACCCTACTGGTTCGGACAGATAGCCGCGGCCAACGCCTTGAGCGATGTCTACGCCATGGGGGGAATCCCGAAGACGGCCATGAATCTGGTGGGCTTTCCAGTGAAAACCATGGACATGAGCGTCCTCAGAGAAATGCTTCAGGGCGGGCTGGACAAACTGAAGGAAGCGGACGTGGTTCTGGTGGGCGGGCACAGTGTCGAAGACAATGAGTTGAAGTACGGATTGTCCGTGACCGGGCTGGTTCATCCCCAGCGGGTGATCACCAAGCAGAACATGCGGCCCGCCGATCGCTTGATCCTGACCAAACCCCTGGGGACCGGAATCGTGAATACGGCCTTAAAAGGCGGCTTGGCCGGTAAGGAACTGGTCCAGAGAGTCACCTTGCTGATGGCTCAGTTAAACAGAATAGCGGCCGAGGTCATGGCGGACTTCGAGGTCCATGCCTGTACCGATGTGACCGGGTTCGGTCTGCTGGGTCATCTCGCGGAAATGGTGGTCGATTCCGGCCTGGGAGTAGAACTGGAAGCCGCCCGGATACCGCTGATCCCGGAAGCCCTGGAGTTCGCCTCCATGGGGATTATCCCGGCCGGCAGCTACAAAAACAAAGAATTCAGAGCGGCCGCTATCGATATAAAAGCGGGTGTGGGGCAGGCTGTCCAGGATCTGCTCTATGATCCCCAGACCTCGGGAGGGCTTTTGATCAGTCTGGATGCCGGGGAGGCCGAAGAGCTCCTGCGGGCCTTACAAGCAAGGGGGCTGACCGATTCCGCGGTTATCGGCCGGGTGGTGGCCGAGCATCCGGACAGGATAAGAGTTTACTAATTGTTAATTGTCAATTGTTAATTTTTAATTATTAATGGCAGATACATATAGAACTTCTCATTTCGTGTTATTCGGCGTGAATGTGACTATATGGACGATGTGATAATCAAATTTTCCAATCTCGGGAGTAGATTGGTCCAACGTAGCTTTTTGTGAAATTTGGGCCTGAAGCCTTGGGGGGCACCTGTCTTTGTTCTAAAAACCAAAATTGGATCAGTACAGCTCTGAAATTAACAATTAACCATTAACAATTAACCATTAGCAATTAGCAATTTCTTCTACCTTTCCTCGATTTCCCGTTTGACCATTTCCCTGGTATAGGCCGCGGTTATTTCGCTTTCCGGCAGGGTGCCCACCAGTTTTCCGTTGCTGACCACCGGCAGCTGGTTGATGCCCATGGATGTCATCTTTTCCAGGGCGTTTTCCAGGGAATCGTCCGGGAAGACGGTAGTCGGATTTCGAGTGGCCAGATCCTTGGCGATGACCAGCAGCTGAAGCTCGTCTTCGTTGAGAACCGATCTGATGTCCCGGAAGGAAATGATCCCGGTCAACTCCTGTTGATCATTAATGACATGGAGATACGGGGCGTTCTGATTCTTGAAGGTCTCAATGATGTCCTGAAGCGGGAGGCTTTCCGGTATGGTGTGCACTTCGGTTCGCATGCTGTCCTTGACCAAAAGCCGCTGCAGGGTTGAGA
>JAIPDR010000165.1 GCA_021737615.1 Desulfohalobiaceae bacterium | reverse complement strand
TGGCGATCCCCAGCCCTCCGGGAAATCGGCGCAGCCACTTCTCAAAAGCGGAGTACAGCTCCCTGGTCATGCCGGAACTCCCGGCAAAACCGCCCATGACGATAAACAGCGGGATGACCATGTACGGGTAAAAGGCCGAGACTTCGTAGACCGTGCTGGCCAGAACCGGCAGGGCCGCCCCGAAGCTGGTCATGTAGGCGATGCCCCCCACGCCGACGAACATCATGGCAAAGGCAATGGGCATCCCCAGAAAGAGCAGGACAAAGAGCAGAATCGTCCCCAGAATGCCGACCGTCACCGGATCAATCATGACACCGCCTTTTTCCGATATTTTTCAGAGTATCAAGAAGATCAAAGACCAGCTCCAGGCTCAGCAGAAATCCGGCAACCGAGACCAGGAGCTTGAACGGCCAGCGGGGGATGCGCAGCATATCCGAGACTGTGGGATCAGCAATCCCTTCCAGCCAGCCCTGCCAGGTCAAAAGGACGACGATCACCAGGCTGAGCAGAGTGGTCAGACTCTCGACCAGGTATCTGAGGCGCCGGGGAAGCTTGTCAACCAGCATTTCCACCCGGACATTGCCCTTGACCTGCTGGGTGTAAGCCAGTCCGGAGAGGATGAAGACGGCCAGCATATAGCTGGAAATCTCGACCGCTCCGGACAGGGGCCGGGCCCAGACGGCCCGGCCCAGAACGTCGAAGGTGGTTAAGAGCATCATGGGTATGAGCACGAACATGGAAATCGTGCACAGATACAGCGATATTTTCTGGGCCGCTTGTCGCAGCCATCTCAAGCCTTCCATACGAATCATTCCGCAGCCCCGCCCTTGAGCGACGGGGCTGTTCGTTCTGAATGAATACAGAGTAGGGGAACTCAGGTATATTCAGTTCCTCTCAAGAGGATGTGAAAATTATTCCCATTCCTGGGGACAGGCCACACACTCGACTCCGCGTTCCCGGCACTCCTGGGCATACTGGACGACCGCCTCCTTTGCCGGCAGGCCCTTTTCCTCCAGTTTGGCCACCCATTTCCTGGTATCCTGCTGAAAGGCGTCGTACCAGCGCTGGGCCTCCTCCTCGGGAAGGGTGTACAGTTCCACTCCCTGGGACTCGATATCGTCCATCATCTTCCCGTAGACCTCCACGTTCAAGCCCCCGGTCGTGCGGAAGGGATTGGAGCAGACATCTTCAATGATCGGCTTCAAATCGTCCGGGGCCTGTTCCCAGCTCTTCTGGTTCATGATCACCCCTTCGGTCACGCAGCCGAAGGTGGCCAGGGTTCCGTGGTCGGCAACCTCATAGAGCTTGAAGGCCTGGACCAGAGGAGGACAGGTAACCAGCCCGTCGATGGTCCCTGTTTCCATGGCCATGTAGACATCGGCCAGAGGCATGAAGACCGGCTCCGCGCCGATGGACTCGATGTAATTCGTCTGATGCCCGCCCGGGGACCTAATCCGCAGGCCCTTGGCATCCTCCAGGTTGTGCACCGGTTTCGTGGTCCAGAGAAAGGCCTGGATGCAGCCGTTCAATTCGATGAGCTTCACACCGGGGAACTCCCGGTTCAAGATCTCCTTGTACATGGCGTTGCCGATGGCCGTGCCGATGTCCTTGCCGTTGACCCTGGCCGCCAGGGAGAGGACGTCGCTCAGGGGAAACCGGCCCGGGTTCCAGGTCGCCGTAAAATACCCCATGTCCGAGAGCCCGTTCTTGACGATGTCGTAATGATCCGGTCCCTTGCCCAGGGCGCCGCCTGCGTACAGGGTGTAGGTGATGCGGCCGTTGCTCTTGGCCTTGAGCTCTTCAAGCATTGGTTCCCAGACCGTCTTGACCTCCTTGCTGGCCGGCGGGTGCCAGGTGCTGAACTTGATATGCATGCCGTCCTTGGCCCAGGCCCGGGGCGAAACCCCAAACGACAGCACCACTGCACCCAGAGCAAGCACAGTCCCTGCCAACAGTTTGTGAACTCCTTTCATGATTACCTCCTCGATGCAAAAGGTTTTAAAAAAGTTCCGAAAACCTGATCTGTTTCTTCAATGCGTATCGAATGCGGCATCCAGAGCTTTCATACTGCCCGGCTGTCTTTTTGTCAAGTCTATTGTATACAATAGACAACAAAGGAGATAATGGAAAAAGAGATTTGCCTTGAAGAAATAAAAAAGCTAAAAACCGGAATTGCTGTTCGAGTTTATCTCGAACAGCAATTCCGGTTCAGGAGGGATCGATGTTTGAAAGCGTTGTCGAATGGCTGGTCCAGACCATCGGACAGCTGGGGTATACCGGTATCACCGGGCTCATGTTCCTCGAATCTTCCTTTTTCCCCTTTCCGAGCGAGGTGGTCATTCCCCCGGCCGGTTATCTGGCTTCAATTCAGAAGATGAACATCTGGCTGGTTATCATTGCGGGGACTGGGGGCAGTCTACTAGGAGCGGTATTCAACTACTGGCTGGCCCTGAAGCTTGGTCGCCCTTTTCTCCTGAAGTACGGAAAGTATCTGTTTATCTCTGAACAGACTCTGGCCAGGGCTGATATCTTTTTTCGGCGGCATGGGCATATCAGCACCTTCATCGCCAGACTGCTCCCCGGCATCAGACAGTACATCTCCCTTCCGGCCGGACTGGCCCGGATGAACCTCTTCATCTTCTGTCTGTTCACCAGCCTGGGGGCCGGAATCTGGGTCGCAATCCTGGCCTTGCTTGGCTTTCTGTTCGGCAGGAACCAGGAACTGATCAACGAACAGCTTCACAACATACTGCTGCTGATCGTACCGGCCTGCGTCCTGCTGGTGATCCTCTACGTCTATCGGTATCAAAGGCTGAAAAAGGCTGGGAAAAAGAGCGGCGGGACTGCCGGCGGTTGACAGTATTCGTGGTCCTGTGAAAACCGCGCCCTCACCCCCTTGGCTTCAAACCTCTATCCCCAGTTCAAGCAGCCGGGGAGTGGAGCAGGGGGGTTCGATCCCTGACGTCTGGAGTGTCATCTGATAGGCGTCAATGACATTGGCCTTTAATTCTTCCAGGCTCCTGCCGTGGCTGAAAATTTCCGGAACATCGCGCAGCCTTCCAATGAACCAGCCCCGGTCCTCCCAGTACTCAAGCGTGAAAAATTCCTTCATGGCTCTCTCCATAGTCTCAATGCAGTAAGCACCTTTTCATTCCGGTCTGTCCCGGTTTAGAATTCAGCATGCCAAGTGCAGCCCGAGGCAAACCTCCTTCCCTGCCCCGCGAGTCGCGAATATTCCTGCACCGCCTCTCGGGTCGAGGTCTCAAGCAGGACGATTCCCTGATCGTTAGCATTCGTGGACAAGCCCCATTCTTTCGAGCGGTTGTTAATTTTCAGTATGAAAATCCTGCTCCGCTTCGGCGTACAGGGGTTGAAACCCTTCAAGCACTGCCAAAAGAGGCTTTATCTGGCTAAAAAAACGGTCCTGTTCACCCTTGGGCACGGGTTCGCAAGGCGTCGACTCCACCTTGAGAGGATTGACATAGCGGCCGTGTTTCTTGACCCGATAATCGAGATGTGGGCCGGTGGAGAGCCCGGTGGTCCCCACATACCCGATGACTTGGCCCTGAACCACCCGCTTTCCCTTTCTGATCCCGCTGGCAAACCGGCTCAGATGGTTGTACATGGTCACATAACTGTTGGGATGACGGATTTGAATGTAATTTCCATTGCCCTTGTGATAGGCCCGGGTGATCACGGTCCCGTCCCCCACGCTCTTGATCGGGGTTCCCTGGGGAGCCGCATAATCGATCCCCTGGTGCGGGCGAACCTGCTTCAGGATCGGGTGCATCCGGTTGAGGCTGTAGCCGGAGGAGATCCGGGAGAAGTGCAGCGGAGCCTTTAAAAACGACTTGCGCACAGCCTGGCCTTTGGCGTCGAAATACTCCTTTTCCCCGTTGTCCCGGGAAAACAGAAAGGCCTGGTAGGTCCTTCCCTGGTTGACGAATCTGGCAGCCAGGATGTCTCCGTAACCGGCCCATTTTCCCTTGCGGTAACGCTTCTCCACGATGAGACGGAAGGAATCGCCTTTGCGGATATCCCTGATGAAATCTATGTCCCAGGCAAAGATATCGGCCAGTTCGACCGCCAGTTGGTCGCTTTCCCCTGTATTTCCCACTGACTCAAAAAGACTGGACTCGATCCTGCCCTGAACCAGATGGGGAGTCACATCATACTCTATACTTTTTTTGTTGACCGCAAAGTTCCCCTGATCTATCTCGACACTGAGTTTGTCCGAAGCATCGATATCATACTCGAACCCGGACAGAGTTTCCCCATTGAAATAGAGCCGGTAGCTGTTGCCGCTTCTGACCTTTCTCAAGGAGAACACATCGCTGCACTGCTTGCTCAAATAGTAAATATCGGAAGCGTTTAAATGGTCAGCCAAAAGATCGGTCACAGTCTGGCCCGGCTGGACCGTCTTTTCCTCGACCCGAAGCCCTTCATCCGGTACTTCAATCTTTGCGGAGGATTTATTTCCGGAGGCGGTCCTTTCGGGTCTGACCTTTACGGCTCCTGACTCCTTAATTTTTCCCGGAAGTTCTTCATTTTCATCCACTCCCGGCTCGACTGCGGACAGCCCCTTCGTGGATTCTCCGGATTGAATGCTGGCCTGGGTATTGTCCAAAAGGACGTTGTTGATCACGAAGATCACAGCCAGAATGACCGAAAAAGCGGCCAGAGCCGCTTGAAAATAGATCAGCCTTCCACCGGACAAAAGACTCAGGCTGAACCGTTCCCCGTATCGACGATTTTTTCGCATGGCCATTTCATTCCAATTATTGAAAACAATGTCAAGGAAAAACTCAGATCTTCATAGTCCTCGAATCGATTTTCGATTTTTCCAACATGGATTCCGCTTTGTTTGCATCGAAAATCTTCGGGGATAGGTTGCCGCGGCTTAAGGTCATATCGTTCTTCATAAAAAAAACGATCCCCTTGCATTTTTTCCAAGCAAGAGGTATGGCTCCTCTATAGAGAGAGATAATCTCAGCCTCATCATCTAGGTCGGCGCGGCCAGAGTCCGCACTCGTATGAAACTTCAGAACTGTTTTGAAACAACCGCTCCTTGCAGTTCGCTTGATTATGGGGACGAAGGCAGGGACGGCAGAGGATGATTTTTTTTCCGCCCGGGCGATCCGGGTGAAACCAGCAAGCTGAGGCTGAGGCCTGTTTCACGGGACAAGTGCTCCCCGGGCGGAAGGCCCAGCCGCTGTCGCGGCAAGAGCCGGGTTGATTTCGCGCCAGCGATGGCGCTTTTTGCCCAGGAAGGTCGCTGGGCAAAAAAGAAAACTCATCTGCCTTTTCATCCATCCCCATAATCTGCCTTTAAATAAGTGAGGCTTGGCGAACGGTTGTTACAAACCTTCAGTTTCTTCATTGATCAGACTGGCAGTTATGGACTTCAACATAAGCATAACAGCATGATCGTATAAGTATTATTAATTTAAAGTGTTATGTGTCAGGCCTGCCAGAGGCAGGGCTGACAATGAAAAATTTTCACCATGATCGACGAAACAATCATCGCGGAGCTCAGCAATCATTTCCACACCGGTTTCAATCTCAAACCCGAAGATTTCTGCAGATTATTCGAAGGCATCATGTACCATTCCAGAGACGGGCTCTTCGTCACCGACCACGAGGGTAATATCGTCATGCTGAACAAAGCCTCCGAAGAAATGCTCGGCCTGAGAACGGCAGATGTTCTGGGCCGGAATGTCCGGGACCTGGTTCGGGAGGGCTACTATGACTCGTCGGTCACGCTTCTGGTCCTGGAGAAAAAAAGACCGGTTACGATCCTGCAGACCAGCTGGAAGGGGAGAAAGGTCCTGACAACCGGCATTCCTATAGTTGATGATCATAACGAGCTCAAGTTTGTTCTGGTCAATGACCGGGATGTCTCGCTCATCAAAATGCTCAAAGAAAATCTCGAACCGGAAAATCTTCCCCAGAGCCTCTTTCAATGCCATTTGGGCGAACTGGGCGTCGACAGCGCCTATCTGGAGAGCATTGTCTTTTCCAGTCAATGCATGGAGGAGGTCATCCAAACCGCGGTCAGAGCGGCAAAATTCAACGTCAGCATCCTCCTGACCGGCAAATCGGGCGTGGGCAAGAGTTTGATAGCCAGGCTCATCCACCAGTTGTCCCCGCAAAAGAAGGGACCGTTTATCGATCTCAACTGCGGTTCCCTCCCCTCTTCCCTGCTGGAATCTGAACTCTTCGGGTACGAGCCCGGGTCCTTTACCGGGGCCTCGGCCAAGGGCAAAAAAGGGCTCCTGGAGTGTGGAGACCAGGGCATCCTTTTTCTGGACGAAATCGGAGAGATGGACCGCTCCCTCCAGGTCAAGCTCTTGAAATTCCTGGAGACAAAATCCTTTTTCAAGGTTGGCTCCACCAGCACCCGGACCATAGACACCAGAATCATTGCCGCCACAAACCAGGACCTGGATGAACTGATCCGAGCCGGCAGCTTTCGCAAGGACCTCTTCTTCAGGCTGAATGTGATCTCCATCCATATCCCTCCATTGAACGAACGGAAAGAGGAAATCGAACCCCTGGTCAAATTCTTTCTGGATCGCCTAAACCAAGAGTTTCAGACGCATAAAACCATGTCCGAGGATGCCTTGAACCTTCTTCGGGAATACAGCTTCCCGGGCAATGTCCGGGAACTTGAAAACCTGATCAAACGCCTGATCACCCTGACGGACGAAGACGAGATCACCCCCCGTCATCTCCCCAGGGACCTGGTTTCCCGGCTTCATGAAATCAATGTCCTCAACCAGGACGTCTCCCTGCAAAAGCAGGTAGCTGCTTTTGAGGCCCAACTCATCAAAACCCACATCCGAAAATACGGCAGCCAGCGCAAGGCGGCCAAGGCTCTCGGCATCAACCAGTCGACCCTCTCCAGAAAGCTCAAGGACGCGCCCCCCCATATCCTGCACTGACCTATTTTTGCATCAATTTCCAAATTTTGATGCAAATAAGCATCAAACTTTGGATATCTGCAAAACTATTTCTTCCAAAGCCCATCAAGATTCTCTCCGGCAGACGGTGTCTTGTATCCAGCGCGTACCTTCGCCCATGTGCCGTTTTTTATTTGGCACAAAAGTTGCTTAAAAATAAGTAGATCTTTCGGCCAAACTTTTCATTTCTCTGAGCGATTGCAAAACCTTTTGGAGGCAAAGAACAATGACCCGACAACGTGTACCGAGCCAGGAACTTATCCCGGCTCCCTGCCAGGAGGCCTGTCCTGCCGGAGTGGATGCGGCCAGATATATCCGGTTGATCAGACAGGGCAAGTTTGACCAGGCCCTGGCCGTCAACCGGGAAAAGATACCCTTTCCCCTGATCTGCGGCTACGCCTGCTACAGTTTCTGTGAAAAGAGCTGCACCGCCAGGTACTTTCACAGCCCCATCGCCATCCGGGCCCTGAAGCGTCTGGCCGCGGAAAAGGGCGGCGATGCCTGGAAAAAGAACCTGAACATCGCCCCGGACAGCGGCAAGAAGGCGGCCATTGTCGGCAGCGGTCCCAGTGGTCTGACCGCGGCCTATTACCTGCGCTGCCTCGGCCATGCGGTCACGGTCTTTGAGGCCCTGAACCAGGCCGGGGGCATGATGCGCTACGGCATCCCCGGCTACCGCCTCCCGGCCGAGGCCCTGGATAAGGAAATCAACGTCATCAAGGACCTGGATGTGGACATCCGGACCAGCCACCGGGTGGAATCGGCTGAAGAACTCCTCCGGAAGGGCTTTGACGCGGTCTATCTGGCCCCGGGGGCCCAGAAAGGGGACAGGCTGAACATCCCTGGAGAAGACTGCCCCGGGGTCGTGGATTCCATCTCCTTTTTACGAGAGCTCAATCAGGAGAGACCAGTCACCTGCAGGGGCAAGGTGGTGGTCATCGGCGGAGGAAACACGGCCATGGACGCGGCCCGCAGCGCCAGACGTCTGGGGGGGGAAAAGGTGAGCATCCTCTACCGCAGAGGCAGGGCCGAGATGCCGGCCGATCATGAGGAGATCGAAGCGGCCCTGGAAGAGGGCGTTACCCTGGAATGCCTCACCGCTCCGATCGGGATTGAAACCAGAAACGGCCGGCTGCAACTGACCTGCACCAGGATGCGTCTCGGCGAACCCGACGCAAGCGGCCGCCGCAGCCCTTTGCCTGTGAGCGGCAGTGAATACGCGATTGATGCAAACCAGGTGGTCGCGGCCATCGGGCAGAGGCCCGAGGGGGCCCGATCTTTCGGCGTAGGGCTGAACGACCGGGAATACGTCAATGCAGATTTCGAAGACCTGCACACCGACCTCCAGGGCGTCTTTGCCGGGGGAGACATCGTCAGCGGACCGGCCTCGATCATAGAGGCCATCGGCCACGGCCGGAAAGCGGCCGCGGCCATGGACCGCTTTCTGGGCGGCTCCGGCGATATCAGCCAGACCCTGGCCCCGCCCGAGACCGAAATCGTGCTCGATGATATCCTGGAGGACAAGCCCAGGGAACCCCTGGCCTGCCTGGCCCCGGAAAACAGGACCACGACCTTTCATCCGGTGGAGCTGTGCATGAACGTCGAGGTGGCCGTGGACGAGGCCAAACGTTGCCTGGAATGCGACGCCAGGCGCTTCGAAGTGACCCTGTATCCCGAGTACTGCAAGGAGTGCAGCTACTGCGCCGAGGTCTGCGAGCGCGATGTCTTCGCCCCGGCCCAGACTTTCAACCCCAAGGGCTATCGGCCCATGGAGGTCGTGCATCCGGAACGCTGCGTGGGCTGCCGGGCCTGTTATTATGCCTGTCCGGA
>JAIPDR010000164.1 GCA_021737615.1 Desulfohalobiaceae bacterium | reverse complement strand
TTTTCTCCATGACCCCGGGCCGGACCGTGGCCATCTGGGGCCTGGAAAACCGATTGGCGATGGTGGCCATGATGTTTCCGCCGAAGGCCGGTCTGGTCTGCAGGAGGATTCCCTCTTCGGCATCGATCCTGAGTCCTGTGCAGTCAGCTGTCAGTCCGGCCCCGACGCGCCGCGCCAGGCGCGGGGCCAGATCCCGCCCGAGATCCGTGGCTCCCAGAAGGAGGATCTCCGGTTGATATGCTTCGACCAGCCGGGCCAGAGCAGCGGTGTAGCCTTCGGTTGAGTATGTCTCGAGCAGCGGATCCTGAACCAAGTAGACCCGGTCCGCGCCATAGCTGAAAAGGGTCCCGGCCAGATCCTCAACTCTGTTTCCAAGCAGAAGGGCGCATATCTCCTCTGAGCGTTGTTCGCCGATCTCCCTGGCTTTGCCCAGAAGCTCAAGCCCCACGTCTGCCAGTCTGCCGTCATGCTGCTCGGCAAAGACCCAGATCCCTTTCCAGGAGCTGAAATCGGGAATGGCTCTCGGCTGGATGTCGGTTTGCAATGCGCCCTGTTTACACACTTCGAGACACAACGCACAGCAGGTGCAGTGATCCAGGATCCTGGGTCGTCCTTCCTGGAGTTCGATGGCCCCGTACGGGCATTTTTTGATGCACAGGGTACATCCGTCGCACAGGTCATAATCAATCCATACCGAGGGCATGCTTCACTCCACGGGGGTTACAGTTCAAAACGAAGCGCGGAACGCGGAACAATCCTTTGGGTTTGTTGATCTTGGATTTTCCTGACAAAATGTATCATTTATATACTGATCCACTGTACACTGTATCCAACAACGGCAAGGCCCTTTGAGTCACACAATTGATTTTAAAAATGGCATGGTGGATCAGCACAGCTTGTTCTCCCGAAGTCTCGCCACCAGCGCGCCGACCATGTTCCGCGGGTCGCCCTCCAGCATCTCACCCTTTCGTTCTGTCTTCGGGGGGAAGGTGGCGATGACCTGGGTCAGTGACCCCTGGAGGCCGACGTCCTGGGCTTTGGCCCCGATATCGGCAGCATTCCAGGTGACTATCGTGCTTTTGGGATCGCAGGCCCGGATCAGTCGTTCCATGTGCGGGTAGCGCGGGGTGTTCAGCTCGGAAACCACGCTCCACAAGGCCGGCAGGGGACAGTGGATCAGCTCGCGTCCTGTTTTGGTTTTCCTGAGGACTCTGCTTTTTCCGGGCTCTATGGCTTCGACCCTGCAGACAGACGTTACCTGAGGGATGCCAAGCAGCTCGGCCAGCTGCGGGCCGACCTGGGCCGTGTCGCCGTCGATGGCCTGTCGTCCGCAGAGGATAAGATCGTATTCGCCCTTTTTTTCAATAGCCCTGGCCAGGGTGTAGGAGGTGGCCCAGGTGTCGGCCCCGGCGAAAGCGGGATCGGAGAGAAGGATGCCTTCATCGGCGCCCATGCCCAGGGCTTCGGACAGAGCATCGATCGCCTGCCCGGGCCCCATGGAAATCGCCGTGATGCGTCCCCCGTGCTGTTTTGTAAGCTGCAGGGCGGCTTCCAGGGCGTGGCGGTCATGGGGATTGACGATGCTTTCCACCCCTTCCCTGACCAGATTGCCTGTTTTGGGATCGATGCTGACTTCGGTCGTATCCGGGACCTGTTTGACGAGGACGATGATGTTCATGGTCAGATCACCTTTTTGGCCTCCAATTCGCTGAGCTTGTCTTCCGAGAAGCCGAGAAGGCCGGAGTAGATTTCCCGGTTGTGCTCCCCGAACCGGGGCGGGAAAGAAAGTGTTTGTCCGGATTCCTGCAGATAGGGGGTTTGGTATGGAGGCGGCGCCAGATTGAGCCTGAGTCCTGTCTTATCGTCTTGGGCCGAGAGCATCCCGGTCTGCACGGCCGGGTCCTGGACCACCTCGGGAATAGTTTGGATCTTGCTGATGGGGACCCGGATGGAGGACAGGAGTTCGATCAGCTCTTCAGAGAAAAAGGTTTCGCAGACCGCATTCAGGCTACGGTTCAGATTCGACTTGTCCTTGATCCGTCCAATGTTTTTTTCGTATTCCGAAAGGTCCAGGTGGCAAAACGGCTCGAGGGAGACCAGCCGCTCCCATTGCTGGTCATTGCCTATTGCAAAGTAGACATAGCCGTCCCGGGTCGAATACACGGAAACCGGGGCGAAAAATTCGTGGGTGTTTCCCCTGCGGCTGAGCTGCTTGTCGAAGCTGGCCTGCAGGGCGATGGGGAACGTCTGCCAGGACAGCGATGATTCGAACATGGCCAGGTCGATGCGGCTGCCTTCACCCGTTACCTCTCTTTTGAACAGGGCCTTCATGAGGAGGCCGTAGGCGTGTTCGCTGCTGCCCATGTCCGGGAGGGGAACGCCCAGGACCTGGGGATCGCCGTCCTGTTCACCGGTCATTTCCATCAGCCCGGACCTGGCCTGGAGAATGGGATCGTAGGCGGGCTCATTGCTCTGTGGGCCGAAGCCGGTGACCCCCAGCCAGATGATGTCCGGCTTGACCTCTCGCAGAAGATCATAGGCGATGCCCAGCTTTTCATAATTCTTGGGGAGCTGGTTGGTGACGAAAATGTCAGCCGGAAGTTTTCTGATCAAATCCCGGAAGACCTTCCTGGCTTCGGGCTTTGCGAGATCCAGAGTCAGGGCCTTTTTGCCGGCGTTGACGCACAGATAGTAGGTGTTCATTCTGGGTTCGCCAAGGACGTCGGCACCGATCATCCGGTTAGGATCTCCGAAATCCGGCCGTTCCAGGCGGATGACCCGGATGCCGTCCTGGGCCAGGCGGTAGGTCAGGTAGGGGATGACCAGGGCCTGCTCCAAGGCCAGGACGGTGATGTTTTGGAAAGAAAACATAGTAGTATACCCTGGACTAGGTTTTGGTATCAATTATTATCTGTCTGTATACAGTATACTGAAAAATTTGTCAACCGCGCTTTTGATAAATATTGTTTTTTCTTGACACCGAATTGATCAGTCACCTAATATATACATACTAGTATATTGTACAAGTTCCAATACCGTTAATCCCGGTTCCCTTCACCTCTAGGGTACAGGCAGTCATGTGTGTGCCTTTTCAGTCGAGGTCGACTGGAACACTGTCGCCATTTTCGCTTTCTATTTGATCGTCCGTGAACGCCGAGACTTGATTCATCTCTTCAGACGTGTCTGATTATTGGTCCTTGGATGGAGATACGAGAAACAGTTATCGTTATGAGGGGGGGAGGTCATGACAAGAAAGAAGTGGATTTTTCTGTGGCTGAGTCTGGGGGTCTACGGCAGCATTCTGGTCTTCTTGTTTTCATGCACTACTCAGAATCGCCTACCCGTATCCCCGGGGGCGCGTCTTATCTCTGAGGCAGATTATGTCGGAAGGGAAGCCTGCGCTCTTTGTCATGAAGAAAAGGCAGCGGAATTCACCAGAACCATCCATGATCGGATGCAGATATCCGGTCCGGAAGATCAGGAGCTCGATCTGACCTGCGAGGCCTGCCACGGACCCGGCAGCCTGCATGTCGAAGCCGGCGGGGGGCGGGGGACCCCCATCATCATTCCAACCGAAAACCTTGAAGCCTGCTACCAGTGCCACCGGGACGTTCAGGCCAGATTCTTTCAAGAGTACCGGCATCCTGTGCCCCAGGGGAAGATGAGCTGCATGGACTGCCATGACCCCCATGGCCGGGACATCTACTCGCCGGTGGGTGTCAAGACGTTCACTTGGGAGGATGTCTGCTATCAATGTCACCAGGAACAAGCCGGGCCGTATGTCTTTGAACACGAAGCCCTCCGGGAAGGCTGCACCTCCTGCCACAATCCCCATGGTTCCATTAATGAGAAGTACCTGGTGCAGCGGGACAGCAATCTCTGTCTGCGCTGCCACGGTCAGATTGCCGTCTCCGGGTCGGTAGTCATGGGCGATTTTTCCCACACCACCCGGGTCGCCGAGGGCACGTGCTGGAGTGCCGGCTGCCACACGGCCGTGCACGGATCCAATATCAATTCGCATTTGCGCTATTGAGAAAAGGGAGGGGTTATGAAACAGGCAAGGCTCATCATTTTGGTTGCACTTGCTGGCGCACTTCTGTTTAGCCTGGCCCACGCGCAGGACGATGCTTTTGGAGAAGACGCTTTTGGGGAGGTGCAGGAGGAAGAAACCGAGCTGAGTGTTACCTCGAATTATCACTACATCGATGTTGACGGTGACAAAGGGAAGTTTCGTGAACACTTCTGGACCGATGATGGTTCGATTGGAGGAGTGGAGCGGTTCTTCCTGAAGTCCAGCCCGCGAGAGGACACATCATTCACGGCCGAAGGACATGCCCAGTTCGGCAACAATGATTACGGTCTCGAGTTGAGGCTGGACAAAGAAGAGACTGGATATCTGCGGGGAGGGTTTTCAGAGTACAGGAAGTATTTCGACGATAGCGGCGGCTTTTTTGAGCCGTTTCCTGACTCTTCCTTCGACCTGAACCGCGATCTGGAGCTGGATATCGGGAAGTTTTACCTGGAAGCCGGGCTAACCCGTCCGGACTGGCCGAAGATACGGCTTACCTACGAGCATCATTTCAAGGACGGCGAAAAATCTCTGACCAGGTGGGGGGGCGTGACCCAATCCGGCGAGACCAGAAATATCTTCCCGGCCTACAAGGATGTGGATCAAACCCGTGATACCTTCATCGCAGAGATCGATCACACTGTCCAGTCAGTTCGTTTGCGTGATCGATTCCTCTACGAGTCTTTCGACAGCAAAACCACCCGCTTCGAACAGTCCAGCGATCTTGATGCCGGGACTTCGGAATCAGTCACCGTGGACCAGGACGAAGAGAGCGACAGATTTTTTAACACCTTTTACTCAGAAATGAATATAAGCAAAACCGTCTATGCTTCTCTGGGCTATCTGTATTCCAACTACGAGGGGGATGCGGATTTCGACATGGTCACCGTGCCCTTCAACAATCCCTTTGACAAGAACTGGTCGGCCTCACAGATCGACCTGGATCAGAACTCCCATCTGCTCAATCTGAATCTCAGGGCAGGACCATATAGCGATGTCTCGCTGAGCGGGGGAATTCAGGGAGAATGGGGCGAGACCGAAGGGGACACCGATGCCGTTCTCACGGAAATCGGCTTCGGCGGGGGCCTGGCCGAACCGGTGGCTGATATCTTCTCGGATAAGGACAGTCAGGGGTTTGAGGAGAACCTGAGCATCCGGTACACAGGTCTGCCAAGGACGACCCTTTATGGCGAGGGCAGATGGTCCCAGTACGATATCGACCTCTTGGAGCGGGAATTCGAAGACGGAAATCTGGGCTTCGAGCGAGATACAGACACCGACCGGGACAAGGCGAGATACAAGACGGGTTTCAGCACCTCGCCAATCCGATACGTCACGCTTTCAGCCCATTACAAGCGGGAAAAAACCGAAAACGACTACGATCACCTCACAGATACCCTGCCGGACGGATATTCAGCCTTCATTCTGTCGCAGGATATCACAACGGACGAGGTCGGGGCCAGGATAAGCCTGCAGCCCAGAAGCTGGGTCCGGACCTCCTTTGCCTATCGACTGCAGGATACAGAAACGGATTCGGTATTCGACAATGACCCGTCCGAAGTCATGACAGGCAATTACGACGCCCATGTCTACACTCTGGATATTACTTTGACCCCTGTCGCCAACCTCTTCCTCTCCCTGGCACCGTCGTACTGGGACATCCGGGGGAAAGCCCATGACAACGGGGTGGACTCGGTGATACCCTACGAAGGCGATGTCTTCTCCACTGTGGCCTCGGCCAACTATGCCCTTGATGCAAAGACCCGGCTCTGGCTGGATTATACCTATTCCCGGACGAAGAATTTCACGGACAATTCCGAAAGCGGACTCCCCCTTCTGCTGGATGATCGGCTGCAGCGGGTCCGAACGGGTTTGTCGCGCAAGTTGAGCGACAATCTTGAGGCCGAACTCGTCTATAATTTCTTCGACTATGACGGTAACCACAACAATGGCCTGAACGACTACGACGCCCATTTGATGGGCCTCAAAGTGAGCTTGAATTTTTAAGGTCAAAGGAGAAGCGTTATGAACAGGAAGCAGCAGTTGCTACTGGTCTTGAGTTTTGGCCTGGCCCTGGTTCTTGCCAGCCTGTCCGGGGCAGGCGCCGAGGATTTCTCGGATTTTGTCGATGAAAACGGAAAGATAAGCAATCCCGGGGACGTTCGAACTGCCTGGAGTCATCTCGGCTCCTGGATTGTCCCGCGCCAGAGCGACGATCAGTATGGGTTTCACGATGTCTATGCCCGGCAGAAGACCATAGCGGCCTACCAGGAAACGGGGCAGTTCCCCGATGGGGCGGTCTTGATCAGGGAAATTCGAAACGTGGATTCAGCCTCGCTTCCCACCGGAAAGACCTTTTGGGCCGGGGAGTTACAATCCCGGTTTGTCATGGTCAAGGACCAGCAGGGACGGTTTACGGACAATCCCCACTGGGGGGAAGGCTGGGGCTGGGCCCACTTCGAGCCCGAAAATCCAGAGGTCAATGTATCCCAGGGATACAAGGATGACTGCCTCTCCTGCCACGTCCCGGCCCGGAGCACGGATTACGTCAATGTTCGAGGCTATCCGCCCCTGAGGTGAGCGCAGCCGCGGCCAAGCCTGGAATGAAACTCCATCCAAGAATGCGAACCGGTCACAGGGCTCTCTTGCGCTTGAACGCTTCCGGCTCTCGGTTTTCTAAGGCTCGCTCCTGGGGGATCCCTGCCCCCTCCGGACTCTTAACCTCTGCTACAACCTTTGATTTTGCATGAACGACCATCTTCTGCAGTATTATGGTTTGAAGCCTTAGACGCGGTCCGGTTTCCCCCATTTCGCGAGCCTAAGAAAACCTGAGAACCTATAAGCGAGGTCGCGCAAGAGAACCCTGCTGCCCGATTCGCAAAGAGGTGCCAATGCTCAAAGCTGGAGTTTCTTCTCATTGATTAAACTGGCAGCAACTGAAATCAACAACAAAAACGCGAAACAAGGCCCGCCTTCTGGCGGGCCTTGTTCTTTGGTCCAGAGCCCTGCGGCGCTGTTCATTGCCAGGCATCGAAAAGAACTTCCGGCTTGGTGGAATTTCCGCTGGCATTGGGGTAGTCTTTGTAGATGTGGGCCTTCTGGCCGGTTTCAATGAGGTGTTTGGCTTCAGTCATGAACCTGTTGAAGCGCTTCTTGCATTCGTAGAAACCGTGCCACCAGGCATAGTCCGGGGCCATCATGGCCGCGCCAAATCTGGCCCGCCGGCCCTCGTGGTGCCAGAGCTCGTAGAATTCCACCTCCAGTTTTTCGTCGAAGAACCTGCTATCGTCAAGGAACCCCTGGTCATAGAGTTTATCCAGCGTGGCCTTGGCCGGCTTGAAGTAGACCTCGTTGTATTCTTCCACGGTTTTGTCCAGCTTGTGGTAGTGATCCTCGACCCAGGACTGCGCGTGGCACTGCCGGCAGATGGCCTGCATCTTCTTACGCTCGGTCTTCCAGTTGGTCTCCGCGGGAAAGGGTTTGAACTCCGAAGGACGGACCGTCAAGGGGGCCTGGGTCTCCCAGGAGATCCGCTCGGTCACGTCGTGGGTGGTCAGGATATCCGCTACACCGGACATGTGGCATGTGGCGCAGGTCGGACCCCGGTAGTCCACCCCGGGGGTCCAGGTTCCCGGTGCCGAGTCCCAGGTGTACTGATCGCCAAAGGCGGTGTAGATGTCTCCGTGTTTGGACTCCATGTAGATTTCGATCTGGGGGTGATCCGGTCCCAGATGGCACTGCCCGCAGGCTTCGGGTTTGCGGGCCTCCATGATCGAGAAACGGTGCCTGGTGTGGCAGGAAGTGCAGCTGCCCTTGGAGCCGTCAAGGTTCACCCGGCCCACACCGACGTTGGGCCAGGTCATGGGGTCCAGATCGCCTTCCTCTGTTTCCTTGAGAATCGTGCCGTGGCAGTAGAAGCAGCCCGTGGCTCGCTCCCAGTCCGAGTTCATGCCGTCATTGAGCCAGGGGTCGATCTTCCAGATGATCTCCAGGGTGTTGGCGTGCTTGCTCTTTTCATACTGGGCCGATTCATCGGGATGGCAGCGGGAGCAATCCTTGGGAGTGACCACCGTGGCTATGGGCACACGGTATTCTTCGCTCCCCCACTCGGAGTCCTCGCGCTGGTATTGTTCGAAATGGGCGTGATTGACGTCAGGATCGTGCTCTTCGGCCAGGTGGCAGTCCAGACAGGTGATGTTCGCCTTGGCGTGAAGGCTCATGCTCCAGTCCGTAAACAGGCCTGGATGTTCATTTTTGTGGCACATGAGACAGGCTTTGGCCTGCTTGGACATGGAGCGCTCGATCCAGAACATTTTGGGCTTGGGAAGATTTGCCGCCTGGGCCAGGGCAAGACCCTGGCTGAAAATGACAAGAAAGGCCAGGGCCGGCCAAAAGTGCTTTATAGGCAGGGTATGCATGTTCTTCCTCCTTCTCGTTGCGAAATGTTCAGTACAAATGACGGGGTCTGTTTATCTACTGATGACAGGAGTCGGGGTCAGCGAAGCAGGACCGAGGGCTCCTTGACCTTGGCATCGTAACCATAGTTCGACTTTGGAAAGTGAACCAAGTGGTCGTGGCAGTCTACACATTTCTTCTCATGCCCTTTTCTGGGAAACAGAGTTGCTTTGTGAGCCAGGAGGGCTCCACGCTTGTGGGCCATGCCCAGAAGATTGCGGTGACATTTCTCGCATTGCTTATTGTCGATGTCTTCATAGGCGCGCTTACGGTTCTTGGCATGATCGTACTTCGAGATGTCCATGGTGAAATGTTTCACCACATCCTTGATCCCGTGGTAGGTCTTGGCGTAGAAGAAGTCGA
>JAIPDR010000007.1 GCA_021737615.1 Desulfohalobiaceae bacterium | reverse complement strand
ACTAAAAAAGCCGCAATCCAAAACTCTTGAACCCAACTCACTATTTAATTGTCAAAGAACCTGCTCTCCCTTGCGGAAGAAGAGTAATATACATATTCCCCTTCCCCCTGTCAACATCTTTCGGCCAACTTTTTTTCAAGCGGCCCAACGAAAATATGTCAAATGAGCAAGTCGGCAGTTCTACCCAAATCAAACTGGCCTGTCAATAAAAATAAAAATATTTTTTTATGTTTCCTAACTATCCGGAAACAATGTTTTTTGCAGCCCGAAGAACCTCCTCGAGGCCGAGAGAATACTCGGCTGAAATGAAAAAGACAGGGACATTGTCTATCTCCGCCTGTTTCTGGAGTTCCCGGAGCTTTTCCAGAGGCCAGAGATCAATCTTGTTCACGACCCGAATCTGTTTCTTTTCGGCCAGTTTTGGATCAGAGCTTTCCAGTTCCCGATTGACCAGATCAAATCCGGCCCAGGGATCATCCAGGGAGAGATCTTCCAGGCTGAGCAGGTGGATCAGCAGCCTGGTCCGCTGCACATGCTTTAAGAATTGGTCGCCGAGTCCGTGGCCTGAATGGGCCCCCTCGATCAGACCGGGAATATCGGCGATGACCATTCGCTGACCCTGATCATCCTGGACAATCCCCAGTTTGGGAGTGAGGGTCGTGAAGGGATAGGCTCCGATCTCTGGTCTGGCTGCAGAGACCCTGGAGAGAAACGTTGATTTCCCGGCATTGGGCAGGCCTATCAGTCCGACGTCTGCGATCAGTTTCAATTCCAGGGACAGCTTCTTTTCTTCACCCGCTTCACCGGGCTGGGCGAACCTGGGGGTGCGCATGGTGGAGGACTTGAAATGGGTATTGCCCTTCCCCCCCCGGCCCCCGCGGACCACCCTGACTGTCTGCCCCTCCTGGCTGAGATCAGCAAGCACCGACCTGGACCCGTCCTCAGCCCATTCATAAACAACAGTGCCGGCCGGTACATCCAGGACCAGGTCCTTGCCGGAACGGCCGTGTTTGCCCTGCCCTTTTCCGGGCCGGCCGTTTTCCGCAGCGTAGTGCTTCTGAAGTCGCATGTCATAGAGGGTCAGCTTGTCGGACCGGACACGCAGCAGGACGTCGCCTCCCTTGCCGCCGTCACCCCCGTCCGGTCCTCCCCTGGGAATGTACTTCTCCCGGCGAAAGGAAACGCAGCCGCTGCCGCCTTTCCCTGAACTGACCGTAATGACCGCTTCATCCACAAATTTCATGACAGGCACCAAAAAAAGGGCGGAAGGTGACTCCTTCCGCCCTGGTCAGCAAACATCAATCTCACCTTAACCTGAGGATTCATCCCTGGGTGCGGCAATAGACCGGGGAGACAGCGACAACCTGTCCTCAGGCGGCTGCCTCAATACTGACCCTTGTTTTCATCTTGCGTTTCCGGGTGTACTTTTCGTATTTGACGTTGCCGTCGACCTTGGCGAACAAGGTGTAATCCCTGCCCATTCCGACATTATCCCCGGGATGGACCCTGGTTCCGAGTTGTCTGACCAGGATCTGGCCGGCCTTGACGCTCTGGCCGCCGTACTTTTTCACGCCTCTTCGCTGTCCCTGACTGTCCCGGCCGTTGCGGGAGCTTCCGCCTGCCTTTTTATGTGCCATGTGCGCCTCCTATATCTCAATCCCCTTGACCTTCAACCTGGTGTACCACTGCCTGTGACCGGCTTTGCGACGATAATCCTTCCGTTTCTTATGCTTGAAGACAGCAACCTTCTTTTCCCGGCCATGCTCGACCACCTCGCAGGCCACCTTGCTCTGGACATAGGGAGTCCCGACATTGACTCCGTCCTGGCCGTGGACCAGAAGCACCTTGTCCAGCAAGACCTCGGAACCGACTTCGGCCTCGAGTTTCTCCACATTCAGGATCTGTCCCTCTTGAACCCGGTATTGCCTCCCGGAATTTTCAACGATAGCATACATAGCTGTTCTCCTCCGAAAAAACCTATATCCGGTTAACCCAGACTAAAATCCGGCAGCCCAAACTGGATATAATTGAGATTGCTTTTAAATGCCAAAATGCGCTGTATCAGCGTATCCGCCATTGCGGCTGGAATTTGCCGAATTTCACAAGCGCACTAATGGAACAAGGCATAAACAAAAAACATATTCTTTTTTTTTTTTCTAGTCAAGGAATATTTTCAGTCTGTTTTGCAACCGAGGGTTGCCTGTTGAACTCCGAGCCCAGAATTGATACAACCTTCATGTGTGCAGGGAAAGCGGGATTTCCAGCCGCCTCAATCTTGGCTTTTCCAACCAAAGCCGAGGTTCTTTGAAACAAACGATTGTTGCGGCAAGTAGCATGTATAACATAGTATTATCCGGTTGGCTCCTGCGGACTTCACGGCCCGCAGGAGCCAACCGGATATGAGAGGAGGACCAAGATGGAAAAGCGAAGCGATCTGATGACCAAAGGCCCACAGCGGACCCCCCACCGCTCGTTGTTGCGGGCCGACGGATTTACCGACCGGGAGCTGGAAAAGCCCTTTATCGGCATCGCCAATTCTTTTACTGAAATCATACCCGGCCACATGCACCTGGATAAGCTGGCCCAAGCGGTCAAGGCCGGAATATACGCCGCCGGGGGCACCCCGGTTGAATTCAACACCATCGGGGTCTGCGACGGGATCGCCATGAACCATGAGGGCATGAAGTACTCCCTGCCCAGCCGGGAACTGATCGCCGACTCCATTGAAATCATGGCCCAGGCCCACCCTTTTGACGGCCTGGTCCTGCTTGCCTCCTGCGACAAGATCATCCCGGGCATGCTCAATGCGGCGGCCCGCTTGAACATCCCCTCGATATTCCTCTCCGGAGGCCCCATGCTGCCGGGAAGAGTAAACAACCGGGACGTCGGGCTGGACAAGGTCTTCGAGGCCGTGGGCCGCTTTCAAAGGGGCAGAATAACCGAAGAGGAACTCAGGGAATATGAATGTTGTGCCTGCCCGGGAGCCGGTTCCTGTTCAGGTATGTTCACGGCCAACACCATGAGTCATCTCTCCGAAGCCCTGGGCATGGCCCTGCCCTTTAACGGCAGCATCCCGGCCACATACGCGGAAAGAACCTGGCTGGCCAAAGAAACTGGACGGCAGGCGGTGAATCTGGCAAACCAGGGGACCAAGCCTAGAGAGATAATGACCAGAGAGGCCTTTGAAAACGCCATGGCCGTGGATATGGCTCTGGGCGGATCCACCAACACCGCTTTGCACCTCCCGGCCATGGCCTATTATGCCGGACTCGACCTCGGCCTCAAGGATTTCGATTACTTTACTGAAAAAATCCCCCACTTGACCTCCATTGCCCCGGCCGGCCCGCATCATGTCCAGGATCTCTTTTATGCCGGTGGGATTCCGGCCATCATGGCCGAACTGTTGCGAACCGGCCTCATTCACTCCCATCCTTTGACGGTCTCGGCAATGCCGGTTGGGGAAATGCTCACTGAAATCGGGGCCGGCATAAAAGACAACTCCGTGATTCGGACAGTGGACCAGCCGGTGCACGAAACCGGTGGATTGGCGATCTTGACCGGAAACCTGGCTCCTGATGGGGCTGTGGTCAAGCAGGCTGCGGTAGCCGAGGAGATGCTCAAACACTCCGGTCCGGCCAGGACATTCGATTCCGAAGGGGAAGCCTTCCAGGCGATTGCCGAGGGCAGGGTCCAAAAGGGCGAAGTCCTGGTCATCCGTTTTGAAGGTCCCAAAGGAGGTCCGGGCATGCCGGAGATGCTCTCCCCCACTTCGGCTTTGGCCGGAATGGATCTGGACAAGGAAGTGGCCCTGATAACGGACGGGCGTTTTTCCGGAGCCAGCCGGGGAGCGGCCATAGGCCATTGCTCCCCGGAGGCAGCGGCCGGAGGACCCATGGCTGCGATCAAGGACGGCGACATCATCGAGATCGATATTCCGGGGAAAACCCTGAACCTGAAATTGTCGGACCAGGAAATAAAAGAAAGGCTGCAAACATTTTGCTTCGAACCTAAGGTCAGGTCAGGCTACCTGGCCAGATACGCTTCCCTGGTCTCAAGCGCGGACAAAGGGGCGGTATTTCCGGATTGATTCGCGGCTGTATGATTTTGGATTTTCGAGCGTAAGTATAACCGATAACTTTTTCTTAAAGACCATAATACAGACTTCGTATCAGCGTTTTGATGCTCAAAATTAATAATTTAAAATAATTGAATATATTTTTTAATGACTTCAAAATTGGACATAATCTCGAAATTCGAAGCACGAAATTCGAAACAAATTTCAAATGACAAAAATTCAAAATTCAAAACGTCAGAGGTGGTCTAACTTTAACCAATATAATCTATTTGGGATTTGTTACCTGTCTTCGTTTGAGAATTTTGAAAATTTGAATTTCGTGCTTGTTTCGGATTTCGAATTTCGTGCTTCGAATTTAACCAAAAAGAGACACTTGTCCAAATAATGTTCCAAATTTAAGAAAACGGCAAAGAGCTCTGTAATAACGCCGGAGGTTCAAACTGGATACTAAAAGGTTTCAATGAAGGCAGATGCAAAAGCGCAATTTAGGCCAGCTTCTGGCCTGGAAAAACTGCTTTCGGTCCAGGACCTGAAGGTTTCTTTTTCCAGCGGTGATATGATCGCCAGGGCCGTTGACAACTTGAGCTATGATGTCCAGCAGGGAGAAACGGTCTGCATCGTCGGAGAATCGGGCTGCGGGAAGACCGTTTCCACTCTGGCCATACTCGGACTGATCCCCCGTCCTCCGGGGCGGATCGAACAGGGAAGGATAGTCTTTGCCGGCCGGGACCTGCTCCACCTTCGGGAAGATGAACTGCGTTTTATCCGGGGCAAACGAATCGGCATGATCTTCCAGGATCCCCTGACCTCCCTGAATCCCGTCTTCACGGTCAAGGAACAGATCCAGGAAACCATCCTGGCCCACGAGATCCTGGAACAAAAAGATATCAAGCCCCGTTTACTCGAACTCTTGGACAATGTCGGTCTGCCTTCGCCGGAGACCATATTGACCAGTTACCCGCACCAGCTAAGTGGCGGGCAGAGGCAACGGGTGATGATCGCCATGGCCATGTCCTGCAATCCTGAGCTGATCATTGCCGATGAACCGACCACCGCCCTGGATGTCACGGTTCAGGCCCAGATCATCAGGCTCTTCAAGTCCACCATCCAGGACGGCTCCAGATCCATTCTGTACATCACTCATGACCTCGGAGTTGTGGCCAACCTGGCCCAGAGGGTCTATGTCATGTACGCCGGCCTGATTGTCGAGCAGGGACCGGTCAGGGAGGTCATCCGGGACCCCGCACATCCTTACACCCGGGGCCTGCTGGCCTCTCTGCCCGGAACCGCCAAGAGGGGGACGCTTTTGCCCAGCATCCCCGGAACCGTCCCTGCTCCTTTTTTCCGGCCGTCGGGGTGCCCTTTCCATCCCAGGTGCTCGATGCGGCAGGACTCCTGCCGGGTGCACCGCCCCCGGTTAGAACCTTGCGGCCCGGGGCACTTCAGCCGGTGCCCCGTCCTGGACAGGAACAAGCCCTTGAAGAGATCCGGCCCGATTTCCGAAAATGCCTGATGAAATCCCATGCAGGATCGCATCTGCAAGACTCTCAAGCTCTTGACATACGTACCGTCTTCATGAATTGAGCTCCTTAGTGCTCAAAGGAAGAACCAGCCCATGCTCGAATATTTCCCAATCACCCCCAAGGCAGAACTCGATCATCGCATTTCGAGCCTGCAGCAGCACCTGGCCCGACAGCAGATCGACGGGGCCTTGATCCTGCAGAACACCGACCTTTTCTACTTCGCCGGGACCACCCAGCAGGCCCACCTCTACGTCCCGGCGGCCGGCCGGCCCCTGCTCATGGTCCGTAAAAATCTGGAGAGGGCCAGGTCGGAATCTTCCCTGGCCGCGATCGTCAAGCTATCCAGCCCCAAAGAACTCGGCGGCCTTATCCAGGATGCCGGACTCACGCTCCCCGGTCGACTCGGCCTGGAGCTGGATGTCCTGCCGGCCTCTTTGTACCTGAGCTACTCCCGGATCTTTAAAAATTCGAGCCTGGTGGACATCTCCAGTTCCATCCGCCTGATAAGGTCCGTCAAGTCCGGGTATGAACTGGAATGCATCCGGCGATCAGCCGCTATGGCCGCCGAAGTGGCTGCCAGCGTCAAAGGGCTGATTCGGGAAGGCATGACGGAAATCGAGCTGGCCGGACTGGTTGAAGCCGAAGCCAGAAAGCGCGGGCATCAGGGGGTGGTCCGAATGCGGCTCTTTGGAGGTGAGCTCTTCTATGGTCATCTCATGTCAGGACCCGGGGCAGCTCTGGCAAGCTGCCTGGCCTCTCCAACCGGAGGGGCAGGCCTGAGCCCGGCCGTACCCCAGGGGGCGGGTCTTTCCAGGATAAGAGCCAACGAACCGATCCTTATGGATTACGTGTTCGCCAGAAACGGATACCTGGCCGACCAGACCAGAATCTTTGCCCTCAAAGGGCTGCCCCCGGAACTCGTAAGTGCCCACCAGGCCATGCTCGAGCTCCAGGAGGAGCTGCAGATTCGGGCCAAACCCGGAGTCAGGGCCGGCTGGCTCTATGATTTCGCCCTGCAGTGGACCAGGGACAGGGGCTTGGCTGACTGGTTCATGGGAGCCGACAGCGAACGGATTCGCTTCATCGGCCACGGCATCGGGCTGGAACTCGATGAATTTCCCTTTCTGGCCGAGGGGCAGGATATGAGGCTCGAAGAAAACATGGTCATCGCCCTGGAGCCGAAATTGATCATCCCGGGCAAAGGGGTGGTGGGCATCGAAGACACCCACCTGGTCACCACTGACGGCCTGGAGCGCCTGACTGGTTTTGATCAACAAATACAGTTAATTGATTAGTCCTATGAAACAGGAAGCTATCCTCAAGGCACGAGGAGTCAGGAAATACTTTCCTGTTCGCCGGGGATTCCTGCAGAGACCCGTGGGCTGGATCCAGGCCGTGGATGACGTCAGTCTGGAGGTTCTGCCGGGGCAGACTCTGGGGCTGGTCGGGGAGAGCGGTTGCGGCAAATCCACTCTGGCCAGGCTTTTCCTCAAACTCCTCCATCCTGACCAGGGCGAGATTCTATACAAAGGCAGGGAAATCTCCGGACTGAGCGAGCGCGAATTCAAGCCCCTGCGCAGGGAAATACAGATCATTTTCCAGGATCCGCAGGGTTCGCTAAACCCCAAGATGACCGTCGCTTCCACCCTGGAAGACGGTCTCAAGGTCCTGGGGCTGCCCAAGAAACAATACCAGGAAAAAACAGGCCAGCTTTTGGAACGGGTGGGACTAAGCCCAGAAGACAGGAAGCGCTATCCCCATGAATTCTCAGGGGGTCAGAGGCAGCGGATCGGGCTGGCCAGGGCCTTGACGGTCGAACCGAAACTGATCATCTGCGACGAACCGGTCTCGGCCCTGGACGTCTCCATCCAGTCCAAGATCATCAACCTCTTGTATACCCTGCAGCAGGAGTTTTCAGTCAGCTATTTGTTCATCTCCCACGACCTCAACGTGGTCGGATACCTGAGCCATCAGGTGGCGGTCATGTACCTGGGCCAGATCATGGAGTACGCCCCCACGGAAAAGATCTTCGCCTCGCCGGAACACCCCTACACCAGGGCCCTGCTTGCAGCCACACCCACCGTGGATGCAGAGCCGGATCAGAAAGAAGAGCCGCTCTCCGGGGATGTGCCCAGCCCCCTCAACCCTCCCAAGGCGTGTCGTTTCAACACCAGATGCCCGCTCAGCGACGACCGCTGCAGGCAGGAACCGGTACCTCTGGAGAAAAAGGATTCCGGAAACCTGGTCCGCTGCCTGAAAGTCAACTGACGACCTCGGTCCCGATGCCGGCCCTGGTGAACAACTCCAAGAGCAGTGAATTCTCCAGACGGCCGTCAATGATATGTGCTTTCTGCACCCCGGCCGCCACCGTTTCCAGACAGCATTTGAGCTTCGGAATCATCCCTCCGGTTACGGTCTTGTTTTCAATCAACTCCAGGGTCTTCTCCCTGGTCAGGCTGGAGACAAGTTCTTCATTGACCATGACCCCGGGCACGTCGGTCAGCAGGATCAGCCGCCTGGCTCCCAGGGCTCTGGCAAACGCCCCGGCCACTGCATCGGCGTTGATGTTGTAGGTTTCCCCTTTTTTGTCCACGCCTACCGGGGCAATAACCGGTATGAAACCCTCTCTGGTCAGACTCTCGATCAGTCTGGTCTCGATATGCTCAACCTCGCCCACCTTTCCCAGGTCAATGATCTCCGGAGGGGCATCCTTACTGGAAACGACCATTTCCAGCTTTTTGGCCCTGATCAGATCCCCGTCCTTGCCGGACAGGCCCACGGCCTTGCCCCCGTTTAGATTGATGGAATTGACGATCTCTTTGTTCACCCGGCCCGCCAGGACCATTTCCACGACATCCATGGTGGCCTGATCCGTGACCCTGAGTCCCTGCCGAAAGGTGCTGGCTATCCCGAGCTGTGCCAGGAGCTGACCGATTTGAGGGCCGCCGCCGTGGACGATGACCGGATTGACCCCGATATATTTCAAGAGGACCACATTCAGGGCGAAGCCCTTCTTCAGTTTCTCCTCCTGCATGGCGTGGCCGCCGTACTTGATGACTACGGTTTGACCGTAAAATTCCCGGATGTACGGCAAAGACTCCAGGAGCAGGTTGGCCTTCATCATTTCACTTTCCATACTGATCCGCCTTATACTGATCCACCTTGCCTTTCTTCAAAGAAAGGCTTTACAATTAAGCAGCCGTCTTTGTCGGTGCTATCATAGTGGATCAGTATCTATTTACTTTTCCAATTATGCTATCTCACGTATCACTATACCAAAATTCTTGTCATTCCTTCGAAGACTCGGGACAGGTCTGAGTGAGTCCGCATTCTTGTCATTCTGAGTGAGTCAGCGAACGAAGAATCTCTCTGCCAAGGACTGGGTTATTCAATAAACACGAAGTTTCTATCCCGATCAAACTGGCAGCAATCGAAATAAACAAAATAAGTTAAAAGCCTAGCAGTTATTTTCATAAATATTCAATAGTTACATGTCAGCACTGCCAGAGGCAGGGCTGACCTCTGGCCTCTGTTTCATTCCTCCTTCAGTTCCCGCAGCATCAAATCCCTGACCGCCTGGCCGGGATCTTTGTCTTGAAAAAGCGCCGCAAAGACCTGATCGGTTATGGGGGTTTCCACCCCGCATGTTCGGCCCAGCTGATAGACCGCTTCGGTGGTCTTGATTCCTTCAGCCACCATCTGCATTCCGGCCATGATTTCCTCCAGTTTCTCGCCCCGGCCGATGCGCAGGCCGACCTGTCTGTTCCGGCTGAGGTCTCCGGTACAGGTCAGTACCAGATCCCCCAAACCGGACAAGCCCATAAAGGTCCTCTCCCTGGCTCCCAGAGACCGGCCGAGTCTGGACATCTCGGCCAAGCCCCTGGTGATCAGAGCCGCCCTGGTGTTGGTCCCGAAGCCGAGTCCGTCTGAAATCCCTGAAGCGATGGCCATCACGTTCTTCAAGGCCCCTCCCAGCTCGACCCCGCGAAAATCATCGTTGTAGTAAACCCGGAAACTGTCTGTGGACAGGACATCCTGCAGCCAATTCCCGGTCTCTCTCCGGGCGCAGCCCAGAGACACGGCTGTAGGCAGTCCGCGGCTGACCTCCCCGGCAAAGGAAGGACCTGACAGGACCCCGAACTTTGGATCCAGGTGCTCGAGTTCCTCCTGAACCACTTCAGACATCATCTTCAGATTCACAAGCTCGATCCCTTTGCTGGCACAGACGATAACTGGATTATGAACCATAAAACCGGACAGTTGTTTCAGCATCGAACGCAGATACTGACAGGGCACCACCAGGAGGTAAAGATCCGCCCCTTTTGCAGCAGCGCCGGGATCATTCTCAATCCGCAACCCTCTTTCCAGCCTGACTCCCGGCAGAAACCGGGCATTTTCTCTCTTTGCCCTGATCTCGGCCGCGAGTTCCGGTTCCCTGACCCAAAGGCGGATCTCATAGCCTTTGCCGCTGAGCATATTGGCCAGGGTCGTGCCCCAGGCCCCGCCGCCTATTACCGCTATTTTCATACTCCGTTCCTCATATCCGGTTTACGCAAACGCAAACCGGATATTTGACCTGACACGATTTCCACACTATATCCCAGACAAAGCTCTGCGCAGAGGCAGCGCTTTTTCCGGTAAGCCTTCACCCGCGATACAGCAGACAGCCATTGCCATGACCGAGTTCGATATCCATCGATTTATCTCTATCTTACGCCAATTTTACCCGCAGAGCAAGGCCCCGGTCGTCAGCCTGGCTGCAGAGAAAGGCAGGACTCCCTTTGAAATCCTGGCCGCCACGCTCCTCTCCCTGCGTACCAAGGATGAAGTCACCTCGGAGGCCGCAGCCAGGCTCTTCAAAAAAGCCGACACTCCGGAGAAAATCGCCGGGCTGGACCGCAAGATCCTGGCCGACTTGATCTATCCGGTGGGTTTTTATCAGACCAAGGCAGGCCGGCTGAAAGAAATCAGCCGGATATTGCTAAAAGAGCACCAGGGCCGGGTCCCGGACACACTGGAAGAGCTGCTGCGGCTTCCCGGGGTCGGGCGCAAGACAGCCAATCTGGTCTTGATCGAGGGTTTCGGCAAGCCGGGGCTGTGTGTGGACACCCATGTCCACAGGATCAGCAACCGCATCGGCTATGTGGCCACCAGGACTCCGGAGGAAACCGAGTTTGCCCTGCGCAAAAAACTGGACCGTCGCTATTGGAGAGAATACAACAAGCTGCTGGTGGCCTTCGGCCAGACCATGTGCAAGCCTGTCTCGCCCTTTTGCAGCCTCTGCCCTGTCTCCTTCATGTGCCCCAGGATCGGGGTCAGCACTTCACGCTGAAATTTTTATTTGCCGAGTTTGCCGGAGATCTCCTTGGCCACTTTTTCCGCGGACAAAAACATACCCCCGAAGACAGGACCCATTCTGTAAGAGCCCATGGCCGCATTGGCCGCCATGCCCGTCACATAGACCCCCGGGAAGATCTCGCCGGAATTTTTCAGGGTGTCGGTCTCGGCCCGCTCCGCCCACATGGACTGCTCCCCTTCTATTTTGCCGGACGGCGTGTTCAGGCGGACATCGTTCTTGCGGACCAGAGTCTGGAGAAGCTCCAGGGGGTGACCGGTGGCTTCGATGACATACCCGGCCTTGATGACCAGAGGATCGACATGCAGGCCGGCCACCTCCACCGAACTGGAGTTGATGACCAGTCCGGTCACCCGTTTCCGGCCGTCAATTTCACGGAGCATAAGATCTTCCACCGTGATGCAGTTGAAGAACTTGACACCGCTCAAGACAGCCCGCGAGGCCAGAATGGTAGTCGCGGCCACTGCATCGGCCGTGAAATATCCCGGTTTGAACTCCTTGATCGGAATGCCGGCTTCTTCCAGAATATGCTTGCTCTCCGACTGGACCACGATGGTGTTCCAGGTCATGCCGCCGCCCCAGAGGCCTCCGCCTATGGACAGCTTACGTTCGAAAAGGGCGACGTTCGCCCCCTGCTCGGCCAGCCGCCAGGCAGCGGTCATCCCGGATGGTCCGCCTCCGACCACGGCCACGTCCAGCTCCAGGCTGGACATGAACTTGTTGTAGTACTCCGTCATGATCGCTTCGGTGACAACGACTTCTTCCAAGGCCATACGCGCCTCCTTGTCGAAATAGAAGTTTGAAAAAACAGGTCTCCTGTTCCGGAATGTGAGTGGGGTTCTATGAGGGTTGTCTAGAGAAAGGACCGGGTCGAGTCTTGTTTCGTCAAGGAGAAGATCCCGAGAAGCGATCCGATTCCCTACGACAGTATGAACTGTATCAGGTTCCATGGGTCTGATCTCAGTTCCGCCACAAGCAGAACACCCCAATCGAATAGCGGCAATGCTAACTCGTACCGCGTTGTCTGGCAAGTCTTTTACAGTCCAAAGACTCAAAGCGGATATTTGGTTCCCTGTGCAGCCAGGCAGGCCTTAAGTTCCCGGGCCGCCTTTTCAGGGGAGGCCGCGGAACAAATGGCTGAAACCACCGCGATCCCGGCCACACCTTTCTTGCAGACGGCCGGGCAGTTTTCAGCCGTGATCGCACCGATTGCCACGACCGGCTTTTGGGAGGCTTTGACGACGACTTGCAGGCCCTGTTCACCGAGAGGAGTTTTGTGGTCTTTTTTGGTCGGGGTGGGAAAGATCGGTCCGGCCCCGAAATAATCGACCTCCAGCTTGTTGGCCTCCTGCACCTGTTCCGGGGCGTTCACGGAAAGGCCGAGGATCAGTTCTGGGCCCATGATTTTTCTGGCATCCGGGACATCCATATCCTCCTGTCCGAGATGGACTCCGTCAGCTCCCGCGGCCAGGGCAACATCAACCCGATCATTGATGACGAGAGGGATCGGGGTGTCTGCCAATAGAGCCTTGACTTTTCCGGCCAGTTCGACAAATTGTCTTGTCTGGGCCTGTTTTTCCCGAAGCTGGACCGCGGTTACTCCCCCCCGGACCGCCTGGCGGATGACTTCGAGCAGTTCTTGCCCCAGACAGGCGCCCTGGTCTGTGACCAGGTACAGGCTGAAATCAAATTGTTTTTTCATTGAAAAAAACCTCTTTATTTTCTTGTTCCAGAAGCTTACAATAGATATAATAGACATATTTCGTTCACCGAGCTGATTCGACCCAGGTAAGGAGGAAGCCATGCTCACCGCCTGCACGAAAGACTGTCCCGATGCCTGTTCCCTCGTGGTGACAGAAAACGACAAGGGCTTTTCCATCGAAGGCAATCCCGAGCACCCCGTCACTTTAGGGCTGACCTGCGCAAAAATCCAGAACCATCTGCGCCGCTTGCAGAGCAGGAACCGGATCACCACCCCCTTGCTCAAGAAAGAAGGAGGCTGGCAGGAGATTTCCTGGGATCAGGCTTTGGATTTCTGTGCAAAAAAGATAAAACCTATCCTGGCCCGGGATCCCTCCCGGCTTCTGCATATCCATGACGGCGGGGCCAGGGGGGTGACCAAGGAAACAGCGGCCTGGTTTTTCCGCAGCCTGGGCTGCAGCGTCACCCACGGCTCTCTCTGCGATCAGACCGGAATCCGGGCCAGCAAACAGGACTTCGGATCTCTCAAGCACAACGATATCCGGGACCTGGCAAGCGCCTCCTGGATCGTGAACTGGGGCCGGGAAATCACCTCGAGCTCCAGGCACCTGGCCTCTATCGTGCACAAGGCGCGCCGACACGGGACCAGAGTCCTGAGCATCTGCCCCGGAGGCCGTGCCTTTCGCTCCTTTTCCGACCGGATCATAACCATTAGCCCGGGCCGGGACCGCTTCCTGGCCCTGGCCGTTTTAAAGGTCCTCCACGACAGCAGCGGCCTGGATTCCGAGCGTCAGAAACAATGTCAAGGTCTGCAGGCGCACAAAGCTATCCTGGATCGCTACTCTTTGACTGAACTCCAGGACCTGACCGGGGTCGGCCAGGACGATATCCGGTTTCTGGCCGGGATCTATGCCCAAGAGTCGGTCGCAAGCCTCCTCGGCTGGGGCCTGCAGCGGCATGTCTTCGGCGGGGAGACCATCAGGTGGATCGATGCCCTGGCCTGGCAGAGCGGCAAGGTGGGACAAAAAGGTTGCGGCATCTACTTCAACATCTCCTCGAACCATCTCCTGGATCTTTCCTGGCTGGAGCCGACTTCCAACCGCTCCTTCAATCTCCCGATCATCGGCTCGGAGATCGAACAGGCCACTCCCGGCATCGACCTGGCCTGGATCGCCTGCAGCAATGTTGTCAACCAGGCCCCGGACAGCCGGCGCCTGGCCGAGGTCTTCGCCGGAATAGACTGCCTGGTGGTGGTCGACGCCTTCATGACCGACACAGCGGCTTGCGCCGACCTCATCCTGCCGCCGGCCTTGATGTGGGAAGAGGAAGACCTGGTGGGTTCCTGCATGCACCACGGCCTGCAATACGTCAGCCGTGTCGTTTCTCCCCCTCCCGGCGTCCGCAGCGATCTCGGCATGGCCAAGGAGCTGAACGAGCGGCTCGGAGCCCCGGTCCGCCTCCCTTCCAGGGACAGATGTCTGGAAAACTGCCTGAGACCTTACGCGCCGGACTTGGACCTGGAAAAACTCAAAAGCAGAGGCTTCGCCTGGGTCGAGCAGGACCCGGTGGTTTTTCAAGACGGCACCGACCACCCGGACGGCCGCTTCCATCTGATCACTTCCATCAGTCCGGAGCCGCAGCCCGACCCGGCCTATCCCTTACGGCTGCTCAGCCTGGTCAACAAGAACTTCATCCATTCCCAGATCCTGCCGGCGGAGCATGTCCTGCCCCCCAGGGTCGAATGCCACCCCAGGGCGCCAGGGGTGCCGGAACTGGATTTGAACCAGAAGACCTTCCTGGTCGCCCCCCTGGGCAGGCTGGAGGTGGACCTGGTCTTTGACCCCAGTCTGGAACCGGGAACCGTTGTCTACCGCCGCGGGGACTGGATGCGTCTGGGAGGCGGGGTGAACCAGCTTATCCAGGCCAGGCTGACCGACCTGGGGGTCGGGGCCGCCTATTACCAGCAACAGGTCCGGCTGGAGAACGAGAAAGGACAATAGACCGTTTCCTTCTTGGACAGGGGATCCTTGTTTCGTCCAGCAGTGAAAGCTGAACTTTTCCCCGGAACCCTTGACGCCAAGCCAAGGTCAGACCAGATCAGCAAGCAGTTGCTGTTCCAGGGTCCTCATTTCCTTAGACTGAGGCAAGGTCTGCATGATCTGCTGCACATACTCTCTTCTCAGAAATTCCTGCCTGGTCCAGGCAAAATTCAGGTCATAGATCCAGCTCAGAAGCAGGAGCTTGAAATCGTTGAGCCGCTTCATCTGCTCGTAGCGGACCATACGTCTGGACTCGACCTGTTGCAGGGCCGGTTTGCTGAACCGCTCCGGTTCATCGGCAAGCCCCAGGGTGACGACGGGATTGTATTGCGCCCCGGGTGTTAGATGGGCCATGAGGACCGATACCACATCCAGCTTGTCCGCATCCCTGACAATTCTCAGCATGGTGTCCAAACGGATCGGCAACCCCCTGGCCATTTCGGCCCGATTGTGCATGAGCACCGTCAACAGGATCCGCTTCTTATCCGGCCCGGACAGGTTGTTCAGCCAATCGGTTTTTTTCAGCTCCCGGTATCCCAGCAGACCGTGATTGATGCTTAGCCGGTCCTGAAACGTCCTGTACATCGCAAACTGCAGGAACCGGCCCAGATCATGGTACAATGCGGCCAATTCCACAGGACAAGCCTGATCCTGGGCAAGACCGAGAAAAACGATTATCCGGCGGGCCTCCTCAAGCACCCGCAGGGTATGATCTTTTTTGAGGTCGATGTTCTTCTGCTCCGGGGCTGTTTCCCGGGCAAAGCGGGTCACATACTCCTCAAATTTTTGGATAGAGCCTGCGATCCCCATGACTCAACCCTCGAGGGTTTCTTTCCGCTTTGTGTAATCTTCCGGACTGATCTCTCCCCTGGCCAGCCTTTGCTCTAAAACCATCCTGGCTTCCCGCCTGTTCTGTCTTTCCTCCGCCGCCTCCCTGTCCAGCTCCCTGTCCCGGAGAAAACCTCCGGGTCCGAATACCCTGCGCAGTATCCACATAATCAGGGCCAGGACCAGTCCTATGAACAGGAACTTGCAGATCGCGAGGAGCCAGCTGCCGGCCAGGCCCGGTCCAAAGGGAAAGCCGGTCCACTGGCCGGCAGCTTGCGCGGCATGAAGCATATCGAACATTTGGCCACCTTACTTATAAGAGCTTCGTTTTCTGCAAGAAACAGCCTTTCCAGCCTTGACTGCATTGCTGCACATAAGATGCCGGGATTCAGGAATCGAGACCCTCGTCTTCCTGAAAAACGGCCTTATCCGGCCTGAGCATGGTCAAGACGTCGCTGGTCAGCTCGCCCAGGGACTTGCCGGCCTGGAGGATGTAGTCCATGCATTCATAGTAGAGCGGCTCCCTTTGCCTTAAGGTCCGGGCCAGTTCCTCTTCAAGGGAAAGATCGCTCAGGGGGGGCCGCCTGGACTGTTCAGGATCTCTGCGCAGCCTGGCCGCTAGCAGCCCGACGTCAGCCTGCAGGTAAAAGACACGGCCGCCTGCCTTGAGAAGCCGGCGATTCTCCGGCAGAAGAACAATGCCTCCTCCAGTGGCCACGATCCGGCCCTGTCCAGCACCTATCTCCTTCAGGCAATCCTGCTCCTGAAGCCGAAATTCTTCCCAGCCATGGGCTCGAACATATTCTGCAATGGAGAGGCCTGTCCGCTCCATGACCAGATCGTCCGTATCCAGAAAAGAAGTGCCCAGTTCCCTGGCTACCTGCGCGGCCAGAGCGGTCTTGCCGCTGCCCCGGAGGCCGATGAAAAAGAGGTTGGTCTCCTGGGGCCGAAACTCGGGCACATGCTCTTCACCCGGCTTATAGACCTCGGTATAATCCGCCTCCTCCACGTCCACTCTTTTTTTAACAAATTTGACCATTATCTATCTAATCTGCATGAACTTTCTTGTATAACTATCTAGTGTCTGAACGAAAATGGTGATTGGACGTAAACTTGCCCAGATACGAGGAACAATAAATTTTGAAACCACAGTGTATTCCAATACATGAGGATTTCAAAATTTTGCAGTGACGAAAGAGATGGGTGAGGTTTCGTCCAAGCACTATATAAAAAAGGCGGCTGTTCTACCCCAGCCGCCCATTTCACCCAAATGGTGGGCAATGCAGGATTCGAACCTGCGGCCTCCAGCTCCGGAGGCTGGCGCTCTATCCGACTGAGCTAATTGCCCGATGTGCCTCTTTGTGTAAGCTTCAAAACACGGCTTGTCAATAGCGGCAGTTGACCTAAATTACGACTTGGACGCTGCCTCGAATAAAGTCTTCAGAAAAAACCGGCGGCCGGGCCTGTGCTATCTCTACTTCAGACCCTGATTTTAAAAACAGGCTGGTATCAGTCCAGAACTTCGGGATGGACGCAATAAGGATTGGGGAAGGGCTGGCTCTTGTCAAGGCAGGTGTCGGTAACAGTATCGGCGGTGAGGGCACAGGCTGCTCTTTTTAGCTGATAGGCCTTGGCCATAAGGACTTCCAGATTGATGACGTCTTCGGCATTGTAGGCCAGAAGGGTCTCCAGAACCCGTTTTTCGGCCGTTGCTTCGAATCTCTTCCAGAGCAGGACGGCCAGGTACCCGTCGGCGTTGCTGAGGCATCCCCGGTCCAGCCCGAACTGCCGTTCCACGGATTTCAAGCCTCCGGCGTAGCCGAGGCTCTTGAGCAGAAAACGAAGATCGATATGGGCTGCGGGCATGGCGATCTGCAGCTCCCTCTCGATGAAGGGCACATCAAAACAGGCCCCGTTGAAGGTGACCAGGAGCTTATACTCCAGAATCCGGTCGGCGAACTCCTCCAGGTTCTGCCCCTGGACAAAAGACTGGACCGAACTGCCGTCAAAGAGACCGATGCAGGTGATATGATCCAGCCCCTGCCCCGTTCCGGTGGTTTCGATGTCGAGATAAGCTGTCTGATCCTTGAATTCCCCAAAAAGACGCCACATTTCTGATCGGGGCAGAAGTCCGGCGAAGTATTCGGCATTGCCCCTCTCCAACTGACGAATGGATTCTTCCACCAGGGTCTGCCAGTGTTGATCCTGCCTGGTAAGGACATCTTTTTCGCCCTTGAGGAGCAAGTCCTGCCAGGTACGGATTCCTTTCCGCCAGAACTGCTTTTCCCGTTTCGGACCAATACCCGGAAAATGGCAGAAACTGTGAGTCAGCATACAGGATACGTTATTCTTGCGGCCGTCATACAGGGACGTTGCTTTTTGGTTCACTCCCGGGACGGCTCCGTTCCGGAAGGCCGTATTCCTTGACCTTGCTTTCATCAAAGGCCGCCTTCCTCTCTTCACAGTTCTGCCGCGGACAGAGTTGACAACTGAAGAAACTGACCTCTGTGGGAAAATAGAGACCGGAAACCGACTTTCTGGGGAGCATCAGCAGACTCTCATTGAGTCCAACTCCCAGCTTCCCCTGAACATCGCCCAGGAGGGAAAAGAGTTTCTCCTGCTCCTGAAGCGGCCAGTCCGGAAGCGACCCCGGACTCATGCTTGAGAGCTTTTTGAACCCGTAGCGCTGCTGCAGGTGGTTTTGCAGCTGCCTCCTGGCTTGAATCAGGATCAGGTCACCGATCTTATCCAGAAGATAGCGGTCAAGAAGATCCTCGTACTCTGCAGCTTGTTGTTCGAGACTGTCCCCGATGGTAATCACAAAGGGAAAGACCCGGCCTATGTTTTCCAGGTTTTTCCGTAAGACCGTACTTTGAAACTCGATGCCCTCGAGAACCACCCCCATATCCTGCTTTGAATCCGAATAGACGTCCCTGAAGGCCGCCCTGGGGACGATGCAGGACAGAGCAGTGTCGATGAGATGCTGCACCCTGTCAGGGTCTTCAAAGTGAAGCCTCTTCTGCACTCGACTTAACTCAAGAGTAACCTGAATTGTATTGAAAATTTCCATAACCTGCCTCATATTCAAAATTTATGGCTGCCCGCTTCCTTTGCAGAAAACCTCATCCTTGTCAAGCCACACCAGCTGTCGCCAGGGCTCTCTTCAGGCTTTCTTGCCATGGCTTGTAAAATCGGCTAACCTGTTTCAAATTGGCCTCCATCATGCAGGCGGCGGGAAAAGCCCTGAAAGGCTCAGATGGTTCGCTGCATCTTGCTGAGCCGGTTTTTGTTTTACAAACCGTGATCACGGATCCTGCAAAAACTCCAAACATGATCCAACCATTCTTCCTCCAGAAAAAGCAACGAGCCGAGTTCTAAGGTATGTCCCGGATCATCCCCCTGAAGCTGTTTCAGGCCCTGGGTCAGGCCCTGCTCGGCTCCTGCCGGGACCTGGCCCCCATAGTGACCGTCATCGGCCTGTTTCAACTTCTGGTCCTGCGCCAGCCATTCCCTGAACTCATCTCCGCCCTGACCGGACTGGTTCTGGTCATCATCGGCCTGGCCTTTTTTGTCGTCGGGCTGGATATCGGGCTTTTTCCCCTGGGGGAAAGCCTGGCCGAGGAGTTCACCCGCAAAGGCAGTCTGACCTGGCTCCTGGTGTTCTCCTTTGCCCTCGGATTCGGGACCACTGTTGCCGAACCGGCCCTGATCGCGGTAACCAAGGAAGGTGCCCAGGCTGCGGCCGCGGCAGGACTCATCAAAGACTCCTCTTCCTCCCTGGAGAGCTACGCCCTCGGGGTCCGCCTGACCGTGGCCCTGTCAGTCGGCGCGGCCATCGTCCTCGGTGTCCTGCGCATCCTGCGCGGCTGGTCCCTGCCCCTTCTAATCGTCTCCGGATATTTTCTGATCATGGTCATGACCGTGTTCGCACCCAAGGAGATAGTCGGGCTGGCTTACGATCTGGGCGGGGTAACCACCTCCACGGTCACGGTGCCCCTGGTCACCGCGCTCGGTGTGGGGCTGGCCAGGTCCATCCGAGGCAGAGATCCTTTAATCGACGGATTCGGACTCATCGCCCTGGCCTCTCTGACCCCCATGTTTTTCGTCATGATTTTCGGATTGATCAAACACTGATTATGGAACACCTGTTCACCCCCCTTACCCTGCTGCTGAACACAGGCAGAGACGTCCTGCCGGTCCTGGGGCTGCTGGTCTTCTTTCAGCTGGTCGTTCTCAGGCAGCCCATCCCCAGGCCCGGTAGGATCATCTTCGGATTCTGCCTGGTCCTGGCCGGCCTGGCCTGTTTCTTAGGAGGTCTGGACCTGGCCCTCTTCCCGGTCGGCCGGACCATGGCCCTGCAGCTGGCCGACATGGCCCAGAGCGGATCCGGCATGAATTGGGCCGATTACGGCTGGATCTACCTCTTTGCCTTTCTCATCGGCTTTTCCACCACAATTGCCGAACCCTCGCTCATCGCAGTGGCCCATAAAGCCCAGGATGCCTCCAGCGGTGCGGTTTCCTCCCTGGGACTGCGCCTTGCCGTCGCCCTGGGGGTAGCCATAGGCATCTCCCTGGGGACCTTCCGCATCGTGACCGGCACACCTCTTTATCTCTATATCCTGGGCGGATACATCATCGTGGCCATCCAGACCCTGCTGGCCCCCAGGATGATCATCCCCCTGGCCTACGATTCCGGCGGGGTGACCACGTCCACGGTCACCGTCCCTCTGGTCGCTGCCCTCGGCCTGGGGCTTGCCTCCACGGTCCCCGGCCGGAGTCCGGCCCTGGACGGATTCGGACTCATCGCCTTTGCCAGCCTTTTCCCGATCATTTCTGTTCTGGGGTATGCCCAGATAGCTCAGTGGCGGGTCAAAAAGCGCAGCAAAAAGAACGATCAATCATGAAGCAAACCCGGTACAACCAAGGTAATCTGATCAAACAGACAAGGAGGCCCCCCTATGGCCGGTAAGTGTATCGTGGCCACAGTCAAACCGAATCTGACCGACAAGGTCGTTCAGGCGGCAAAAAAGGCCGGGGCGACCGGGGCGACCATCATCGCCGCCTCGGGAACAGGTTTGCACGAGGCGAAAACGTTTTTCGGCCTGAGCCTGGATATCAGGACCGACGTCATTCTCATCCTGGCCGAGGAAACAAAAGTGGATCCTCTTCTCACGGCTATCCGTGAGAGCGGGAGGTTCAGCGAACCCGGAACCGGCATTGCCTTTGTGCTCCCTGTGGAAAAGACCGTCGGCTTGGAAAGCCAGCTTTCCGGCAAAGAGACCTGAAGAGAAAACTGCTCGAATAACGTGCTTCCCTTTGGTGAGACTTCACTGCAAAAGATTGAAGTCGAAATGACTGAAAAAATGTCTGTGGAACCACTTCAATCTACTTCAAAGATGCCGGCCAGGCCAAGGTTTGAATCGACCTTACTCTCTTTCCACAAAATCCTGTTCCCCTTGGACCGGATAACCACCCTTTTTCAAGGCAGTTCTGATTTCATTCAGACCGGTCTTTTGTTCATCATAGGTCACAGTGGCGGTTTCGTTGCTGCTGTTCACCTTAACTTCCTTAACACCTGTTACCCAGTTCAGGATAGACCTTATCCTGTCGGCCGAGCCTCAGCTGCCGCAGCCGGGAATCGTCAATTCAACGGTTTTTACCCCGGCAAAACCGGATCCGGCCGAAACAAACAGGGCAAACAAGCCGACCAGGGCCAGGACAGACATCTTTTTTTTCAAGGACATTTCTCCTCCAGTCCGCTATTCAAGATCTTATGTTCAAAACCGGCAAAGTACTGCTACTGATCGAGGAAGAGCTCGGTGCTCAGGTAACGTTCCCCGGTGCTGGCCAGGACAGTAACGATGTGCTTCCCTGCGGCTTCAGGGCGAGCAGCTACCTGCAGACAGGCGGCCACTGCGGCCCCGGAAGAGATGCCGCACAGGATCCCTTCCTCATCAGCCAGCCGGCGGGCCATGGACATGGCCTGTTCGTTGCTCACACAAAGTACTTCGTCTAAAAGCGAGCGATCGAGGACCTGAGGGACAAAACCGGCCCCGATCCCCTGGATCTTGTGCGGACCGGGCTGGCCGCCGGAGAGCACCGGGGAGCCGGTCGGCTCTACAGCCAGAACCTTGCAGTCTGGATTCCTCTCTTTCAAGACCCGGCCCACACCGGTGATGGTGCCTCCAGTGCCGACCCCGGCGATAAAATAATCGATCTCTCCCGCGGTATCCGTCCAGATCTCCTCAGCCGTGGTCTGCCTGTGGATCGTGGGATTGGCCGGATTGGAGAACTGATCCGGAATGAACGAATCCCCGGCCTCGCCTGCAATTTGCCCGGCCCTGGCTATGGCCCCTTTCATGCCCTCGGAGGCCGGGGTCAAAACCAGTTCGGCCCCGAGATGTTTCAAGAGCTTGCGCCGCTCCAGGCTCATACTCTCCGGCATGGTCAGGCAGAGAGAAAGCCCTTTGGCTGCGCAGACAAAGGCCAGGGCGATTCCGGTGTTCCCGCTTGTGGGCTCCACAATCAGGGTCTTATCGGTGATCAACCCCTTTTCCAGGGCGTCGTTGATCATGGCCGAGCCAATCCGGTCCTTGACGCTGCCAAGTGGATTGAAAAACTCCAGCTTGGCGGAGATCTCGGCTGAATACTCCCGTGTGATCCGGTTCAGCCTGACCAGAGGAGTCCTGCCGATGGTTGCTTCGATGTTCGGGTAGATAGCCATAATGAATCCTTTTCGGTTCCTTACCTGTAGATCAGTTCAGGATCTTTCAACAGGACCTTTGTTCCCGCGGGAATGGACTCGGTCAACCAGACATTTCCTCCGATGACCGAACCCGCTCCGATCACGGTGTCACCGCCCAGGATCGTGGCCCCGGAATAGATGATCACCTTGTCCTCTATGGTTGGGTGCCGTTTTTTGCCCCGCAGCCGTTTTCCGCTGTCCCTGGGCAGGGAAAGGGCCCCCAGAGTCACCCCCTGATAAATACGGACGTCTTCCCCGATTTCAGTGGTTTCTCCGATGACCACCCCTGTGCCGTGATCTATCACAAAACTCTGCCCGATATGGGCCCCGGGATGGATGTCGATCCCGGTTTCGCTGTGGGCCTGCTCGGTCAGCATTCTGGGCAGCAGGGGCACCTCCAGGTGATGGAGCCGGTGGGCGACCCGATAGACAGTTACAGCATATAGGCCGGGATAACTGAAGATGATTTCATCCTGGCTCTTGGCAGCAGGGTCGCCGTTGAATGCGGCCCGGACATCCGTGGCCAGAACCCGGCGCAGCTCGGGAATCGCCTCCATGAACTCCAGGGCCTGGGCCATTCCCTGCTCCTCGCAATGCCGGCAGGAAAGACCGAATCTGAGGCACTCGTGCTGGATATTCCTGGTGATCTGCTCGGCAAGGATATCGAAAAGCTCGGAGATCGCCTGGCCCAGGTAATACCTGAAATTCGTGGGATCCACCTTGGCCTGGCTGAAGTAGCCAGGGAAGAGGACCTCCCTGGCCCTGGCGATGATTTCCCCGACCACCAGTTTTGAGGGCAGGGGTTCAAAATCGATATGGGTAAACAAAGAGCCGTCCAGGCTGTTCTCGATGACCTCTTCCGAGACCCTGCCCAGACTTTCCCGGTACCGGGCCTTGGATTCGACCTCGGTCTTGCAGGTTGCTTCTTCCGTTGGCATTATATTCCCCTGCTATACTTACGGTCGCCATAAATTGAGGTTTTGCCTGTTCGAAAATCCCGGCAGATGATGCTTGAAATTTCAGAGCCTTGCAATTTATTTCTCCCGTAAGTATCTCTATTTTAAATAACTGCACATGAATGGCTAAGCACTGGATCAGAGGCCTTGAGAAGAAATTACATTTGACTCACTTTTCTTCTTTGGCTGCCCTCTTCCTGATCTCTGACCTCTGGCCTCTGAGCTCTCGTATGAAACTTCAGCTGATGCCACGAACCGATCACAGAGCTCTCTTTCGCTTCAACGCTTCCGGCTCTTGGTTTTCTAAGGCTTGTGAACACGGGATCTTTGCCCCCTCCGGACTCTTTGTTTTATTCTTTGGCAAACTACCTTGATCAAACCGGCAGTTATGGATTTCAACATCAGCATAACAGCACGCCTGTGTATTATAATAAATATTCAATAGTTATATGTCAGAACTGCCAGAGGCAGGGCTGACCTCTTCCCATTCTGCCCTAGGCCACGCTGCAGGCCTTTTGATATTCAGCCCAAAACGGGGACATGGTCCGCAACCGTTCAATAATGGGCGGCAGCTTCTGAAGGACATAATCGATCTCCTTTCGGGTGGTGTAGTGGCTCAGACTGAAACGGATCGATCCATGGGCCGCGGTGTAGGGCACGCCCATGGCCCGCAGGACATGGGAGGGCTCCAGGGAACCCGAAGTGCAGGCCGACCCCGAGGAAGCACAGATCCCGAACTTATCCAGCATCAAGAGGATTGACTCCCCTTCGATGAATTCAAAACTGATACTGCTGGTGTTGGGGAGACGGTTCCCGGTCTCGCCGTTGACCATGACCTTGGAAATCCCGGATAAGATACTCTGCTCCAGATGATCCCGCAGCTTCCGGATGTTCTGTTGTCCACTCTTTAAACGGGACAAGGCCAATTCGCAGGCCTTGCCGAAACCGATGATCTGGGCTGTGTTCTCGGTCCCGCCCCTGCGTCCCCTTTCCTGGTGCCCGCCGATGAGAAAAGGTGAAAATTTTGTTCCCTTGCGGACATAGAGGGCGGCCACTCCTTTGGGGGCATGGATCTTGTGGCCTGATACGGAGAGCATGTCCGCCTGGACCGTGTTCATATCCACCGGGATCTTACCGGCGGCCTGGACCGCATCGCTGTGAAAGAGGATCCCTTTTTCCTTTACCTTTTCGGCCAGCTCCTGAATGGGGAAGATGACCCCGGTTTCGTTATTGGCCCACATCAGACTGACCAGAGCAGTGTCTTCGGTCAGGGAATCGAAGAAATAGTCGCGATCGAGTCTGCCCTTTGCGTCTACAGGGACGAAGGTCACCCGATACCCTTTTTGGGAGAGATGTTCGAAGAGGTTTTTCACTGCCGGATGCTCCACCCGGCTGGTGACGATATGCTTTTTGTCAGGCTGGGACTGAAGGGCGGACCAGATGGCCGTGCTGTCGCTCTCGGTCCCGCAGCTGGTGAAAATGATCTCTTCGGGTTCAGCCCCCAGGAGCCTGGCGGTCTGTTCCCTGGCCTCGGCAATTTTATTCCCCACCTCTCCGCCGAAGCTGTGCATACTGGAGGGATTGCCGTAGAGCTCGTGAAAATAGGGGAGCATTTCCTGGACAACCTCCTGATCCACCCTGGTCGTTGCGTTGTTGTCGAGATAGATGATGTCCATGTCAGTGCCTTCTTCCTTAAAGGTTATTCTTCAATTCAGCTGAAATGTGGGTTTGCTGGCTTGAATACCGTCAGGCTTAACATAAATGGCTCACGATCAGACCTCCTTGACGTCTAATTCCGGGGTTACCAGCTCCCTGAGCTTATTCTGCACAAAATCCCTGAGGGTCGTCTCTGATTTGACACAGGCCGAGCAGGTTCCTTTCATCCGGACCAGGACCCGGTCTCCCTCAACATCGACCAACTCGATATCTCCTCCGTCCTTTTGCAGCATCGGAGAGATTTCCCGCTTCAGGGTCTCCTGGATAAGATTGATTTTCTGGACATTGGTCATTCTGGTTTTTTGGGATTCGGGTCTAGGGCCATCTTCCTGGCTGACCCGGTCGATGATCTCCTGCACCTTGTCCAGGCAATTGCCGCAGCCTCCCCCGGCCTTGACATAATCCGTGACCTCTTCCACCGAAGTCAAAAGGTGTTCCCGAACTTCCCGTTCTATCTGTTTATCCGTGACCCCGAAACATTCACAGACAATCTCCCCATCTGCCTCTGGTTCCGTTTCACCGCGGTAATTGCGAATGGCCCTTTCCAGGGCGTCCCGGCCCATGACCGAACAGTGCATCTTTTCCCTGGGCAGTCCTCCCAGATAAGCCACGATGTCCTCGTTGCTGATCTTTTCCGCCTCCTCCAGAGTCAACCCCTTGAGCATTTCAGTCAGTGCCGAGGAAGAAGCGATGGCACTGGCGCAGCCAAAGGTCTGAAACTTGGCCTCCTTGATCCTTTTGTTTTCATCGAGCTTGAAGGTCAGTTTGAGGGCGTCGCCGCAGGCCAGCGAGCCGACTTCGCCCACACCGTCGGCGTCTTCGACGACTCCTATATTCTTTGGCTCAAGAAAGTGTTCTTTGACCTTATCCGTGTAGTTCCACATAGTTTCCTCCAATTCCGTTTTTTCCTTCCGGGCCGACGGCCCGGAAGGAAAAAACGGATATCCATAATATTTTTTCGAATCAACATCAAATGTCAGCTCTGGCAGTGCTGACATATAACTATTTGTTTTTTATTAAAACACACAACAAAACTATTATACTGTAGATATAGAATAGAATCCACAACTGCCAGTTTGATCAATGAAGAAACTTCAGTTTTGAGCATTTGCACACTCTTTTCGAACCGGTCTGCAGGGTTCTCTTGAGCGTCCTCGCTGGGAGGCTTCTCAGGTTTTCTTAGGCTCGCGAAATGGGGGTTATACAGACTGCGAATTTTTACTACCAGTCTTGTTTTCACAAAAAAATCAGGCTAATCAGTAGTGGTGATTCGAATACTGTCCCCGGCCCGGATCGTTCCGACTTTCAAGACCCGGACAAAGATTCCCTCCCGGGGCATGACGCAATCTCCGGCCTGCCTGTAAATAGCACAGCGGTTATGGCAGGTTTTTCCGATCTGGGTCACCTCGCAGACTGCGTCCAGACCGATTTGCAGCTGCGTTCCCAGGGGCAGGGAAGGCAAATCCAGTCCCTGGGTGGTAATGTTCTCGGCAAAGTCCCCCGGGCCTACGTCAAGGCCTTTGGCCTGCAATTTTCGTATGCTTTCAATCCCTAAAAGACTGACCTGCCGATGCCATCTGCCGGCATGGGCGTCTGTCTCCAGTCCGAATTCAGGCAAGAGAGCCCCTTCTTCGATACTTTTTTTCCGTTCTCCCTTGTGTTGACTGACACTTACAGCCAGTATTCTACCCTCGACCTTTTTCACTTGTAAACCCATCTTTCCCTTTGTTGTCGTCCTTAAGACGTTTGTGAAGCCCTTCCCGGCTTGACAGGCCTTATGGAATCAGAGATTATCAGCCCCGGTTTTATTCGCTGAGGAGCTGCTTCTTTTTTTACCATGGAATGCCTATGCTTGAGACTCGACTTGGTTCTAATCAGCTGTTTGAGACGATTTTTCACAACACCCAGGAAATGATTCTGGTTATCGATGGCCAAGGAAAAATTCTCCTGGCCAACAAGGTCTTTCTTGCGAATCTTAAACTTCAAGAACCTGAAGTTACCGGAAAAAAACTAAAGGATTTCGTCAGTCCGATCTACGAAGATCACAGCTTTTATGACCAAATCCGGGAAACGCTTCGCAGCAAAGATTCCTGGCAGGGTGACCTCTATTTACGCGGTAAGGAAAATCTATACCCGTTATACGTTCGCATCAAGCCCTTCGCAAACCCGGACCGGATCTCCCGGACCATGTATTTATTCTCCGCCCGGGATCTGTCCTCGGAGATTGTCAGGTTGAACCATAACCTGGCCTGCTTTGATCAATTAACGTCTCTGCCGAATCGCTTCATGTTTAAAAAGAAACTGGAATATGCCCTGGAACAGGGCAAACGTTTTCAATTCAACATCGGTTTGCTCTACATAAATCTTGACAACTTCAAATACATCAACAAGAGTTATGGCTATCTGGCCGGAGACGAACTTTTGATGCAGGTCAGCCGGCGCCTGGAAACATCGGCCCGGAAAGCGGATATTCTCGGTTATTTCGGTGGAGACGAGTTTGTGGTGGCCCTCGTCAACATCGCTCTTCCCAGGCTTGCGGCCACAATCGCCAACAGATTTCTGGTCAAGATATCCCTGCCCTTTCTTGTTCAACAGGAAAAATTCAACCTCGGAGCAAGCATCGGCATCAGTGTCTTCCCTGCGGATGGTTCAGACTATGAAACCCTGGTCTGCTGCGCTGAAACAGCCATGCACAGCCTGAAGGAGCAGCCGGAGCCGGAAAACAGCTACAGATTTTTCCAGCAAGAGATGAACTTCGATTCATCGTTACGGCTCAGGCTGGAGTCGGATCTGCGGAAAGCCCTGCACAAAGAAGAATTCGAACTTTTTTTCCAGCCCATCGTAAGCCTCGAGTCGCAGAATATCTCCGGTCTGGAGGCCTTGCTTCGCTGGAGACATCCGGAACGGGGACTGATTGCCCCCAACCAGTTTATCCCCATTGCCGAAGAACTGGGTCTGATCATACCCATCGGGGAATGGGCCATACAATCAGCCTGCAGACAGGCCGGCTCCTGGCAGCGCCTGGGCATCCCCCCCCTGGAAATCTCGGTAAATCTTTCCCAGATCCAATTCAGAGACAAGGATATTCTGGAAAAAATCAAGGCGATCATTACTGAGTCGGGGATCGATCCGGCGCTTTTACAGATTGAAATTACAGAATCAAGCATCTCTGAAGACATCCAGGCTGCCGTTGCGGTCCTGCAGGGATTGAAGGACCTGGGCGTCAAAATTGCCATCGACGATTTCGGAACCGGAACATCTTCACTGGGCACCCTGAAAAACCTGCCCGTCGATACCCTGAAACTCGATAGAAGCTTCATTCGCAGTCTCCCGGAAAGTAGCAATGATCAGGCTATTGTCCAGGCAATCCTCTCCCTGGGCAAGATTATGGACCTGAAAATCATCGCCGAAGGCATTGAAACTCAAGATCAACTTGAATTTCTTCAAAACACGAGATGTGACGCCTATCAGGGGTTCTACTACAGCCGCCCCCTGCCCGGCAAGGAGATTGCCGAACTCCTGCAAAACGAGATCCTGAAATAATATCCTGGACCCAACCTTCAGTCAGGCGCCGCAACCCGGATCGAGTCCAGATAGGAGACGCTTTTCTCTCCGGTGTTGTCGGAGTCGTTCATGACGGCCAGAGAGGCGACGGCAGGAGGATCCCGGTCAAACGCGGCCCTGTAATCCTCCAGGATATTCCTTCGTTCTTTCATCCACTGGCCGGTCTTACCCCGGCCCCAGCGCACCGGAATCATTCTGGCCCGGCTGACATAGGTGTTGATCAAAACCTCTCTCTTATGCTTCTGGTTGGCCCAGATGTAGTTCAGGGTGCTGTCCGGAGGGAATTGTCCGTAGAACGATTTGACGAGTTCGTATTTGATACGCCTGGCCAGCCCGGCCTGGTCGGGATCGAATTCGAAAAGGATATAGATCCTTAAGGGATAGTCATCCCCTTGTTTCCGGGTTGCATCCCCTTTCTGGTAGACATTCTCCACTTTCCAGCTCCAGGTCAGAACTGGATATTGATAGACATCAAACTTTGTTCTGTGGATCAGAGCAGAAGCCGATCCGTTGCTTGAGGCCTTGAGGACACGGTCTCCGTCTTCCTCGACGATTTCGTATTTGGTTTTTTTCTCGATCCCTTTGAACAGGAAATCTCTCCACTGAGATAAGTCCGCGAATTCTTCCCGGATGGCTTCATCCTGGCTAAAGGCCTGGTTGACCGTGAACAACAAGCCGCACACAGCGCCTGCCAGCAAAGGAAAGTATCTTTTGCTCCACCGGGCCATAGTCACTAACCGGGTGAATCGGGATGGATTCCAGGTTCACTGTTACATCACAAAAAAAAGAGATTCAAGACGAAGAGCTTCGTATCAAAAGACCAGGGGCACATAGCCTTCCTTGATCAGGCCGGCGATGAGTGACCCGACGTAATCGACCACCAGACCCAGCTCTTCAATTTGAGCGGAGTTTTTCTCCCTGTCGGAAATAAACTTGCAAAATACCGGTTTTTCGATCTCTGCAATCTCCAGGGCCGCCTCCCTTACCTTTTCATTTTCCAGAACAAGCCTTTGGGCCGGACCGAAAAAAATGACCTTGACCTCTTCCATCCAGCCCCTATTGAGGGCATTTCTGGCCCACATCAGGCCGGTCAGGGCCTTTTCACTCTCCCCTGTTGATATGATAACCAGCGTCTTGTCACTCATGAACTTGTCCTCTTCAAATAAACGATTACGAGAGCTTATCCGCCAGAGTGACGGTATCCAATTGTTCATACATGGACCTGTTCGTCTGAACCCAAACCTCCCGGGTCGGGCATTCCTCGGACTTCTTACAGACATCGGGGTTATCAACGCAGTCTGTGAGGTCGGAGGCGTTTTCCAGGATCCTGATAATCTGAGCAAAGGTGATTTCTCCCGGCGATCTGCTGAGGATGTATCCGCCCTTGGGTCCGCGGATGCTCTTGATCAACCCCTCCTTTTTCAAGGGGATGATGAGCTGCTCGAGATATTTGACCGATATTTCCTCCCTGGCTGCAACGTCGCTCAAATGCACGGGACCCTGCTCATAATGCCTGGCAAAATCGAGCATCATTCGTGTTCCATATCTGCTGCGTGTGGATAATTTCATAGAAAAGGTACGCTGATTTTTTTTTTCGTGCAGCCGGCTCGGCCCACCCTTCAAAAAAATCTCTGATTTTCCTTGAACCACCTGCTTGACGAAATCACTTATACCATAGCAATATGGTAGAAATACTAATTCCAAAAACAGTCGATGTCAACCTTACAAATCTGATTGGGGTCCGGATTCACGGTCACGGTTCAGGTTGAAAAACCAAGGAAAAAAAAGTTCAAGTTGCTATACCAGCAAGTTGGCATAAATTGCGGTTTTTATCTGCCTTCAATGATACCTTTTACAAATTTACGTGTGATTCAGAGCAAGCTGCCCCGAAGTATACAATGGACAAAAGCAGGCTTGTATCCGGCCGGAAACCCCTCTTGTCTCCGGTCGTAGCCTGAGCTATTTTATCAAGACGGGCCGGCTCTGGCCAGGGATATTTATGCCGTTCATTTTTAAGCGATAACCATTCAGGAGTGAATATGTACGACAATCATTCCCTGCTCCAAGTTCTCGATGCCGTTGAGGACGGGGTCTACATCATCAACCAGGAATATACCGTGGAATATATGAACAAGTCCATGGTCAAGCTCTTTGGCGAGGGTCTAGGAAGAAAGTGTTACCGGTTCATTAACTGCAGCAACCGGACCTGCTCCTGGTGCCGGGCCTATGAAATCTTCTCTGGAAAACAGGTCAGCATGGAAGTGGATGTCCCTACCGTGGGCAGGACATTCCAGGTGCTGAGCATGCCCCTGAAGAACAGCGACGGGACTATTTCGAAATTGAGCGTCTACAGGGACATAAGCCTGAGAAAGCAGCAGGAGGCCAAGCTCAAATCCACAGAGGCCGATTACAGGAGGCTCTTTGAAAATGTGGGCTGCGGCGTTTTTGTCAGCAGCAGGGAAGGGAAATTTTTGAACGCCAATACCGAGTTGCTTCGAATGCTCGGCTATGAGAGCAAAGAGGAGTTCCTTGAAATCGATATCGGGCGGGACCTCTACTTGAGACCGAAAGACAGGAAAGCCTTTCAGGAGCGGATCGAGAGAGAGGGGAAGGTCGTGGATTACGAAGTCGACTTCAAGCGCAAGGACGGGTCTGCCATCCCTGTCTTGTTGACAGGCAACGTCAGGTATGACGCCGCCGGCAGGATAATCGGATACGAAGGCATCAACGTGGACCAGTCCCAGAGAAAGGCTATGGAAAGAGAACTCAAGGAAGCCCACGACTTCCTGAACCGGGTCATCCAGAGTTCACCGAACGCAATCATGGCCGCGGACATGAAAGGCAACATCATCATCTGGAACAACACAGCCGAGGAGATCCTGGGCTACACAGCCGGGGAGATCGTCAACAAGATGCATATCACCGAGCTGTACCCTGAGGGGATGGCCTACAAAGTCATGAAGATGCTCAGGAGCGAGCAGTACGGCGGGCAGGGCAGGCTGAACTCCTACCCCATCTTCTTTGTCCGCAAAGATTCCTCACTGATCGAAGGCAACCTCTCGGCGACAATCATCTATGACTCCGGCGGCAAGGAAGTGGCCACGGTTGGGATGTTTGTCGATCTGGAGGAGCAGCTGGCCATGGAGAGGAAGCTGCACCAGACCCAGCAGCAGCTGCTCAACTCGGAAAAACTGGCCGCCATGGGCCGGCTCACCTCCCAGATAGCCCATGAACTGAACAACCCTCTCTACGGGATCATGAACGCCCTCGAACTGACCAAGACCGAGATCCCGCCGGAGAACAAGAGGAGAAAAATCCTGGACATGGCCCTTTCCGAGACCGAAAGGCTGACCGAAATGCTGCGCAAGATGCTGACCTTCTCCAAGCCTGAACGCGCCGAAAAAGTGCCTCTGGATATCAATGAAGTACTGGACGAAATCCTGCTCCTTTACGGCAAGCAGCTTCGTGAAAACAGCATCAAACTGAAGGTCTCTTTCAATACCCAGCCCGGGCTGGTCCTTGGCTCAAAGGAGCAGCTCAGGCAGGTCTTTTTGAACATGATCAACAATGCCCGGGACGCCATGCCTGAAGGAGGCACCCTGGATGTCGCAACGTCCGCTCTGGACAACCGGCTGCTCATCACCATTGCCGATACCGGAATCGGGGTCAGGAAAAAAGACATCGCCAAGATCTTCGACTCCTTTTACACCACGAAGGACAGCGTCAAAGGGGTGGGCCTCGGCCTGTCCGTGTGCTACGGATTCATCAAGGACCACGGAGGAAACATAGAATGCGAGAGCGAACCCGGCCTGGGCACCACCTTCACCATCTCCCTGCCGCTTTACCAAAATGAAAAATAGGACAGGGTGCGCTCTGATAGGCGCACCCTGTCTTATTTTTCATTTATTTAAAAACGACCCATCTTCCTTTCTTACCCATTAACTCAAAAATCTAAAAAAACGGGAAAACGCCATATATTTTATATGGCGTTTTCCCGTTTTTTTAGATAATTAAAAAAAATTGCCAAATGGCATTTTTTTTCTTGACAAATCAAATAAGCCTAAAGTATAAAATAACTATACTGATCCATTTTTGAAACAAAGCCTGATTGCCTTTTGATTTCAACGACGGAATTCTGAAAAAGGTAAGTTGGAGCAGTATAAAGTAGAATAAAGGAGGATCACCCTTATGGAAGACGTCCTGACAGTTTATAAGGCCGGCAAATACTGCAATGTCTCTTCGCAGACCATCATCAACTGGGTCGAATCCGGGCATATCAGCGCCTACAAGACAGTCGGGGGGCACCGCCGCATCAAACGGGACGTCCTGGAAGCATTCATGAGAAAACAGGGCATCCCTGTCCCTTCTGAGTCAAAGGCCCTGGAAACAGAGACCAGAACGAGAATCCTGGTGGTGGACGACGACCCGATCATTGTGGAAACCATTGTTCAGGCCCTGGAAGAAGACGAGCACAACTACGAGGTCATTTCCGCGTCTGACGGATTCGAGGCCGGCCTGCAGATCAGCCATTTCCATCCCCACGTCCTGATCCTGGACATTATGATGCCGGACATCAAAGGATACGACGTCTGCGAAAAAATCAAGTCCGACCCGGCCACCAGGGACACCAAGATCATCGTCCTGTCCGCCTACCTGGACGAGGAAAAATTCACCTGGATGAAAGAGCATGGGGCCGATGTCTGTTTCTCCAAACCCCTGCCCCTGCCCCAGTTGAAAAAGGAGATCGCAAAGCTGCTGGAAACCGGATAGAGATGGACAATGATCGAACCGGGAGGTTCCCATGAGATTAAAAGACGCATTTGCGAAAAAGAGGTTTGTGGTTACCTCTGAGGTCCAGGCCCCGGCCGGTGAAGACTCCCGTGCCCTTGTGGAAAACCTGCGCAAGATCCGGGGCCGGGTGGACGGGGTCTCTGTAGCGGATATCGAGCTGGAAGGCATTGTCGGCGACACCATCAAGACCTGCAGCCTGCTCCAGGAAAACAGATTCGAAGCCATTTACCAGACCACCACCAGGAACAAAAACCGGATTCAGCTTCAGTCAGACCTGGCTGAGGCCCATAATTCCGGCATCGAAAACCTCCTGGTCTTTACCGAAGACTACCGCATCACCGGGGACAGCCTCCAGGAGATGATGTTCTTCCATGTCGACGCCGGAAAAATCGGGTCAGTGCTGGAGCATATGCGCGACGGCCGGACAGTGGATGGACAACCTTTGCCGAACAAAGCTGAATTCGTCCTCGGCTCCGGGATTGAGTCCGGATGGGGAAAGGATGTCCCGGCCCTGGAAATGAAAGAGATGGAAGAGATGACCAGGATCGGGGCCGGATATTTTCTGACCACCCCTGTTTTCGACCTGGACCGGTTTGAAAAGTTCTTAAAGCAGGCCGCGACCTTTCATGTCCCCATCATAGCCGAGGTGATGATCATCCGTACCGCAGGCATGGGTCAGTTTCTGAACAGGCACCTCAAGTCGGGTCTCGTCCCGCCCTGGATCATCGAGAAACTGTCCAGGGCTCCGGACAAGCAGAAGGCCAGCCTCGAGATCTTCCGCGATATCGTCCACGGCCTCAAAGACTTATGCCAGGGAGTGCACATCATCTCCATAGGCGGCGAAGACAAGCTGGGCCAGTACCTGGATGCCGCCAGGCTACGCTGATATCGGCTTGAGGCGCCGGCCGGAATACGGCACCTCGAAGCGGATACATGAACAGCGAACAAAAAACCGTTGCCGCTTGATAGTCGATCGTGATAGGCTGAAGATAGCTTTTTAAATCCGAGAGGGCGTCGTTCAAGGCCAGACAACCACAACAAAAAAGGACACTCATCAACAACAGATCAGCGGAGGCATCTCTTGGAAGAGATAACGATTTCCATAAACGGACAGAACGTATCCTGCGTTTCCGGTTCCACCATTCTCCAGGCCGCCGAAAAACAGGGGATAGCCATTCCCACCCTGTGCCACCACCCGGAACTCAAACCCTACGGGGCCTGCCGGGTCTGTCTGGTCGAGGAGGTGAAGTCCGGGCGGCTCCTGGCCGCCTGCGTGGCCCCGGCCATGCAGGACATGCAGATTTCGACCCATTCCCAAAGGGTCCTTGATCACCGCCGTAACCTCCTCAGGCTGATGATAGCGGAACACCCCGAATCCTGCATCGTCTGCTCCAAAGGAAACCGCTGCCGGCTCAGGGGCTTGGCCTCTAACTTCGGGCTGGGTGAGACCGGCCTCCACCCCATGTCCAACTTCAGGCCCCTGGAAGAGGCCAATCCCTTTATCATCCGGGACCTGAGCAAATGCATTCTCTGCGCCAAATGCATCCGGGCCGACCACGAGCTGGTGGTCGTCGGGGCCATCGACTACAACCGAAGGGGTTTCCGCTCCAGGCCGGCCACCCTCATGGAGAAGGGACTGGAACAGTCCCCCTGCACCTTTTGCGGGACCTGCGTCTCTGTCTGCCCCACCGGGGCCTTGAGCATAAAAAACCAGACCTTCACCGGGACGCCGCAGCGGGAAGCGGTCTCGGTCTGCGGTTACTGCAGTGTCGGCTGCAAGCTGAAACTGGGCGTCTTCGACGAGCAGATCGTGGAGGCCCACCCGGCCGATATCGCTGATTCGGTCAACCGGGCCACCCTCTGTGTCCGGGGACACTTCGCCAACGACTATATCCATTCACCGGGCAGGCTCACCCAGCCGCTGATCAGAAATGACAACCGCCTGCATCCGGCATCCTGGGACGAGGCCCTGTCCGCGGCCGTGGAAAAACTGACGGCAATCAAGGCTGAGCACGGACCCCAGAGCATCGGCCTGCTCGGCTCCTCCAAGTGCAGCAACGAGGAGAACTACCTCTTTCAGAAGCTGGGCCGGGTGGCCCTCGGCACCGGCAATATCGACAACGGCGGCTATGTCTTCGGCCAGACCGCCATGGAATACTTCGAAGGCCTTTCTAAAGGGACCTGCCGTTATGTGCCCCTGCAACAGCTCGAATCAAGCGATTTGATCTTTGTACTGGGGGCGGATCCGGCTCAGTCCGTGCCCGTGGTCAATTACGCTGTCAAACGGGCCAAAGAAAACGGCGCCGTCGTGATCGTGGCCAACTGCCGGCCCACTGAACTGGACTGGTTTGCCAGCCATCAGCTGACCCTGTTCTCGACTAGAGGCCTTGATCATCTCTATCCGCGGCTGATCAATACCCTGGCCGCCTTGTTTCTCCAGCGGCATCCACCGGATGAAGGATCACCTGCAGGCTCTACCCCGGGCTTTGCGAAGTACCGGCAGGACCTGGCCCGGATCGATACCGGGAAACAGTCCAGGGCCATGGGGCTTGATCTGAATGCGCTGCAACAGATCGTCGATCTTTTCTCCGGCAACAAGACCTTCTTTGTCGTGGGGCAGGACGTCCTGCAGCAGAAACACTCCGCTCCCAGCCTGGACGCCCTCTTCAATCTGAGCCTGCTCACTGCGGGGCCGGACGCAGATAGAAACAACATGCTCCTGCTGGCCAGGGAGAACAATCAGGTCGGGAGTCTGGACATGGGAACGGGTTCAAGATTCCTCCCGGGCAGACTGCCGATCGATCAGGAAGCAAACCGCAGATACTGGGAAAAGATCTGGCAGGCCAAGCTGTCCCCTGATTTCGGCCTCGATCTCTTTCGCATGCTGACCGAGGCTGAGAAAGGGAATCTGAAGGGGCTGTACATCATGGGCGAGAACCCGGTCCGCAGCCTGCCGCAGTCGAAACGGCTGCAAAAGGCCCTGCAGAAGCTGGAGCTGATTGTGGTTCAGGACGTTCTGCAGACCGAGACCACGGAGATGGGACATATTGTCCTGCCCGGGGCTTTGTTTGCGGAAAAAGCCGGAACATTCACCAACCTGGAAGGTCGCCTGCAGTCCTTTGAAGCGGTGATCCAGCCCCCGGGTGAGGCCAGGGAAGACTGGCGGATTCTGGATGAACTGCTGTTTCGCTTCGGCCACAAAGCATACGGCAGCCTCAAGAGGGTCGACTCCGAAATCAAGCGCTTTGTTCCGCTCTACACTCCGGATGATCAGGCCGGTCAGCCCGGGTTTCTCCCCAATGCAGAATTAAAGCGGCAGAAACCCTCTTTCGCCCCAGTGTTCATCCCTGAACAGGAAGCCGAAGACCTGGACTACCCGGACACAGCCGTCATCACCAACTCCAGGCTGCACCTGGGATCAGGAACCAGGACCGGAAACTCCAGGCGGATTCGCAACTTTCAGTCCGGCAGCGAGATGGCCCTGATCTCCGAAACAACAGCCGATGAACTTGGTCTTGTCGACCATGAACCGGTCAGGATCGTATCCAGATACGGAGCGCTGGAAACCAGGCAGCAACGCCACCCGGAACTCAGACCAGGTCTGGTCCTCATCCCCATGGCCTTTCATGGAAACGACGCCCTGAACCTGATCGCCCTCTCGGACATCGGACATGCCGAACGGCCTGAATCCTTTGGCTGGACGAACTGCCAAGTCAGACTGGAACCCGTCTCTGAAAATGCATTGAGCAGAGAGGATAGGGCATAGGGAAGAAGGGATGATCGGTGAGTCAGGGTTTTCAACCGTGAATCGTGAACCTGGAACCTTAAAGTAGACAACAAGGACAAACACATGGATCCAACTCGCATCGACTGGGAAAACATCCGGGCCGCGATCGCCAAGCACAAACATGAACAATGGGGCCTCATCCCCCTGCTTCAGGACATCCAGGAAATCCAGGGCTATATTCCCCCGGAGACCATCGAGCCCATAGCCCGGGCTATGAAGATCTATCCCAGCACGGTCCAGGGCGTGATCACCTTCTATTCCGGATTTTCCCTGGAACCCAAGGGCAAGTATGTGGTCAAATGCTGCAAGGGAACGGCCTGTCATGTCAAGGGCGGCAGGAGCATCCTCAAGCATTTGAAGCGGGAGCTGAACCTCGACGAGGGGCAGACCGGCTCCGACTACCGCTTCACCCTGGAAACGGTGGCCTGTCTCGGGGCCTGCTTTCTGGCCCCGACCATGATGGTCAACCGCAACTATTACGGCAAGCTCTCCCCGGCCAAGGTCAACAGCGTCCTGAAAGAGTACAGCAAAGAGCGGCAGGGGGAGGATCAAGGGCAGAGGTCAGAGATCAGTAGTCAGAGATCAGAGGTCAGCCCTGCCTCTGGCAGG
>JAIPDR010000163.1 GCA_021737615.1 Desulfohalobiaceae bacterium | reverse complement strand
ACCAACGAGGAGAACTATCTCTTCCAGAAATTGTTTAGAAGCGTCATCGGCACCAACAATGTGGACCACTGCGCCCGTCTCTGCCACGCCTCTTCAGTGACCGGGCTAAAGTCCGCCTTCGGCAGCGGGGCCATGACCAATCCCATCCGGGATGTTCTAAAATCCAGGGCCATCCTGATCACCGGTTCGAACATCACCGAAAACCATCCCATCTTCGCCAATTACGTGGTGGAGGCGGTGCTCAAGCATGGGGCCAAACTCATTGTGGCCGACCCGAGGCGCATCTGCATCACCCGCTTCGCCGATGTTTGGCTCCAGCCGAAACCAGGCACCAACATCGCCTGGCTCAACGGCCTCATGCACATCATCCTGGACAAGGGCTGGCAGGATCGGGATTACATCGCAAAGCGAACAGAAGGCTTCGCCGCCCTGGCGGAAGCGGTCGAGGAGTACAGCCCCAAGTACGTGGCCGGAATCACCGGCATCCCCGAAGACGATCTCTTCCGGGCGGCCGAAATCTTCGGGACCCGGCATCCGGGAGCCATTCTTTACGCCATGGGCATCACCCAGCACGTGTCCGGAACGGCCAACGTCCAGTCTCTGGCCAATCTGGCCATGCTCACCGGCAACGTCGGCCTCGAAGGCGGCGGGGTCAATCCCCTGCGGGGGCAGAACAATGTCCAGGGGGCGAGCGACATGGGCGGGCTGCCCAATGTCTTTCCCGGCTACCAGCCGGTGACCGATTCCGAGTCCAGGCGGCACTTCGCCGCGGGGTGGGGGGTGGACAGGCTTCCGGCCGAGCCCGGCCTGACCACGAGCGAGATGGCCTCCGGAGGCGGCGCGCAGCCTCTCAAAGGTCTGTACATCATGGGCGAGAATCCGGTCCTGAGCGATCCCCACCAGGCCCGGGTCATCGAGACCTTGGAAAATCTCGATTTCCTGGTGGTTCAGGACATCTTTGAAAGCGAAACGGCCAGGCTGGCCGATGTGGTCCTGCCCGGGGCCTGTTTTGCGGAAAAAGAGGGGACCTTCACCAATTCCGAACGTAAGGTCCAGCGCATTCGAAGGGCGGTTCCTGCCCCAGGCCAGGCAAGAGAGGATCTGTGGATCATTGTGGACATTGCCGAAAGGATGGGCCGGACCTGGAACTACAACGCAGCCGGGGAGGTCATGCAGGAGATCGCCTCCCTGAGCCCGAGCTACGGCGGCCTGACCTATGACCGCCTCGAACATGAGGCCCCGGCCTGGCCCTGTCCAGGACCGGAGCATCCGGGCACGCCCAGGCTCCATGTGGGCAGCTTTGCCGGAGGACTGGGCCGGTTCCACCCGGTGGCCCATCAGGCTCCGGTCGATCCGCCGAGGCGGGACTATCCCTTTCTGTTGACTACGGGCCGGGTCGGGCCGCACTATCACACCGGGACCATGACCCGAAAAGGCAGTGGCTTGACCGGACTCTATCCGGAAGCCCTGGCCGAGATCAATACCCGGGACGCCGCCGGTCTCGGGGTCGGCGACGGGGACATGGTCCGCATCGAATCGGTCCTGGGGTCGATCCGGATCAAGGCCCGGGTTTCTGATCGCACCGATGCAGGGGTCGTCTTTGTGCCCTTCCATTTCCATGAATCTCCTGTCAACGCCCTGACCGGCTCGACCCTGGACCCCGAGGCCAAGATCCCGGAGTACAAGGTTACGGCGGTGCGGATGGAAAAGGTCGAAGAAGAGAAACCTTAAATCATGTGAGGTTATGAAAAAGCTGCCCATCGGGATCCAGACCTTTGCCAAGCTGGTTGAAAGCAATTGCTATTATGTCGATAAAACCCGATTTATCAGGGAATTGACTCAAGCCGGCGATTATTATTTCCTTTCCCGGCCCAGACGTTTCGGCAAAAGCCTGTTCCTGAGCACCATCAAGACCGCCTATCAGGGAAAAAAGGAACTGTTTCACGGACTGCATCTCTTTGATCACTGGGATTGGGAGACAAACTGTCCTGTGCTGCATATCAGCTTTGGGGCCGGGGTCATGCAAAGTGTGCAAGACCTTGAAATACGCTTTGAGGCTATTCTGGAGAACCATGAAGCCGAATATGGGGTATCTACCCATCGCCGCGATTTGCGGGAACGCTTCTCTGAACTGATATCCGCAAACTCCCTTCTCAAGGTCTCCAGAGAAAACGGTCGAATTCGATGCGCCCGTCTTCCGAAAACTGGACCCCTTCGGCCTCCAGAAGGCTCTTCTGGAGCTCATAGCCGTGAAACCTGGAAAGGGCGATCCGGCCCTCCCGGTTGACGACCCGGTGCCAGGGCAGTCCCTCCTGTTTGGAACAGGTATGCAGGATCCGGACCACCTGCCGCGCCCCTTGGCGATTGCCCGCAGCCCCGGCCAGCAGACCGTAGGTGGTCACCTTGCCCCTGGGGATTTTTCGAATGAGGCTGACGATCTCCTGTGTGAACAGCGTGGGCATGGAAAAGCCTTCTCATGGTTCAGCTTGCAGACAATCAGATCAGCCTCTCGTTCAGCAAAACTTAAGACAAATAGACTTCCAGAGGATAGAGCGCACCGGCCGAAGGCACGGTTCGGTAATTCCCGCCTCTGGTAATGCCCTGGGCTGCGAACAGGATCTTGGAAACCTGCTCCAGGCTGATTGTTCCCCGGGAAAAGCTCCGAACCGAGGACCGTTGATACATGAGATCAGAAAAGTAACCGGGTTTTTTGCGCTCCACCGCGGGCAGGTCCATTACCTGTGACTCGGTCTGAGCGAAGAGTTCGGGGACCATACGCACCTCCTTCAAGCTGAAACCAAAAACCGTGAGGACCACTGCCGTTACAAGGACCTGTTCCTTGGACATGATGAAAACCTCTTATTATATTGATCCAACTCTGGAATTATGCCACCGGCGTATAAATCTCAACACTATGCTCAATCCCCCTGACCTTTTCCTGCGGCAGGGGTTTGAGCCTCACTTCGCCATTCAGTTTATCCCTGGTGGACTGGCTGATGACGATCCTGTTGTCGTACTTTTTGCTCAGCTCCTGCAGCCTGGAAGCCAGGTTGACCGTCTCCCCGACCAGGGCGTAGGACAGCCGGTTGGGGCTGCCGATATTGGCGGCCAGAGCCCTGCCGCTGTGGATCCCGATCCCGTGAAGAAGCGGCTGGTGCCCGCTTTGTTTCAGAGTCTCGTTGACCCCCTGCAAACGCTGTTGCATGTCCAGTGCTGCCTGTACGGCCATGGCGGCGTGATCTTCTCTGACCAGGGGCGCCCCGAAGACCGCCTCGATCTCGTCTCCGATATACTGCAAAACCAGGCCGTGGTGGGCGTGGATGATCTTTTCCATCTCGGTGAAGTAAAAGTTGATGATCCGGACCAGTTCCCGTGGGGGCAGGGTCTCCACCAGCAGGGTGATCTTTCTGAGATCGGCAAAGAGGATGGTCACCTCCTTGGTTTCTCCGTCAAGGGGGACGTCTCCGGACAGGATCTCGTCGCGGACCTCTTGGCTGACATACTTGCCGAACGTGTCCTTGATGAAATCGAGCTCTTCCAGCCCCTGAGTCATTTCATTGATTACATCTCCGCAATAGCCGAGCTCGTCGTTCGTGGTCACCTGGACTCTTTTTTCCAGTTCCCCGTGCTGCACTGCGCGGAGCACATCGATCATATTATGCAGGGGCCGGGAAAGATTCCGGCTGACGAGAATGGTCAATCCGATGCCTAGAGTGATGAAAATCAAAATATCCACAGTAACGGCCGAGCTCAAGGCTTCGAAAGTCCTTGATTTTGCACTTGCCGCAAAGGGACTCAAATGGAAAATATAGAGTATGGCCAGAAGCGGAAGGATATTGCAGGCGCAAAGCATGGCCACCAGCCGGGTGCTGATACGGATGCGGAGTGTTTTCGGAGTCCTGTACAGCCCTCCCTTGGGAAAAAAATAGGGGGCCATCCACCTTTGTTTGAGAAACTGCAGCACGAAAAAAGCCAGGATGATGGTCACCAGGCCAGTAAAAAGGCTGCGCAGGATTCCGCTGCGCACTGCTTCCATGCCCAGTCCCAAATGCAAAAAGGCTGTTGCGTAGAACCCCCCGGCCAACAGCCAGAAGCAAAAATTCAAGGCCATCAAAAAAAACGGCTCGTTGAGGACCCGCTGTCTGGCCTTAAGAGCCAGGTCGCCGGATATGCTCTGCCCCTCTCTTTGCAGATTCACGAAACGCCGTATCGGCCTTTCATAGTAAAAGGTCAAAAAAACCATCGCCGTCAGGGCTATCGGATCGAAAATCCAGCCGAGCTGCTGTCGTAGGTCCCAGGCAACCGGTGAGAAACCACTGAAGGGCCTGGTCAGAAAGTAGCTGACCAGGGCAATGCCGCACAGGTTGGCAGCAAGGTTGCCGGCGAGCATCATGTTTTTATACCAGGCCAGTCTCCTTTTCATACCTCGAATTTTACTCGTCCTTGACTCATATTTCAAACAGTCAGTGCCTCATATTTTATCTGCCGTAAATTAAGTTGAACCGGTCTGTTTATGATCCCCGATTTTTCACCCTTTTCTTCCGTTTAACCCTGTACTAAAGTGCTAAAGAATAGGAAAGAGTGTCTGTATTCTGGATCAAAAAACACAAAGAAGGAAGAAGATATGGACATGTCGAATCTGACTGACACCGAAACTCGGCAGGGTCCCGAAAACTCGAGGACATTGCTGCACCGGGCTCTTCAAAAAAGGCGGGTCATGGATACGGATCGCTTCCTGGAGGCTCAACTGGTCGGCGACACGAAGGCGATCAATAATCAAATAGCAAAGGCTTTGCTTTCCATCGCAGAAGATGATGAACCGGAAATTCTGCGACGGCGAGCCGCCCTGTCACTGGGGCCAATCCTCGAATTGGCGGATTTTCAAAAATTCGACGGGCCGGAAAAGTTGCCCATTACAAAACAGACATTTCAAAAAATTTGCTCCAGCTTCTGCAAACTGTTCCATGACGAAAGCATTCCAGGCAGTGTCCGCAGGAGCATTCTCGAAGCCTCGGTCCGGGCCGAACAAAGATGGCATGAACAAGCAGTCGAAGAGGCCTATGCAAGCGGAGATCAGTCCTGGAAGCTGACAGCGGTCTTTTGCATGAGGTATGTGCCCGGGTTTGAAGAAGAGATACTGGAGGCCTTGAGCAGCAGCAACCGGGATATTCTCTTGCATGCGATCTGCGCTTCCGGAAACTGGAGGCTGGACAAGGCCTGGCCGCGCATCTCCTCCCTCGCGGGTTCAGAGAAAACCGCAAAACCCCTTCGACTGGCGGCTATTGCGGCTCTGGGCGGCATTCAGCCCCATAAGTCGCAGCCTTTGCTGTTTGAGCTGATCTCGAGCGATGACCGGGATATCATGAATGCCGCTTATGATTCCCTGGGCATGGTGGATGGATACCTGGGCTTTTACAATGATCCGCTTTGAGACCCCGGCAACCAGTTGGGGGCTCAAACCGGATTTCAATGCCGGTTGATGGGCACCCGCCCGGGATCTCCCACAAAAGGTAGAATCAACAGGCGCGGCAGGGTCAACTCCTTCGAGTCCCTGTACCAGGACAGTCCGATGGTCATGTCCTTGTGCCCCTTGGCGGGCTGATCTTTATAAGTGGCCAGGAGACGATCCCACCAGGGCAGGTTGAACCCGTAATTGCTGTTTGTTTCCCGGATGATCACCGAGTGATGGACCCGGTGCATATCCGGAGTAACCACCAGCCACCTGAGCACCCGGTCGATCTTCTCCGGGATCTTAAGGTTGCTGTGGTTGAACATGGAAGTACCGTTCAAGGCCACCTCGAAGATGAGTACAGCCAGCGGAGGCGCACCGAGTGCGGCCACGGCCGACAGCTTGATAAAAAGGGACACCAGGATTTCACCAGGGTGAAACCGCACTCCGGTGGTCAGATCGAAATCCAGATCGGCATGATGGACCATATGCAGCCGCCAGAGGGTGGGGACCGCGTGGAAGAGGACGTGCTGGATATACACCGTGAGGTCCAGCAGAACCACACTGACCACGACCTTCAACCAGTAGGGAACCCCAGGATGGCTGAGCAATCCCCAGTTCTGCTCGGTCACGAAAACAGCCAGCCCTATGGGCAGGATGGGAAAGACCAGGGCCACGGCCAGGGGGTTCAGAGCGAGCATACCCAGATTGGGGAACCAGCGCGGCAACCTGGACATCGATCGCCATCTTCTGGGGGCAAGGGACTCGGCCAGGGCCAACCCGGCGAAAAGGAAGAGAAAAGCGCCGAAACGAATGAGCATCACCTGTTCCATCCCCGGATAACCTCCATGTCATACATACCAGAAGTTGGCATTATTTGCGCTTTTTATCTGTCGTCAATGAAACCTTTCCTGGGTCATGTGCGACAGGAGATTTATTCTGGGCCAACTTCTGGTATGTATTTGATAAATTTAAATAAGAAATTCTATAAGAGTTTCAAATAATTTTATTTGGTTGAAAATTGGACATTTTTCAGGCTTAGGGGTAGAAGAATCCTGCTGCTCTATTTTTGTTGAATTTTTAACTTTTGTCATTCGAAAACAGGACTGGTGTTTTTTTTCAATCGGGCGGAAGCCTCCGGGAGTCGGCCACCTGTACCTGGACTTCTCGAATATGAAGGTCAGCTGTCTTTCCTATGTCTGAAGCAACACTTGCCGGTCCGATCTTTCTGCAGGCCCTTCTGGCCGACGAGTTCGAAATCCTTCAGGACAGGGACCAGGACGGCTTTGCCGATCACATCCACCTGGTTTTCCATTACTCCCCTGAATTCAATGATCCACAAGGCTGGGCCGAACTACTCAACCTGAATGCGGTTCTCGCCTTGCAGTGCCTGAGCTTGGACCAGCCTTTGCTCGGACCGCAGGGTTCGTTTGAAGAGGAGGACCGCCCCGTCCTGGAGGTTCTGGGCAAAAACGGTCAAGCCAGGTACCCAGCCGAACTCCTGCGCAGGGAGCCAGGCCGGATGCAGCTGCAGGGTACCTCGCCCCGGGCCGTGGCCGAACTGCTTCGTCTTCTGCGCCGTCCCCTTTCCCTGGACTTAGGGCTTGTTCCCGCCTGGCGACGGATCTGTCTGACCGATCAGGAGGCAGACACCTTCAGCCTCCTCGACCCCGCAGGCCGGCCGCTGGCTGGAATCGCCAGGACCCTGGCCGGCGAAGTCTTTTCTGAACCCGGCCCAACCGCCTGCGAAATTGTCGATCTCCTCGAACCCGGTCCGGCCATGTTCGAACCCGGTTCCCCGGAATCCAGGCAATCGACCCTGAACCTTGCGGTTGACCTGGATTCAGACCGGATTTCAGCGGAGCTTGGAGCCGCTTTGAACGATTTAATTCAAAGCTGCGTCATGCAGGCCACCCGGATCCGCCTGCCCATCGTCTCCACCCGCAGGCCACCTGGTTCAGGCCTGCTGCTTCGGGTCAGGGAAGAGCACCAGGACCCTTCAGGCTGGCCTCTGAGACTGGACCAGGACGAGAAAACAGGCCGATCCCTGATCCTGGCCCGGGGCAGAAGCCAGACAATCGCCCCGGCCTTGATGAGTTGGACCCGGCTGACCCTGCAGGGTCCGGGCTGCCTGCACTCTTCGCCCGGGAGGGAGATCCGGGCGACCCGGGACATTCTGCTGGGGAAGGGACGCCATGGATCCTGGGCCCATTATTTGGCCGCGGCCGTTCTCAAGGGGCGGCCCCTGCCTCCAGCCGCTGCTTCCGAACTCTCCTGGCTGGAACAGACCATGAGCCGGCTGGGCCTTTCAAACAGGGAGCCGGAGAGCCTCGCTCCCGTGGTCAGGGAATACACCTGGTCCAGGGAGACGGATGTCATCCGGGACCTGATCAGAGATCTACCCCCAGGACAGGGGGATCTAAAGGGTCTCGTCCTGATAAGCAAGCCGCTTGCGCTGCGTCGTTCCCTGCAGGCCGAACTCACGGGCCTCCTCCGGGAAAAGGGCTACTCCCCGGACCTGGAGGTCCTCAACGCCTACAAAGCCGGTCTGTCCTGGCTCCTGGAGACGGTCTGGCCCGCCCTTCGCTTAGGCCCGCCTCTCAAGGACGTCGAGCTGGCCTATCAGCCCTTTCAGCCTGGGCAGGGGTCTCTGGAGATGACCAGCCGCTGGCTGCAGGAGATCTTCCCCGGCCCTGACCTCCTGGCCGGGAAGCTGGGCTGGGATGCGGAGGCTGTTTCCCTGGTGGAAAACCAGGACCAGTCCGCGGTCTACAGGCTGCGGACCCGGGATGTCCAGGGTGGGGTCAGGCAGTGGGAATTCAGTCCCAGGTGGCGAACCAGGCCGTATTTGTCCACCAACCCCGAGGCTGGACTGGTCCACCCCTGCTGCGCCGGAGTGAAGCTCTGCCAGGGCGGCCGAACTCTCCTGGACCTGGACCTGCCCACGGATCGCGACCGCTTCTGGGAACGGTTTCAGCACGAGTGGCTGCCCCTTTTGGACAGGCAGATGCGTTCACGTCTGCAGAAACTCCCCCTGGACAAGACGGCTGCCCCGTTCTGGGAAGAAGTAAGGATCACGGTCTGCATCCAGGAGACCGACCTCCGGCTTGGCCTGGACGAGGAACGGGTCTGTCCCCTGGAAGCCCTGCATGAAGACCTCTATTTCGTGCTTTTGTCCTTTTTTCAGGATTTTGCCGGGCAAAACGGCCTGCCGGAATACCTGCACCTCGGCCGAGTCCATCCCCGGGTCCGGGCAGAGGGGGACGGGCATCAGCCCTGGGCCGAGCTCAAGGCAAGTCCCATGCCCTGGTTCATCGAAAAACCGGAGACCGTTTCCGGACCTTGCCCGGTGACCGGCCTAAGCGCTGCAGACGACCGGGAGGAGATCCGTTTCAGCTGCGGCACCCCGCAAAAAGAACTGGAAGTCCTCTGCAGCCTGGCCCGGTCCTGGGGCCTTGATCTGGTGCAGAGCAGGGAAGATGGGCAGCTCAGGCTAGGCTGCGCCTCTGCGCCCCTGCCCTCCGGCCGGACCGAGAGGACCTCTTTGCTTCCCCCTTTGCCCGAAGACCGTTATCTGCAAGCCGGCGAGATCGCTTCCTGGATTGCGGACCTGGGCAGAGAAGCTGTGGTTAA
>JAIPDR010000162.1 GCA_021737615.1 Desulfohalobiaceae bacterium | reverse complement strand
GGCCCGCATGAAAAGGGGCGGCTGGAAGAGCATCGGCTGACCGGAATCAGCCCGGATATGTCTTTCTTGGAGATGCTGGACGAACTCAATGAGAAGCTGGTCCGCGAGGGCAATGAACCCGTGGCCTTTGAACATGACTGCCGGGAAGGGATCTGCGGGGCCTGCGGATTGTTCATCAACGGTGAGCCCCACGGTCCGGGGGAGAGGACCACCACCTGCCAGCTGCATATGCGCCATTTCCGAGCCGGGGACACGATCACCATCGAACCCTGGCGGGCCGCCGGATTTCCGGTCATCAAGGACCTGATCGTCGACCGCTCGGCCTTTGATCGCATCATCCAGTCTCACGGCTATATTTCGGTCAGCACCGGCCGGGCCCCGGACGCCCATTCCGAGCTGGTGCCCAAGCAAAGCGCAGATCAGGCCATGGACGCGGCGGAGTGCATCGGCTGCGGGGCCTGTGTGGCCGCCTGTCCCAATGGTTCGGCCATGCTTTTCGTGGCGGCCAAGGTCTCCCACCTGGCCAGTCTGCCCCAGGGCGGACCAGAGGCCGCCATGAGGGTCAGGGATATGAGCCGGACCATGTTTGGCTGCGGCTTCGGCAACTGCTCCAATCACTACGAGTGCGAAGCGGCCTGCCCCAAGGGCATCAACCTGAAGTTCATCGCCAAACTGAACCGGGAGTATATGAAGTCCTACGCCGGAAGAAAGTGAGGAGTGAGGAGCTGGGAATGCGGAAAGTGGAGAGTGGAACGCGAAGCTTTAGTTGTGAACAAAGAAGCGGAATAAAGTCCGAGAAACAGGCATTACAGAGTTTTTTTGAAATTTCATTACCGATAAAATTATTTTTCGATGCCGGTTCAGAAACCGATCTGGATATGGCAAACACCTGATCACCAAGGTGTTTTTATTAAATTGAATCACCTCTGAACCGGCATCAAAAATGATTTGGGGAGATGCGATGCAAGCGATAGATCTGAGAGAGGTCCAGGAGCGGGTCCGGGACATGATCATGCACGCGGCCACCCATTTGCCGCAGGACGTGGTCCGGGCCCTGGAACAGGCCAGAGCCGACGAAACCGAGGATACGGCCAGGGAAATCCTGGATCAGCTCCTGCAAAACCAGGAACTGGCCCGAAAAGAAGGCCTGCCCCTGTGCCAGGATACCGGACTGGGAGTCTTTTTTGTGGAGCTGGGGGAAGACTGCCGGCTGAAGGGCAACAGTCTGGGCGAGACTTTGAATCAGGCCATGATCGACGGCTACGAACAGGCCTACCTCAGGAAGTCTCAGTGCCACCCCCTGACCCGTCAGAACACCGGCACGAACGCCCCGGCCCTGATCCACTACGATCTGGTGCCCGGGGACAAATTGAAGGTATCCTTCATGGCCAAGGGCGGGGGCAGCGAAAATATGTCCAGATGCACCATGCTCACCCCGGCCCAGGGCTGGGAAGGGATCAAGGAGTTTGTGGTCCGGCGCATAGCCGAGGCCGGTCCCAATCCCTGCCCCCCGACCATCGTCGGGGTCGGCATCGGCGGCTCCTTTGATCTGGCCCCTGCCCTGGCCAAAAAAGCTTTGTTCAGGCCTCTGGATGAAGCCCACCCTGATCCGGAGATCGCAGCTCTGGAAAAGGAGCTCTTAGCGGAAATCAACGAGTTGGGCATCGGGCCTATGGGTTTGGGCGGCCGGACCACGGCCCTCGGGGTCAGGATCAATATGTCCATGTGTCACATCGCCAGTCTCCCCTTGGCCGTGAATGTCCAATGCCACTCTTCAAGACACCAGGAGGTGGTCTTTTCATGCAGACCTACAGATTAACGACCCCCTTGACCGAGGCGGATTGCCTCCAACTCAGAATCGGCGATGCCGTTCTCCTGAGCGGTACGCTCTACACCGCCAGGGACGCGGCCCACAAACGGCTGATCGAAGCCCTGGACCGGGATGAGGAGCCGCCCTTTCCCCTGCAGGGGGCGGCGATCTATTATGTGGGTCCGACTCCGGCCCCGCCGGGCCGGCCTATTGGTTCGGCCGGCCCGACCACCAGCTACCGCATGGATGCCTTCGCCCCCCGGCTGTACGGACTCGGGGTCAAGGCCACCATCGGCAAGGGCAGGCGCAGCCCGGAGGTGAGAAAGGCCCTCGAAGACAACCGGGCCGTGTATCTCGGGGCCACCGGAGGCGCCGGGGCTTTACTCTCTCAATGTATCCTCGAATCAAGGATCATCGCCCACGAGGATCTGGGCCCGGAAGCCATCCGGGCCATGACGGTCAGGGATTTCCCGACCCTGGTCGTCAACGACGCCTATGGAGGGGAGCTGTATACATAAAGGGGATGGTTCCAGGTTCACGGTTCACGGTTCACGAAGAAGAGGTTAAGAGGGTTCACGGTTCACGGTTAAGAATAAAGAGGAGTTGCTTGTGGGTATGAGCAGACAAAAAAAGAAGATAGCGGCCGCGACAACGGCAGTGTTCGCCTATATCCGGGCCCAGGAAGAGGTTGCCCGTCAGGAAGCGGCTCAGGAGGAGAGAGCACAATCTTGGAGCAGACCCTACCCGGCGGTCAGCCCCTGGGCCCTGTCCGGCCGGCAGACCATCATGGACTGGAGGCGGCATTTGCAGTTTCGGATGCGCTAATTATAAAAATTTTCCGTCTGCGGAAAATTTTTATTGCGGACAATTTTTTAAGGAGACAAGGACATGACCGAACAACACGGAGTACTGCGATCAGGCGGACTGGAGGAAAAGGTTCGGGTGGACAACCCCCTCAAGATCCAGGACCTGACCTTCAGGGACGGACACCAGTCCCTGTTTGCCACCCGGGGGCGGACTGAGGACATGATTCCGATTGCCGAAGAGATGGATCGGGTCGGCTTTTTTGCCCTGGAGGTCTGGGGCGGGGCCACCTTTGACACCACCCACCGCTTCCTGGCCGAGGACCCCTGGGAGCGGATCCGGACCCTGAAGAAATACATCACCAAGACCCCGTTTTCCATGCTGCTCAGGGGCCAGAACCTGGTGGGCTACCGCAACTATGCCGATGATGTGGCCGCGGCCTTTGTAGAGCGGTGCTGCGTCAACGGGATCGATGTCTTCCGGGTCTTCGACGCCTTGAACGATTTCCGGAACTTTCAGACCGTGGTCAAGGTTATCAAGGATCAGGACAAGCACTTCCAGGGTTCGATCTGTTATTCCCTGACCGAGAGCAAGATGGGGGGCGAGGTCTACAACCTGCAGTATTACCTGGACAAGGCCAAGGAGCTGGAAGCCATGGGCGCGGATACCATCTGCATCAAGGACATGGCCGGGCTCATCGCGCCCTATGACGCCTACAGCCTGGTCAAGGCCCTGAAGGAAACCGTCAGGGTCCCGATCCATCTGCACAGCCACTTCACCTCGGGTATGGCGGACATGTCCATGCTCAAGGCCATCGAAGCCGGGGTGGATATCATCGATGTCTGCCTTTCCCCCTGGGCCTACCGGACCTCCCATATCGGCCTGGAGCCCCTGGTGGCCGCCCTGCAGGGCACGAACAGGGACACCGGTTTCGACCTCAAGCAGCTGACCGGGTGCGCCGATCATTTCAACAGGATTTCACCCAAATACAGGCACCTCCTGGACGATCGCATGTCGATCATCGACACCAATGTCCTTTTGCATCAGACTCCGGGCGGGATGCTGTCCAACCTGGTCAATCAGCTGCGGGAGATGGACGCCCTGGACAAACTGGATCAGGTCTTTCAGGAGCTGCCCCGGGTGCGCAAAGAGCTGGGCCAGGTGCCCCTGGTCACCCCTACCAGCCAGATCGTGGGTATTCAGACAGTGAACAACGTCCTCTTCGATACCGAGAACGAGCGCTACAAGATGATCACCGCCCAGGTCAAGGACCTCTGCTTCGGACTCTACGGCAAGACCCCGGCTCCCATAGACCCCGAAGTCCGAAAGAAGGCCCTGAAAGGCTACCCGCGCGGGGAAGAACCGATCACCGGCCGGCCGGCGGATGTCCTGGAGCCGGAACTGGAAAAGGCCAGACAGGAGGTCAGGGATCTGGCCAAAGATATCGACGACGTCCTGATCTACGCCCTGTATCCGACCACCGGCAAACGCTTCCTGCGCTGGAAGTACGGCCTGGAGGAGGTGCCTGCGGAGTGCAAACCCAGGACCTTCGAGGATGTCCGGGAAGAGCAGGAGCTGGTGGATAAGGCCAGAAAGGGCCTGCTCCGGGAAAAACCGCTGGAGCATGTTCCGGAAAAAGGACCCGGCTTGCAGTCCTTCAATGTCTTTGTAGATGACGAGTACTACAGGGTGGAAGTGGAGACGGCCGGCGACGGTCCGGTTCTGACCTCGATCAGCCCGCAGGTCCGGGAAGAAGCCGCCAGGCCGGCTGGCCCTGAAAAAGCGACGCTTCAAAAAGAGAAAGTGGAAAAACCGGCTCCGACATCGCCGCCAACAGAAGCCGGGGCGGCACCGGCCGAGGGCACCCGGGTCGAAGCCCCCATGCCGGGGATGATCATCCGCTTTGAGGTCCAGGAAGGGGACGAGGTCGCCGAGGGCGATCCCTTGCTTATCCTGGAGGCCATGAAGATGGAGAACTCCATCGACGCTCCGGTCTCCGGCCGGGTCAGGGAAATACGCTTCAAGGACGGAGACAGTGTGAAAAAAGGCGACGTCATGCTGGTTATCGGGTGAAGAAGCATAGAGCATAGAGAAGAGGAAGATGCTGCGGAGCTGGGAATGTGGAAAGCGGAGCAGAGGAGCTCGGAATCAGATTGCTGAAGAAAAAGCAAGAAGGAGGATTGCGGAACACTGGATTCGAGGGATAAAAAAACTAATTGCTGGTTCGAATTCGGAGTATGAAGGTTTGTTTTTAATAATTTTGTTTCTTAAATAATATCAGCTGTTGGCTTCAAAGGACCTTTGCCCTTCATCCCCTTTTCAATTTTTGGAGAAGACAAATTCAAAGGGGCTAGTGGGAACAGCTGATAAAAGGAGGAAGAGTATGCATCAGAGAAAGAAGATAACCGTTGTCGGAGCTGGTTTTGTCGGAGCAACCGCGGCCCACTGGGCTGCTTCCAAGGAGCTGGGAGATGTCTGCATCGTTGATATCGTGGACGGGCTGCCCCAGGGCAAAGGTCTGGACCTGCTCCAGGCCGGGCCGGTAGAGGGCTTTGATTCCCGGGTCACGGGCACCAACGACTATGCGGACACCGCTGGTTCGGATATCGTGATCATCACCGCCGGCCTGCCCCGGAAGCCCGGCATGAGCCGGGACGACCTCCTGGCCAAGAATTCGGCCATCGTCAAGGAGGTCACCCAGAATGTGGTCAGGCATTCGCCGGATTCTATCCTGATCATCGTCTCCAACCCCCTGGATGCCATGGTCTATGTGGCCCACAAGACCAGCGGCTTTCCCGCCAACAGGGTCATCGGCATGGCCGGGGTTCTGGATTCGGCCAGGTTCAGGGCCTTCATCGCCCAGGAACTCGATGTCTCTGTGCAGGACGTGAACGCCTTTGTCCTTGGCGGCCACGGCGATTCCATGGTCCCCCTGCCCAGGTTCAGCACCGTGGCCGGGATTCCCCTGCCGGAGCTCCTGCCGGCGGACAAGATCGAGGCCATGGTCGACAGGACCAGGAACGGGGGAGCGGAAATCGTCGGGCTCTTAAAGACCGGTTCCGCCTTCTTCGCCCCTTCGGCATCGGCCGTGCAGATGGCGGAGTCCATTTTAAAGGACAAAAAGCGGATCCTGCCCTGTGCCGCTTACTGCGACAAGGAATACGGGGTCGGCGGCTACTACGTGGGCGTGCCGGCCAAACTCGGGGGCAATGGTGTGGAGGAGGTCATCGAGATCAATCTCCGGCCCGAGGAAAAGGAAAATTTCCAGAAATCGGTTGACGCGGTGAAAAAACTGGTGGAAAAAATGGAGAGCTAGTCAAAAGGAGCTGGTGATGGCGGAAAAGAAATATCGAGTCTTGATTGCCAAACCCGGATTGGACGGGCATGACCGGGGGGCGAAGTGCATCGCCCGGGCCTTGCGGGACGCCGGGTTCGAAGTTGTCTACACCGGAATCAGGCGGAGCCCGGAAGAGATTGCCGTGGCCGCTGTCCAGGAGGACGTGGATGCCATCGGCCTGTCCTCTTTGTCCGGGGCCCATCTCCAGCTTTTCCCAAAGGTTCTGGAGTCTCTTGAAAAGCATGACGCCGCCGATATCCCGGTTATCGGCGGCGGGATCGTCCCGGATGAAGACATCCAGATCTTGAAAGAGAAGGGAATCCAGGCCGTGTTCACGCCAGGGACCTCCATGGCGGATATCATCAAGACTTTTCAATCGGTCTGTCACAAATAGGCCGGCAACTGTACCATTTGCGATCTTGCAGGTTTTGAACGCATCCAAATCTCGAAATTCGAATTTATGCAAAAAAAGACACTTGTCCAAACAATGTTCCAAATTTTAGAAAGGGCAAAGAGCTCTGAAGTATGGATATAGACCATATCATTGATGGCGTGGCCCGCAGGAACAACCGGGCCATAGCCAAGGGCATTTCCCTGGTGGAAAACGGAGACGAACGAACCGACCGGCTTCTGACCTCCCTGGACCAGAGACTGATCGACGAGGCCGTGGTCCTTGGCATAACCGGGCCACCGGGAGCCGGCAAGTCCACCCTGACCGACAAGCTGGTCAAGACCAGCCGGGAACTGGAAAAAAGAATCGGCGTGGTGGCCATCGATCCCTCTTCACCCCTGACCGGAGGCGCGATTCACGGGGACAGGATCAGGATGATGCAGCACGCCCTGGACAGGGATGTGGTGGTCAGGTCCATGGCCACCAGAGGACGCCTGGGCGGGCTCTGCGCCTCAGCCGGGGCCAGTGTCCGGATCATGGCCGCCGGCGGGTGCAACCCGATTATCATTGAAACCGTGGGCGTGGGCCAGTCGGAAATGGACATTATCAGCCTGGCCGACGTGACCGCGCTTGTCTCGGCCCCGGGACTGGGCGATGATATCCAGGCCCTGAAGGCCGGCCTCCTGGAGGTGGCCGATATCATGGTCGTCAACAAGGCGGATAAGCCTGGAGCCGAAATGCTGGCCATGGAGCTTTCGGAGGTGGCCCGGGGAAAAGGCAGAGAGGTGCTCAAGACCGTTGCCTCCGAGGGCAAGGGCGTGGAGGAACTTTTCAGGACCATGCTCTCGATCTTCGATCAGCAGCGGGCTTCCGGGGAGAGCAGGCGGAGACGCCGGGAGGCCAGGGAGCGGGAGGTGGTTGACTGGGCCCTGGAAATGCTCCGACCGGTGCTCAGAGAGCGGGGGGCCGAAGACGGTGGAGAGTACAGCGGCGACCCCAGGGTCAGGGCCAGGGCGATCGTGGACAGGATTCTGCGGTGAAGGAAAGGCAAAGGACAGGGGACAGTGGACAGTGGACGGAGGGCGGATGCGGAAAATGCTGGGATGCTGGAATTGGCAGGGTAGGACAGGGAACAGAAGATAGAGGGCGGAGCGCAGAGGTAAGCCCTGCCTCTGGCAGGCCTGATATATTTTAATATATAAAAATATCGAGCCAGCTATTGGCTCGAAGTCTACAACTGCCAGTTTGATCAAAATGAAACGCTAATTTGAGTCACTGGCACTCTCTTTTCGAACCGGGCACCAGGGTTCTCTTGCGCGACCTCGCTGGGAGGTTCTCAGGTTTTCTTAGGCTAGCGAAATGGGGGAAACCGGACCGCGCCAACAGATATCAAACCAGAAAACAGCAGAAGATCCCGCTTATGCAACATCAATGTACAAAGCAGAGTCTAAGAGTCCGGAGGGGGCAGGGATCCCCCATGAGCGAGCCTTAGAAAACCGTGAGCCGGAAGCGTTTAAGCGCAAGAGAACCCTGGTGACCGGTTCGCATTCTGCGATGAAGTTTCATACGAGCGTCGCCTCTGGCCATGGCCAGTCCGATCGAGGCTGAAACTTCAATATCTTACGGGAAGTTTCACAAGAGAGGTCACAGGATAGATGTCGGAAATCTGATATAAATATTCAATACTGCGAGGTACAGGGGTTATGGCCAAGCATCCGAAGCTGCAGGAATGGGAAGAAGAGGTACTGGGCAAGGTCCTGAGTAAGTTCCCTGAACGGAAGAAAGAATTCAAGACAGTCGGGGAATTGGAGCTGAGCCGGCTGGGACTGCCCAGGGAGATCGACGACGACTACCTCCGGAAACTGGGGTTTCCAGGTCAGTACCCTTTCACCAGGGGGGTCCAGCCGACCATGTACCGCTCCAGGCTGTGGACCATGCGCCAGTATGCCGGTTTTTCCAACGCCAGGGAGACGAACAAGCGCTACAGATACCTGCTGGAGCAGGGACAGACCGGTCTGTCCGTGGCCTTTGATCTGCCCACCCAGATCGGCTACGACTCGGATCATGCCATGAGCATGGGCGAGGTCGGGAAGGTCGGGGTGGCCATCGACTCCCTGGCCGATATGGAAGTCCTCTTCGATCAGATCCCCCTGGAGAAGGTCTCGACATCGATGACCATCAACTCGCCGGCCGCCATCCTTCTGGCCATGTACGTCGCGGTGGGGGAAAAACAGGGTGTTCCCAAGGAGAAACTCACGGGCACCATCCAGAACGAGGTCCTCAAGGAGTATGTGGCCAGGGGGACCTATATTTTTCCGCCCAAGCCCAGCCTCCGCCTGGTGACCAATATTTTTGAGTGGTGCGGGGAAAACACCCCGAACTTCAACACCATCTCCATTTCCGGATACCACATGCGTGAAGCCGGCTGCACCGCGGTCCAGGAGATCGCCTTCACCATGGCCAACGGCTGCGCCTATGTCCAGTCCGCTCTGGATGCCGGCCTGGACATCGATAAGTTCGGGCAGCGGCTCTCCTTTTTCTTTGCCTCGACCACGGATCTTTTGGAGGAAGTGGCCAAGTTCAGGGTGGCCAGGCGCATGTGGGCCAGGCTGATGAAGGACCGCTTCAAGGCCAAAAACCCCAAGAGCTGGATGCTCAGGTTCCACACCCAGACCGCCGGGCATACCCTGACCGCCCAGCAGATCGACAACAACGTGGTCCGGGTGACCCTCCAGGCCCTGGCCGCGGT
>JAIPDR010000161.1 GCA_021737615.1 Desulfohalobiaceae bacterium | reverse complement strand
CCCTTGTCCGCGGGCAGCACCCGCTGGGCCAGGGAAGCCGTGCCATGGGCCGCTTCATACAGCCTTCGATGTTCAGCCAGTTTGGACCAGCACCAGAAAGCGGCATTTTCCATGGCGCCCGCTTTGGGCCGGAGATCCTGGCCGGCATCCCCTTCTATCAGTCTGGCGCGAAGAGCCAGAAGCATCCGGGGCAGGTCTATGTTCACCGGGCAGGCCTCCTGGCAGGCCCCGCACAAGGTCTCTCCGAAAAAGAGATCTCTGCCTTTTTCCAGGCCTGCCAGCAATGGATTGAGCACGGCCCCGATTGGTCCGGTATAGGGATGGCCATAGGCATAGCCCCCGATCTTGCCGTATACCGGACAGACGTTCAGACAGGCCCCGCAACGCACACAGCAGAGGATCTCCCTGAATTCCGGGTCGGCCAGGATCCGGGATCGGCCGTTGTCCAGGATGATCAGGTGAAACTCCTGCGGTCCGTCGATCTCGTCAGGTCCGGCAGGACCTCCGGCATAACTGATGTAGGTCGCCAGGCTCTGGGCAGCGGCACCTCGGGACAGGAGCCTGAAGAGAACAGCCTGGTCTTCAAGTTTGGCCACGACCCGTTCCATGCCCATGATGGCCAGATGTATCCTGGGCATGGAGGTACTCATCCGGATATTGCCCTCATTGGAGAGGGTGGTGATATGGCCGGTTTCGGCGCAGGCCAGATTGCAGCCGGTGATGCCCATATCCGCGGCAAAGAATTTTTCCCGCAGGGCGCGGCGGGCCGCCCTGGTCAGGAGCGCAGGGTCTTCAGTGTAAGGGATGCCCAGCTTGTCCGCGAACAGCCGCCCGACTTCCTGCCGGGTCTTGTGGATGGCCGGGGCGATGATATGTGAAGGGCGTTCCCCGGCCAGCTGAATGATGTACTCGCCGAGATCGGTCTCGGTGGCCTCGATCCCGGCCTCGAACAAGGCCTGGTTCAGCCCGATCTCTTCCGTGACCATGGATTTGCCCTTGACCACCTGTTTGACCCGGTTTTTCACGGCCGTCTCCAGGCAATAGCGAACCGCTTCTTCTTTATTCGCGGCGAAAAAGACCTTCCCGCCCCTGGACCGGATTCTGTCGGCCAGTTCCTGCAACAGGACATCCAGTTGAAGCAGGGCCTGCAGGCGCAGTTCGTGACCCACCTGCCGCAGTCCGGGTCCCTCCGGGAGTTGCCGGTAGGCGTAACTTGTGGCCCTGCCGATGCGCCCCTGCACGCAGGACAGGGCCTGCTGCAGGGTTTGGTTTTGCAGGGACCTGGCCGCTATTTCCCGGTATTCTCCAATTTCTATACCCGTCATTTCTGATCCTGTGTTTGCGGTCGTCATGCTAAGATTATTCCATATTTCCGAGAGCTTCAAACTCCCTGTTCTCTCCCTGTCGCTTCCCTCTGTCAGCTTTGCTTCTGGCAAAGCAGTTGGGCGATATGCTTGACCTGCACGGCTGAACCCTGTCTGTTCAGTCTGCCCTGGATATTCATCAGGCAACCCATGTCGCAGCCCACGACCAGATCGGCCTCGGTGGACAGGATGTTGTCGACCTTGTCCTGGACAATGGCCAGGGAAATCTCGGGATACTTCAGGGAAAAAGTACCCCCGAAGCCGCAGCAGCGCTCGGAATCCTCCATCTCCACCAGCCTGAGGTCCTTGACGGCCTGGAGCAGGATGCGCGGCTGGTCGTGGATCCCCAAATGCCGGTTCAAATGACAGGAATCGTGATAGGTCGCCTTGCAGGCAACCCGGGCTCCCAGGTCGGTCACCCCCAGGATGTCAACCAGGAACTGGGTGAATTCGAAAGTCTTGTCTGCCACCTTCTGAGCCCGGTTCCGCCATTCTGGGTCCTCGGTAAAAAGCCGGGGGTATTGATGTCTGACCATAGCCACACAGGAACCCGAGGGGCAGACAATTACTTCGGCGCTTTCAAAAAGGGTGATGAACCGTTCGGCCAGTCTGCGGGCCCGGGAGCGGTATCCGGAGTTGAAGGCCATCTGGCCGCAGCAGGTCTGTTCCGGAGGGCAGTCCACTGCCAGGCCGAGGTCTTCGAGAACAGCCAGCACGGCCCGGCCCACCTCTGGGTACATGGTGTCCACCAAGCAGGGCACAAAGAAACTGATTTTGGAATAAGAGCCGGACATAATCTATACCAGGAATTTAGATGATGAGATGAGAAGGCAGCCAGGTGATGATCATCGGAAACAGGACACAGAGGATCAAGGCCAGAATCTGCAGGCCGACAAAGGGAAGTACCCCGCGGTAGATATCCGAAGTTTTGACTCCGGCCGGGGCGATGCCCTTGAGATAAAATATGGAGTAGGCAAAAGGCGGGGTCAGGAAAGAAATCTGGAGATTGACCATGACCAGGACCGCAAACCAGACCGGGTCGAAACCCAGTTCCGCGGCCACCGGGGTGATCAGGGGGACCACAATGAACAAGATGCCCATCCAGTCGATAAACATCCCCAGAACGATCAAGATGCCCATGATCAGGACCAGTATGCCCCATTTGCCCATGGGCAGGTCGAGAAAGAGCCTGGTGATTGCCTCATCCCCTCGCAAGGCCATGAACACCGTTGAAAAAAAAGACGCCCCCACCGCGATGAGCAGGATCATGCTGGTGATGGTCAGCGTTCGGAGCGTGGCTTCCTTGAGGATGGTCGGGTTGAGCTTCCGGTAACAGGCGGCCAGAACCAGACTGGCAATGGCGCCGACGGCCGCGGCCTCGGTGACCGAGGCGACGCCGAAGAAGATACTGCCCAGCACGGCCACCACCAGCAGGGCCGGAGGCACGACCGAAGTGGCCAGGAGGATCAGCTTCTTCTTCAAGGTTGCGTCGCGCTGTTCCAGGGGCATTGGCGGGCCGTCCGCGGGACGGATGGTGCAGCGGATCCAGATGTAGATCATGTATAAGACGGCCAGAAGCAGTCCTGGAGCCAGGGCCCCGAGAAAGAGCTTGCCCACGGAAATCCTGGCGATGGGCCCGTAGAGGACGATCATGATGCTCGGCGGAATGATGATCCCCAGGGTTCCGCCGGCACAGACGCTGCCGCAGGCCAGGGAGGTGTTGTATTGCCGATCCAGCATGGCGGGCAGGGCCATGAGTCCGATGGTGACCTCAGAGGCCCCGACCACGCCCGTGGCCGCGGCAAACAAGGCGGATATGGCCACGGTACTGATCCCCAGCCCTCCGCGGAGACCTCCCCAGAGCAGGTACAGTGCATGAAACAGGCGGTCCGCCACACCGGAGCGTTCCATGAACACCCCCATGAAGAGAAACAAAGGGACAGCCAACAAAGTGTAATTTGTCATGATCCCGTAGAGACGGGTGATGAACAGACCATAGATTGATGGTCCGATGAAGGCCAGGCCGAAGATCAGGGATACGCCCCCGAGAACAAAGGCCGTGGGATAGCCGGCGAAGATCCCTGCGAAGAGCAGGACGAACATGAGCAGGATGATGATCTCAGTACTCATCTTGGGGCTCCCCTGTGATGCAAGTCTGCACCTGGCGCAGGAAGTCGGCCAGTCCCTGCAAAAGAAGGAAAGCCACGCCGATGGGCATGACGGTCTTGAACGGATAGATCACCGGCTGCCAGTAACCCTGCATGGAACGCTCGCCCATCTGCCAGGAAAAGGCGACGTATGGAATTAAATAATAGAACAATCCGCCCCAGAGGGGGAAAAAAAAGAGAAGGTAGCCGATGATGTCGATACAGGCCCGGGTTCGGGGGGAAAAACGACTGTAGAAGATGTCGATCCGCACGTGTTGCTTCTTCATCAGGGTGTAGCCCTCCCCGAGAAGAAAAAAGGACCCGCCTAGCATATAGCTGACGTCGAATACCCATTTCGTGGGCGCGTTGAACACATAACGGGCTATGACTTCATACCCAAGCGCTGCGGTGAAGAGAAGTACAAGCCAGGAGGCGGTCAGGCCGACCTTTTGATTCAGGGCGTCGATCCAGTTACTGACGTGGTGGACAATGATCATCTCGAGGTTCGGTTTTGTGTGTTTGTGCTTTGATATGGTTTCAGGTCCGGCCGCAGTTTTTCTAAAAACCGCCGGCCGGACCTGCAACACAAAACAGGGATACAGGAGCGCAATCGGTTGATGCGATCAATCCTGGATTTCGGTCAGGGTTTCGTAGCGGTTGTAGCGTTCCCGGAATTGTTTCTGGGATTCCCATACCTTGGCGAAGAAGGGATCTTTCTCGGCCTTGGCCTGCATGAGGTCATTGGTCTTGGCCTTGAGTTCCTTCTGGACTTCAGGGGCGAGGTATTCGAAATTGACACCCTTTTCCTGAAAAAACTCCAGGGCATGCACGTCCCGATTGATGCACAGGGTCAGGGTTTCCAGGGTCATGGCTTGGGCGGCTGTTTTGACCACTTCCTTGAGGTCGTCCGGGAGTTTGTTCCAGGAGCGTTTGTTGATGTTGATGTCCAGTATAGTGCTTGGCTGATGCACCCCGGGGAGGAGCAGGTATTTGGTTATTTCGTAAAAGGCCAGGTCCTTGTCCATGCTCGGAATGCTGAATTCACCGGCGTCGATAACCTGACGCTGCAGGGCCTCGTAAATTTCTCCCGCCGGGAGCATGACCACGGAAGCGCCGGCATTGTTTAATATTTCACCCCAATATCCAGAGGTCCTGAATTTCAATCCCTTGAAATCTTCAATTGTGTTGATGGGCTTGTTGGACCAGGCCAGGTCTTCCATGGGCAGTATGCCGCAGGGGGCTGCATAGCCGGGATCGAATGGTTCATAGAGTTCCCTGTAGAGCTGCATCCCCTCGTCCTGGTAATACCAGGTCAGATAGGGAACGGCCTTCATGCCGAAGGGGATATACCCAAAGAGGGGACCGGCCGGGAGTTTGCCTACCTGGTAACTCGGTGAGCAATGGGAAACGTCGATGGTGCCCATGCGCACGCCCTCGGTCACCTCCAGGGCGCCCATGAGTTCTCCGGCGGCGTAACTCTTGATCTGCAGCCGGCCGTTGCTCATGGCGGACACCTTGGCTGCAAAGTCGTCGGCGCAGTCCTGAAGAATGGTCCCTTTGGGCCAGGAAGAAGCCATTTTCCAGCGAAAGGTTTCGGCCATGGACAACGTGCTGAACATAAATACAGCCAATACAATACAACCGGCGGTGAAGAATACATTCTTTTTCATGTCTTGCTCTCCTTGAGTTTGGGGATCGTTTAACAAATATGATCTATGTAAATATTTAAGGGTTGTCAACTCCGCTTCTCGAGCAGGATATCAGGTCCAGTCAGGTCTCTTCAGGCCCGGAAGGTTCTATAGCCTTTAAGAAAAAGTTTCTGGATTTATGCCAGATAACCAGCTCTTATTCTTTGCCTTAACAATCGAAAATCCAAAATCTAAAATCTAAAATTCTATATTTACACGGATCCAGGAGTCTTTGCGGCTTGAAAGTTTCATTTGATTTTCCGATACATCTTGACAACCCTTTACGTAACATAAATAATATAGGGGATATAAATAATTTAAAATAACCGTCATCTCTTTAACCCGAAAGGAGTCTGTCATGGAAAGCACACCGAAGTTTTACCAGAAGATGCAGAAAGAGTATCCAAAAATTATGGAAGCGGTCAGTCAGCTGGGAAAGGAGACCAGGGAAGCCGGACCCTTGCAGGAGAAACAGGCCCAGCTCGTCCAGTTGGCGGCGGCAGCGGCCCTCAAGTCTGAAGGCTCGGTGCACAGCCACACCCGAAGAGCCCTGGATGCCGGCGCGAGTCCCGCAGAAATCCGCCATGCCCTGGTGCTTTTGATGTCAACCATCGGCTATCCAAACGTAGCCGCGGCCGTGTCCTGGGCCGAGGATGTTCTGGAGGAGTGATTCCGGGAGTGTCTCAGAAGGTGAGACCATTGAATGACGTTGAGACAGTTGAGACACACCGGTCCAGGGTTCTTTTGCGCAAGTCTCTGTAATGCTTTAATTTGAATCATAGAACCCGGTTGGCATGCCTTTTGCTATATATTTTTTTCTGAAGTATGTTTGAAAGTAAATTAGTCTCTGAACGAAAACAGTGATTGGCCGTAAACTTGTCCAGATACGAGGAACAATAAATTTTGAAACCGCAGTGTATTTCGATACATGAGGATTTCAAAATTTTGCAGTGACGAAGTAGATGGGCGAGTTTACGGCCAATCACCAATCTGATGAAGGAGGAAACAAATAATGCCAGACTTGAAGGGAACACAGACCGAGAAGAACATTTTAACAGCTTTTGCCGGTGAATCCCAGGCCAGGAACCGATACACCTATTTCGCCTCCCAGGCCAAAAAGGACGGTTACGTGCAGATGTCGTCCATCTTTGAGGAAACCGCCAACCAGGAAAAGGAACATGCCAAGAGGTTGTTCAAGCTCCTTGAAGGCGGGGATGCCGAAATCAGGGCTTCCTTCCCGGCCGGGGTCATCGGCAGCACCCTGGAAAATCTGCAGGAAGCAGCCGCAGGTGAGCGCTTTGAACATACCGAAATGTATCCGGGGTTCGCCAAGACAGCCAGGGAAGAGGGATTTGAGGACATCGCCGCGATGTTCGAAGCCATTGCCGTGGCTGAGAAACAACATGAAAAACGGTATTTGAACCTGGCGGCCAATATTGCAGCCGATCAGGTCTTCAAGCGGGAGGATCCGGTTACCTGGCGCTGCAGGAACTGCGGTTTTCTCCATACCGGAACCAAGGCCCCGGCCCCCTGCCCGGCCTGCGACCACCCTGTGGATCACTTCGAACTGTTGGGAGAGAACTACTAATATCGGTTTTGCCCACCCGGGCTTAAAGCCCGGGTGGGCAAAACCGATATACAAAGGAGAAATCGGCATGGCACAAAGACTGGAAGTTTATAAATGTGAGGCCTGCGGCAACATAGTCGAGGTTTTTCATGGCGGTGGCGGAGAACTTGTTTGCTGCGGTGAGTCCATGATTCTGATGAACGAAAATACAGTTGATGCGGCCAGGGAAAAGCATGTTCCGGTTCTAAAGAAAACCGGCAACGGCTACAAGGTCGAGGTGGGAGAGGTGCCACATCCTATGGAGGACAAGCACTATATCGAGTGGATTGAGCTCATCGCCGACGGTAAGGTCTATACCGAATTTCTCAAACCGGGCCAGGCCCCGGAAGCGATATTCAGTATAGAGGCCGACCAGGTCACGGCTAGAGAATACTGCAATATCCACGGGCATTGGAAAAAGTAGGTTTTTTTTCTTTTTTCGAGTAAAGGACAAGAGAATCGGCGGTAAGAGCAAGTAAGCCTTGGCCGCACATTCCGGTTCAACCTGTTCCCTTGCCGAAGCGGGGTTGATGTTTCATGATCCGGGAAGACTTGTGAGAGCTTTCGTTTCTTTCCGATCGACAGGGACAGAGGTCTGACCGCTCAAGCGACGGTGCCTGGTGAAACAGACAATGAGCTTCCGGGCCGTTGGAAAGAGGTTTCCAGCGGCCTTGGCCTTTCAAAGGGAAGGATGGGCTTACCTACAAGGGGGACAATATGACCAATTATGTAATCGTGGGCAACGGAGTTGCCGGCACCACAGCCGCGGAAAACATTCGAAAGCAGGACAAAGAGGGATCCATCACCATCCTGACTGAAGAAGAGTTCCCGTTTTATTACCGCCTTCGCCTTAATGAGTACCTCAGAGGAGATATCTCCGAGGACAAATTACAAGGCAAAAAGGAAGGCTGGTATGAAGATCAGGGTATCGAACTCAAGCTCGGCACCAGAGCGGTCAAAGGCGACCCCGAGAAGCAAGTCATCGAGACCGATGACGGGCAAACCATTTTCTATGATGTCCTTCTCCTGGCCAACGGCGGTCATTCTTTTGTCCCTCCGATCGAGGGGGCGGAGAAGGAAGGAGTGTTCACCGTACGCACTCTGCAGGACTGCCGGGATATTTTGGAGTATGCAGAGCATGTTCAAAAAGTGATCCTGATCGGAGGCGGTCTGCTCGGCCTGGAAGCAGGCAACGGTCTGAGAAGGCGGGGCAAGGAGGTTCAGGTCCTGGAATTTTTTCCCAGGCTGTTGCCAAGGCAGCTCGATGATGAAGGAGCCAAAAGGCTGAAGCTCATCTTGGAAGATATGGGCTTTTCTTTCAAGCTGGGGGTCGTTGCCAAAGAAATCACCGGAACCGATAGGGCCGCTTCCGTGATCCTGGACGATGGTGAGGAACTGGAGGCGGGGTTGATACTCATTTCAGCCGGTGTGCGCCCCAATCTGGAGCTGGCCAAGAGTCTCGGGCTCGACATCGACAAGGCGGTCAAGGTCGACAGCCACTTGAAAACCAGCCGGGACAACATCTATGCAGCAGGCGATGTAGCAGAGTTTCGCCGGATGTATTATGGCATCTGGCCGGCGGCCATGGAGCAGGGCAAGATGGCCGGGATGAATATGGCCGGAAGTGAGACCGTCTATCAGGGAACCACCATGGCCAACACCCTGAAGGTCCTGGGAGTCGATCTGGGCTCGGCCGGTACCATCGATGCAGAAAATAAGCTCCAGGCCGTGATCACTGCCGGGGAAAAGATGTACAAGAAGATCGTCATCGATGACCGGGACAACATTGTGGGCTGTATCATGCTTGGAGACACAACCGGTTTTAACAAAGTGGTCAGGGCAATAGGCGAGCGTCAATCTTTCAGCGGAACAAAGGAACAGCTGCTCAGTGTGGCGCTGGGACTGTAGTATCCAGTTTGAGCATTTATAGGAAAAAATCGAAAGCTCAAACAGGATAATGGAGGGCAGCGATGGAACTGCGTCTGGTTTGTCCGGGATGTCAAGCCCTGAACAGGGTGCTATCGGAAAAAAAGGGGCATAATCCGGTCTGCGGCAAGTGCAAATCGGTTTTGATTCCCAAAAAACCGGTTTCCCTGTCGTCAAATAATTTTAACAAGTTCGTGATCAAGTCCGAATTGCCTGTGGTCATCGATTTTTGGGCCTCGTGGTGCGGTCCATGCAAAATGATGGCTCCGGCCTATGAGGAGGCGGCCCAAACCCTTCATCCGGAAGTCATCCTGGCCAAGGTCAATACCGAAGAGAACCAGGAACTTGCCGGGCAGTATGGCATACGGT
>JAIPDR010000160.1 GCA_021737615.1 Desulfohalobiaceae bacterium | reverse complement strand
TCTCGGGATGGGGACCGGTTCCCTTGCGGATGGTGTTCGGGATATGGGCCAGAGGGTAGGCGGCTCTGGTGTTTTCGGTCAGGGAGTCGTTGTCCAGATCCAGCTGTCTGGTGGCCATGTCCATGTACACGTTTTCCAGGATGGTCCCGAACTTTCGGGTGCACTCATAGATTTCAGGCTCGGCCTCCTTGGACAGGCGGATCACTTTGGCATAACAGCCGCCTTCAAAATTGAAGACCCCTTTTTCATCCCAGCCGTGTTCGTCGTCTCCGATCAGTCTGCGGTCGGTGACGGTTGAGAGGGTGGTCTTCCCGGTTCCGGAGAGGCCGAAGTAGAGGGCGGGGTCCCCCTCCTCTCCGATATTGGCTGAACAGTGCATGCCCAGGATGGATTGCTGCGGCATGAGGTAATTCATGACCGTGAAGACGGTTTTCTTGATCTCGCCGGCGTAGCTGGTACCCCCGATCAGGGCCAGTTTTCTGCCGAAGTTGATCAGGACAAAGGCCTCTGAATTGGTGTGGTCCATTTCCGGCAGGGCCAAAAAGCCCGGGGCATGAATCAAGGTGAATTCCGGGAGGTGAGTTTCAAGATCACTCTGTTTCTTGATCTGGATGAACAAGTTTCTGGCGAAAAGGCTGGCCCAGGCGTCCTCGGTGATGATCCTCAGCGGCACCTGATGATCGCGGTCGGCGCCGGCGTAACAGTCCTGGACAAAGATGTCTTTTCCCTGGAGATAGGATAAGAGCCGGATGTGCATCCGGTCGAAATCATCGGCTGAAAATTTCCTGTTCTGAGGTCCCCACCAGATCTTGTCTTCGGAACTCTCTTCCGCGACGACGAATTTGTCATCCGGGGAGCGACCCGTGTATTTGCCTGTTTTGACCACCAGGGGTCCCAGGTGGGCCATACGTCCCTCTTTCCGGTTGAGGATCTCTTCATAGAGGACCGGAGTGGGGAGGTTGTGATACACGTTGCCGACGCTGCTCAGGCCAAGATCTTTCCCGATTTGATTCATCTGTTGCTCCAATTTTTTTGGGTTTTGTGAACCATATCCGGTTTGAGCCGCCGGATTTGACAATCCGGCGGCTCAAACCGGATAAGCTTTGAAAAGAGTCGAAACAGGCCCGCCGATCACCGAACCAGAAGATGGTTCGGGCAATAAGGGCCTGGATGCTTAAGAAAGGATTATGGTGACCAAAATAAAAAAAGTTTGCAAGATAAAATTTCCCGGGCCGGGCTGGCGTCAGGTCCGAGTCTGTTGCCGTTTAAGGCGGCGGATTTTTCAGCAGACGTTTTAACCAGGGTATAAAAACCGGAGTCTGTCCCGAGTCAGGGGTTGCAGGCCAGAAAGGGGCAAAAATCAAGGACCTGATTGGTCAGTCTTTTCCTCTCTTTCGATCCGGAATACAAGATCAGGGGAGGATCGACCCTCAGTCCGGGGCGAGCGTTTTTCACCCCCTGCACGAGGACCAGTCCGGCCCCTGCGTCCTCCCGGGAATGAACGAGCCGTATCTGTTTGGGCTCTAGGCGGTGGCTGATCAGGTTCGACAGAAGCGGAGCCAGGTATTCCGCCAGGTAGACCAGGGTCATTTTCCCTCTGTTCTTGAGCAGATAGGTACCGGCTTGCAGAAAGTCGTCCAGCCCGGCCGAGGTCTCGAAGCGGGCCGGGTTTTTGTCGGCCTTCGGGGAGAGTCTGCCCTGGTTCGAGGGCCTGTAAGGGGGGTTGGCCAGAACATGCTCGGCATTTTCAGGTTCGAGTCGTTTCTGGCTGCGGATCCTGCGAACATCCAGGGCAAGGGCGGAGAAGCAGGACTGAAGGCCCAGATGCAGACAATTCTGTCTGGAAAGCTCGATCATGGGCCGGGAAATGTCCACACCGGTTACCCTGAGTCCAAGCCCGGAATTTTTTAAAAGAAGAGCGAAGGAGACCACCCCGCAACCGGTTCCCAGATCAATGACCCGTTCTCCGGCTTTGAATCCGGGGTAGCAGGCGAGCAACAGGGAATCCAGGCTGAAGCGGTAGCCCCGGTCGGGCTGTTTCAGCCCCCGTGGAAACAAGAGTTGGTTCTGGTTGCAGTTCATGGACGCCGCCCGGCCAGGCTGCCGATCATCCGGGTGATCATTCTGGTTTCAGGGAGTTGAAAATAAGAGGCGGCCAGATAGTACAATCCCGCCCAGGCCGGGATCAACAGCAGGGCCGCCCAGCCCCAGTCCGCTGTCAGGAAGCTGCCGCCGCCGATAAACAGGCTTAAGAAGATCATAATCAGGATGTTTCTATCCCAGTTGAACCAGACCCCGCTTTTTCGTTTGAGAGAGAGGCCGAGAAGGATGACGTTGGCCCAGGAGGACAAGGAGACGGCCAGGGCCAGGCCTGTGTGGGCCAGGGGCTGCATGAGCAAAAGACCGAGACAGAGGTTCAAGAGAAGGCAGAACGAGGCGACCCTGACCGGTGTCCGGGCGTCTTCCAGGGCGTAAAAGGCCGAAACCATGGACCTGATCGAGCAGAAAGCAGGCAGCCCCAGGGAGTATCCGGCCAGGGCCATGGATGTCCCCTGGACGGCCTGCAGGCCGAAGGCGCCCCTGCTGAACAGGGTCTGGACCAGCGGCTCCCTCAGGCCGATCAGTCCGGCCGTGGCCGGCAGGCTGATGAACAGGGTCAGGCTGATGGTCTGACCGAGGGTGCTCAAGAACTCCCGCCTCTTTCCGGAGGCGGCCAGGCCGGCCAGGCCGGGCAGGGCCGCGGTACTGATGGCCACTCCGAAAACCCCGAGGGGGAACTGGACCAGGCGGTCGGCGTAGTAGAGAAAAGAGATGCTGCCCTGGGCCAAAAAGGAGGCCAGGATGGTGTTCAAGACGATGTTCAGCTGGTAGACCGCCGATCCCAGGACGCTGGGCAGCATGAGCCGGCCGACTTTTTTGAGGTTCTGGTTGTTGACCGGCCTGGGACCCTTCCAGGAAAACCCCTGTTTTTTCAGAAAGGGCTGCTGCAGGAGATACTGGCAAAACCCGGCGATCAAAACCCCTACGGCAAGCGAGAATGGCACCGATCTCCCCGTGCCCACGGCGTAAAGCGCAGCAAAGATCAGCACCAGGTTCAGGATGCAGGGGGCCAGGGCCGGGGCCAGGAAATGGTTCAGGGAATTCAGGATGCCCATGCACAAGGCGACCAGGGAGATGAAAATGATGTAGGGAAAGCAGATCCTGACCAGAGAGACCGTCAGCTCAAAGGTCTGAGCGTGACGGCTCAGTCCCGGGGCGATTAGGTAGGTCAGGGGGCCCGCCGCCGGCAGGGCGATGGCCGTGAGCAGTCCCAGCGTGAGCAATAGCCAGAGCCTGGTGGATCTGGCCAGAGTAAAGGCCGGGGAGAGCCCCTGTTCCTGTCTGGTCCTGGTAAAGACCGGAACAAAGGCCATGGTCAGCGAACCCTCGGCAAACAGGCGTCTGAGTAGGTTGGGAATGCGGAAGGCCACGAAAAAGGCGTCACCAAGCGGACCTGCTCCCAGGGCAAAGGCGATGATCACATCCCGTAAAAAACCGAGCACCCTGCTCAGAAGAGTTGCCCCGGCGACCACGGACGCGTTTCTGGCGATTTTTTCAGTAAGTTTGTCCATGGTTTTGAAACTGAAGGAGACTGCAGGCTACCGGGTATTGACGGCGCGTGTCCGGCCGGCGCGGGCTCTTGAACGGTCCGCAAAAGATCATTGCCAAACCTGATGCTCCTGTCCTATACTCGGCCTTTATGTGCAGGAGGCGGGTTCCTCTTCGGGGTTTCATCCACTCATCCGGCAGACGCGGTCTGCTCCCGGACGGTTTTTTATGGATAACGACGTGCAAAGATTTAAAGACATCATTGAAGAGCACCATCACTGGCCCTGTCAATACCTGTTCAAGTTCATAGTGCCTGTCCAGAAGAAAGAACAGGTCCTGGGACTCTTTGAGTCCAAGGACGAAATCAGCCAGAAAAAATCACGCAATGGCCGTTATGTCAGCATCAGTGCCAGGTGTCTCATCAATTGCAGCGAAGAAGTCCTTCTGGTATATCAGGCTGCCGCCAGAATCAAAGGCGTCATCTCTTTATAGCCACAGACGAGGGTTGTGATGTTTGTAAAGCTCTTTCTGGCCTTCACACTGATCCCTGTAGCGGAAATTTATCTTTTGATCAAACTCGGCGGGGCCATCGGCGCCTTGAATACAATACTGGTCGTGATCCTCACCGCCGTAGCCGGTGCCTACCTGGCCAGGCTCGAGGGGGCGCGCACCCTGATGCAGATTCAGACCAACATGGAACAAGGAGTGATGCCTGCCGCTGAGCTCATAGACGCCGTGATCATTTTTCTGGCCGGCATCGTCCTCCTGACGCCTGGATTCTTGACAGACGCTGCCGGTCTTCTCCTCCTCTTCCCCTTGACCCGGCGGTATATCAAGCGTTGGTTGAAGTCCAGGATCGAAGGGAAAATGCGAAGCCGGACCATTGATATCAATCGCTTCTGAAGCCTTGTGTGACTATTTAAAATTATCGATACTTACGGGAGAAATAAATTTCAAGGTCGCCGAGATATACGGCATCGACTACCAAGGTACCGATTAATGAAAACCTCAATTTATGACGAGCCTAAGTAGTGCCTGAACGGAAACTCGTGTTTGGTCGTAAACTTGCCCAGATACGAGGAACAAAAAATTTTGAAACCGCAGTGTATTCCAATACATGAGGATTTCAAAATTTTGCAGTGACGAAGTAGATGGGTGAGTTTACGGCCAAACACTAAGTATAACAATAATTCATGGGTTACAGGAATCTTTCTCAGTGCGTGCACGGCCTGGAAGCCGCCGGGCAACTGATCCGGATCGAACAGGAAGTGGACCCTTGCCTGGAGGCGGGAGCCATCCAGCGCAGGGTCTTCCGGGCTGGGGGGCCGGCTCTTTTGTTCACCAGGGTCAAGGGATGTCCCTTTCCCATGCTGGGCAATCTCTTCGGGACCAAAGAGCGGATCCGCTTTCTGTTTCAAGACACGCTCAAAATCTTCCATGATGTCTTGCGGCTCAAAGATGACTTTCGGACCCTGTTCGCCAATCCTGGGCTCTTGTACAGAGCGGGAAGATCCCTGTGGAATGCAAGGCCCAGACGTGTCAAAAGCGGGGCTGTATTCTATGGTACGACCGAGATATCGGCCCTGCCCCGGCTGGTATCCTGGCCGAAAGACGGAGGGGGGTACATCACACTGCCCCAAGTCTACAGCGAAAATCCCGAGCGTCCCGGCTTCAAGTCCTCCAACCTGGGCATGTATCGAATCCAGCTGGATGGCAACCGCTATGTGCCGGACCGGGAGACCGGACTACACTATCAGATACACCGCGGCATCGGCAACCACCACGCCAAGGCCCTGGAAAGAGGGGATCCCCTGCCGGTAAACGTTTTTGTAGGGGGGCCGCCGGCCATGACCCTGGCCGCGGTCATGCCCCTTCCCGAAAGGGTGCCGGAGCTGTTTTTCGCAGGATGCTTGGGCGGCCGCCGCATGCCTGTGGCTCGAACGGACAACGGGCTGATTACTCCGGTGGAAGCCGATTTCTGTATTACAGGAAGGGTCTGGCCAGGTCATGAACTCCCGGAGGGGCCTTTCGGGGACCACCTCGGCTATTACAGCCTGACCCACGAGTTTCCGGTCCTGAGCGTGGACCGGGTCTATCACCGGAAGGATCCGATCTGGCCCTTCACCACGGTCGGCCGCCCCCCACAGGAGGATTCCGTCCTCGGGGAATTCATCCATGAGCTGGTGGGACCTTTGGTCTCTTCGGTGTTCAAGGGTATTCACCAGGTCAATGCCGTGGATCAGGCCGGAGTGCACCCCCTGCTGCTGGCCGTGGGCAGTGAACGCTATGTGCCCTTTGCCAAAGACAGGGTGCCCCAGGAGCTCTTGACCAATGCCCAGGCCCTGCTGGGATCCACCCAGACCGCTCTTTCAAAGTATGTCCTCATTGCTGCCCGCGAGGACGATCCCGGTCTCGACGCCGGCAGGATCCCCGAATTTTTTCAGCATGTCCTGAAAAGGGTTGATTGGAGCCGGGATCTGCATTTCATCACCAGGACCACCATGGATACGCTGGACTACACGGGAATCAGCCTGAATCAGGGGTCAAAGGTGATCATGGCGGCCGCCGGGAATCCACGGCGGAACTTGGGGACTTCGCTCCCGGACTGCCGCTCCGGGAGGTTTGTGGACCCGGTGCTCTTTGCCCCGGGGATAGTGCTTGTCAATGGGCCCAAACATGAACTGGGCCGGGATACCCAGGACCAGGAGGTCGCTCGCTTCTGCCGTGACCTGGAACAGGTCAGGGGCCTTGAATCCGTTCCCCTTGTGGTCATAGTCGATGACAGCGCGTTTGCCGCCCGGTCCTGGGACGATTTCCTGTGGGTGACCTTTACCAGGTCTGATCCAGCGACCGATATCTACGGCCTGCACCCGTTTACCAGGTGCAAGCACTGGGGCTGCGGCAGCACCCTGGTCATTGATGCCAGGATCAAGGCTTACCATGCCCCGGTCCTGGAACCTGATCCCGAGGTTGAAAAAAGAGTGGATCAACTGGGCGCTTCCGGAAAGGTCCTGCAGGGGATCGTTTGAACAGTGAGGAGAATTTAATGAGGAGTAAGAAGAGGAAAAGCGGAAAAAGAAAAGGCGGAAATCGGTACCCAGAACCAGGAACAATGAACCGTGAACGTTGAACCGTCAGCATATGGATGTTCTTCAATGGATTAAGTATCATCTCGCGGATCGTCAGGTTGTTGCCCTGCTGCTGCTATTGGGCTTCATCGTCTTTGTCTTTTTGACCGTCGGCCGCTTTTTGACTCCGATCATCGTCAGCCTGGTTCTGGCCTACCTGCTTGAAGGTCTCATACAAAAGCTGGAAAGGCTCAAAGTGCCGAGGTTTGTCGCGGTCAACTCGGTGTTTATCGTCTTTATGCTCGCTTTTCTCTTTCTCCTGCTAGGTCTGGCCCCGAAGCTCTACAGGCAGATAGGCCAGCTGGTCCAATCCCTGCCCAGGATGGTCGCCGCCTGGCAGGACAAGCTTCTCCTTCTGCCTGAGAAGTACCCGGAGATATTCACCGAGCATCAAGTCACCATGATCGTGGACAGCGTGAGCACGCAGATCGGGAGGCTGAGCCAGAATATCCTCTCGGTTTCCATGGCCTCTGTCCTGGGATTGATCGAAGCGGTGATTTATATCGTCCTGGTCCCGGTGGTGGTCTACTTTTTTCTCAAGGACAAGGAAAAAATCCTGAACTATTTCTATCGCTTCCTTCCCGAGAACATCGATTTGGCCGGCAGAATCTGGAAGGATGTCAACCACAAAACCGCCAGGTTCATCCAGGGCAAGATCTGGGAGACACTGATCGTCTGGGGAGTGAGTTATGTCCCTTTTTTCCTGCTCGGTCTTCAGTTCTCGATTCTGCTCAGTTTCCTGGTCGGTATCTCGGTCATAGTGCCCTATGTCGGGGCGACCGTGTCTACCGTGATCGTCCTTCTGGTCGCCTTTTTCCAGTGGGGATGGGGTGCGCAATTCGCCTACATCTCCATCGTGCTCTTGTTGATTCTGGTCTTTGACGCCAACTTGCTCGTACCGCTTCTGCTTTCGGAAATCGTCAATCTTCATCCGCTGGCGATTATAATCGGGATACTGGTCTTTGGAGGGATGTGGGGGCTATGGGGGGTTTTTTTCGCCATTCCCCTGGCTACCCTGGTCAACGCCATAATTCGGGCCTGGCCCAGTGCGAAGCAGCATGAAAAGCCCGGGTAATGATTGAAGGGCGTGGGATCAGGGATGAGAAGAGGGATAGGGTTTTTTTCTGTTTGGCAATGTTGTATCTTCCAGCTTACATCTTAGAGGTGCGATATGCAGGACAAGCACGGAGTGTACTATTATCCTCTGCCCGAGGATAAACGATTGCGGATGTATGTCCGGGTCAATGACGGGATCGTCGAATTCCGGCCTGATCACAGCGGACACCATAAGCTGTGGCAGGAGCACGGCTGGATCAGCTATGAGACGGCCAGAAAGGCGGCCCAGGTTTCCAGGGACCGGGGAGCAGACTACCCGTTGGACTTGTATGACTTTGAAGTGGCCCTTGGTGTTTTGAAGGAGTCGGCTCCATAACCAGGAGAGGGAGTTGTTGTGAGCAATGATAACTGGATAGATGAGTTTGAGGAACCAAAGGCAGATATGTCAGCGCTGGGAAAAAAAACGAATCGTTTCAAAGGCAGGGACCCGGAAAGACTCAAGAAATTTGCTCTCTGGGGCGGGTCCGGGTTGATACTGTTGCTTTTGATCGTCATCGCCTTTCGGGGCTGCGGCTCGACTCCGGACGGCACGACAGGCGAGCTTGAGAGCAGGTTGGCTTCGGTCGAAGATACTTTGCTCAAGATAGAAGAACAGCAGGTCAAGCAGCAGGAACAAAACAACCGGTCTGACCGGCAGGAGGATTTCCAGGTCCTGGTCCATCGTCTTGATTCCCTGGACAAGAGGCTCAAGGAAATCGAGGAAAAGGTTGCCGGGATGGGCGACGGACGGAAACAAGGCCAAGGTACCGCTGTAACGGGTGATGACGCCGACTTTCTGAGGGAGAAGACCTATTCGGTTCAGTCCGGTGATACCCTGTACAGCATCAGCCAGAAGTATGGGGTCTCGGTCGACGATCTTCGCCGCTGGAACGATCTTGGCCGCGGGGATGTTATCCGCCCCGGTCAGAAGCTGGTCGTTGTCCCGGATTCGGCCGAGTAAAACCATGGAGAGAAAATGGCCAGACAGAATTTGAACAAGTATCGGTTCTCGATGCTCCAAAAACATCTCAAACAGGAAAATCCCTTGTTGGGAGATGTCCTGGAGATGTTTAAGAAGCTGGATCGGATCGGCAGAGGTTTGGGCTATCTTGAAAAAGGGGGTTCCTTTGCCCTGACCACCTCCTGGTGGCCCCTGATTTCGGCCCTGGGGACCTATTCTTCCGGCAAGTCGTCGTTTATCAATTATTATCTGAAAACCGACCTTCAGAGTACCGGGAATCAGGCCGTAGACGACAAGTTTACCGTGGTCTGCTACAGCGGAGACGATAAAATCCAGACCCTGCCCGGACAGGCCCTTGATTCCGACCCCCGTTTCCCCTTGTACAACATCGGGCAGAGCATCGAGGAGGCCGCACCCGGCGAAGGCAGGAGCGTGGACGGGTTCCTCCAGCTCAAGACCTGCAGCAGTGACA
>JAIPDR010000159.1 GCA_021737615.1 Desulfohalobiaceae bacterium | reverse complement strand
ATCCATTCCCTGCCTCAGCCACCGGAAGCAGGAGCATGATCACTGCTCCGGCCAGGTTGAGGCCGCCCAGGACGTAGAAGGCGGCCTCAGGTCCGGAGAAATAGTTGATGACTCCGGCCAGAATCGGGGCCAGGGCCAGTCCCAGGTTCCCGGCCATGCCGTTGTAGCCGAGGGCCAGGCTCATCTTGTCGGAAATGCCCTTGGAGATCATCCCCAGGCCGGCCGGGTGGTAAATCCCTGAAAACAGACCCACTCCGGCCAGGGTCAGGGAGAAAACGGCGGGGGATTCCAGAAACAGGCCGGCGGCCAGGGCGGACAACCCGGAACCAGTGTAAAAGAGGAGCAGGAGTAATTTTGCTCCGATTTTATCGCTGAGCAGGCCCCAGGGCAGTGCGGTCAGCCCGAAGAGCACATACATATAAAAAGAAAGGGCGATGACTGCAGGCAGTTCCAGGCTGTAGACTGCGGTCAGGGGGATGACCAGAGCCGGAAAAAAGAGCATGTTGAAGTGGCTCAGAAAATGCCCGAAACAGGTGATGGTCAGGATATTCTTTTCATTTGAGTTCATATCTAGGCAGCCCCTCCGGCCTGTGCAGCAATCGGGCGGACCATTTGGTTCGCCCTGTTTGATCAGGATAATAAAAAGCCGGACCTGTTGTCAGGTCCGGCTGATATTTTTGCGCCGAATACGTATTCTCAGCAGCTGGTGCAGGAAGAGCACCCGCCGCCTTGTTCCGTTTTCATGTTGGATGAGATCCGGAATCCATAGGGTGACCCGTCGACTTCGATTGGGCTGGCGGTTTCGGCCAGGCTTTTGTCCACGAGAAAGGTGTATCCTTTCACATCATAGACGTCGTCGGTTTCTTTTTGCTCGTCCAGAGCAAGGCCCAGGGAGGGGCCGCCTCACCCGGGGGCCATGTATACCCTGATCGGTTTGACCTCTTGTTGCGCAAAGTGCTGGTCCAAGAGTTCTTTGGCGCCGTCGGTTAAATTCAGCATAATTGTCCTCCTTAACTTGATTTGAAAACGACATGGCAACTTCGCAGGATAAAGCCTGCCGGCTCAAACCTGAACAGGTTGACCGATTGCCGTGAACGTTTACGTCCTGCTTCAAGCAGAAATAATACCGCTTGCCGGAAATGTCAAATGTCCAGTTTGCGCTCAAGAAAAAAACATGGAGCGCAAACTGGATATTAAAGAAGAGACAGACGTGATAGGACCTCCTGGAGCCGGGATTTATTTTCCGGCTGCATTTCAACCAGGGGCAGGCGAAATTCGAGACCGGTCTTGTTGATTAGGGCCAGGGCGGTCTTGACCGGAATGGGATTGGTTTCCAGGAACATGGCCCGGCACAGCGGAGCCAGTTCAAAGTGCATCTTCCGGGCCCCGGACAGGTCCTGTCCGAGACAGGCTGCGCACAGCCCGGCGATCTCCCCGGGCAGAATATTGCTGACCACTGAAACGACACCCTTTCCTCCCAGGGCCATCAAGGGCAGGATCACGAAATCGTCTCCGGCCAGAACCGAAAAATCAGGCCCACAGTACTCAATCACCTCCGAGATCTGATTGATGTCTCCGCTGGCTTCTTTGACCCCGATCACTTCCGGTATCTCCCTGGCCATCCGGGCCATGGTCTCCGGGAGGACGTTGGTTCCGGTGCGCCCCGGGACATTGTAGACCACCAGGGGCAGAGAGGTCTCCCTGGCCACGGCCTTGAAGTGGGCCACCACTCCGGCCTGGGTGGGCTTGTTGTAGTAGGGCGTTATGAGCAGGGCCCCGTCTGCTCCGGTCTGCTTGGCAAACCCGGTCAGTTCGACCGCTTCTCTGGTGTTGTTGGACCCGGTTCCAGCCAGAACGGGAACCCGGCCTCCGGCCTGATCGATGCAGATCCCGATGGCCCGCTTGTGCTCTTCGTGGGTCATGGTGGCCGATTCACCGGTGGTACCGCAGGGGACCAGACCGTCGATTCCCGCCTTGATCTGGTGTTCGATATGTTCCCGCAACGCTTCCTCGTCGATCTCGTTGTTTCGAAACGGGGTAATCAGGGCGGTGTAGGCGCCTTTAAGTTCCATAACGTCCTCTTTGGGTTTTTTTAGAGCTGCGGGGTGTACCCTTTGCCGGTTGATGAATCAGGATTCCGGCAGGCCGGGATGCTGAAATGTTGGGAAATAAGAGTCTGCCGCTTCAGCGTGCTGATTCACAAACCAACCGCTTCCGGGTTGAGTTCTCCGGTATAGACCAGGACCGCCTGGCCCCGGAGGAAGACCCCGTCTTTTTCCAGGCTGATTTCCAGGTGTTCCCGGCTGGTGGTGACCACAGGAACCTTTGGGCCGCAGTGACCGAGTGCATTGGCGATTACGGCCGCTGCCGCAGCTCCGGTCCCGCAGGCCAGGGTTTCGTCTTCCACACCCCGCTCATAGGTTCTAAGAAAGAGCGATTTGTCTTTCTCGACTTGCACGCAGTTGACATTGGTCCCGGCCGGAGCAAAACGCGGGTGATAGCGGATGGCCGGTCCCATCTCCTTAAGGTTCTCGGCGGCGGCCCGGGTGGAGAAGTAGACGACATGGGGAACACCGGTGTTGACGAAATGGGTCATTACCTCACGCCCTGAGTCCAGGCTGAGGGGAATATTCAGACTCAGATCCCGGGGCCTGGTGAGTTGGACCTTGACCTCTTTGCCCGCCGCATCGACTTCGGCTTTGATCGCACCGGCATCAGTCCCGAGGATGTGTTTGGCCGGGGCCAGTCCGAGTTCATAGGCCAGCCTGGCGGCGCAGCGGGAGCCATTGCCGCACATTTCCGCCCGGGAGCCGTCGGAATTGTAAAAGTGCCAGCGGTAATCCGCTCCGGATTCATCCGGGGGTGACTCCAAGAAGATAAGGCCGTCGGCCCCGATTCCAAAGGATCTGGCGCACAGTTTCCTGGCCCAGTGGTCCATTGCCTGCCTGTCGACTTTCAGCCGGTTGTTGTCCACGAGGATAAAATCGTTTCCGCTGCCTTGCATTTTGTAAAAAGGAATGGTCATGTCCTGCTCCGGCTGGCCTTTTTCAAAGACGGCCCTTGAAGTGCTGAACCAATCAAGCTTTGTCCGGTAAAGCGAGATTGGAGCAATATATATACTTCAGGCTTCGCACCGGCGTTTTGGCATTTAACATTTTTTACAGTGCCGGCGGCCAGAATGTTTGCTTTTGTGCCTCACTGTTGAAAGATGGCGGTCATCTCCGGGTCGTCTTCGATATCCTCGCTCAGGCTGACGGATTCGACCCAGACGTTTTTTTCGAGAGCCCAGCCTGATTCAGACCTCAATCCTTCCCCGGAGACAGTAATCTTGCTCACGGTCTTGCCCTTGCGATACGGCCGGACCCAGAGTGTCGTCCGGTTCTCGGAGAACTTGTGTCTGAGGCCCCCGCCCGGTCCTCCGCCCAGGAGAACATCGAAAGTGCCGGGATGAGTCTGGAGAAACTCCTGCTCCCTGGATTTGCCCCAGGGGCTGATTAAGAATAGGAGGTCCACCCTGTCTTTGATTTGTTTCGCCTCTTGGGCGGCCTTGTCCCGGATTGCGGGCCAGGCGGTCTCATCTTGGGGATCGGGCATGAGAACAAAGCCGATGGCCCGTTCCCGGACACGGACCGTCTTGCTCAGGGGGGTGTCTTTGACCGAAAACCAGTTCGCCGGTGGCTGGATATCCAGTGACTTCAGTGTCTCGGACTCAGCAAAACAGAGCATGCCCAGGTCGTAGTTGAGGCGGGCCATGGCCCTGACCAGTCTGGCATAGTGCGGATCAGGATGCCGGATCCTTTGTATACGTTCAAACTCGTAAGGGCCGGCAACCGCCAGAAAGTCATTGCCGCCGGATCCGGATTTCTCCCGCAGACTCTTGAAGAGGGTGGCCCGCCGGGCCAAACCGCCGATCGTCTTCGAGCCTCAGGTTGGACAGGGAGTGTGCCTGCCGAAGGTATTGGCGCTGTAAACGACAACCAGCCCTTTTGACTTGGAATGCACAGGCCCTGCCCCCCAGAACAGCAACAGAGCTAACAGGATGAAAAAAAAGGCAAGGAGTCTCATTTCTGGTTCAAATACTCCCGCAAGCCCTTTCCGACACGGAAAAAAGGCAGTTTTTTAGGTTTGACTTTGACCAGTTCGCCGGTACTGGGATTTCTTCCGGTGTATCCCTGATATTCCTTGATCTTGAAGCTGCCGAATCCCCTGATTTCGACTCTCTTGCCGTTCTTCAGGGCTTCCTTGATCGAATCGAAAAACGTACTGACGATGATCGTGGCTTCTTCCATGGAAATGGACAACCTCTCGGCCAGGGTTTTGATCAACTGGCTTTTATTCATACCTTCCTCCTCTCATGAGTTTAGGGAAATGTCAGGTAATCGCTTTACCCCTTGAATTCATTATATTGTTCAAAATATGAAAATTTGTCAAGGAGTTATTTATGGCCTGAGTAAAAAAAACCGTTCCGGCAGGTTGCTTGATAGTGTTTTTCCTATGTAAAAATAAATAAATATTAAAGTCTTAATGCAATATGAGCAGGCCGTAAAGATTAAAAAATTTTTTTGCGGCTTGAGCTTAGGCCCTGCCTTTTAGAGAGTGCAGATAAAGCAGGTAGTTCCGGATGAATGTATTCAGCCCTCCATCCAGGACTTTTTCCACATTTCCCTCCTCGGAATTGGTCCGATGGTCCTTTATCAGGCGATAAGGCTGCAAGGTGTAGGTCCGTATCTGGCTTCCCCAGGAGATGGTGCTCTTTTCGGCATACTTGGACTGCTTGTCCTCCTCCTGACGCTGGATTTCTATTTCATAGAGCTTGGCCTTGAGTATTTTCAAGGCGGCGTCCTTGTTCCGGTGCTGCGACTTTTCATTCTGGCACTGGACCACGATGCCCGAAGGCAGATGCGTCAGTCTGACGGCGGAGCTGGTCTTGTTCACCGACTGCCCCCCGGGTCCGCTGGACCGGAAAACGTCCACCCTCAGGTCTTCGTCCCTGACTTCTATCTGGATCTCCTGGCTGAGGTCGGGGTAGACATCCACAGAGGCAAAGGAGGTGTGCCTCCGGCCGGAGGAGTCAAAGGGGGAAATCCTGATCAACCTGTGGATGCCCTGTTCTCCCTTAAGGAGTCCATAGGCATAGGACCCTTCCAGTCCAAGGGTGACGCTTTTGACCCCGGCTTCTTCTCCGGGCAGAAAATCAAGGAGCTCTGTCTTGAAATCGTTGTCCTCGGCCCAGCGGGTGTACATGCGCAGCAGTATCTCGGCCCAGTCCTGGGCCTCGGTGCCTCCTGCCCCGGGATGGATTTCCAGGATGGCGTCGGCCTTGTCCTCTTCATTGGAAAGCAGGGTCTTGAGTTCAATCTTCTGCAGCTTTTTTTCCAGGATCTTGAGCTGGTCAGAGAGGGCCCTGATGAAATCCGGACTCTGTTCCTCATCCGTCAGCTCCAGCCATTCTTCCAGGCTCTTTTTATCCTTTTTAAGGCCCGTCAGTTCATCCATCCAGTTGGAGAGAGCACTCTTTTCCCGAAGATACGGGGTAAACCGGTCCGGATCATTCCAGATATCCGGATTGCTCAGGAACTGTTCGAGTTCGCCCAGCCGCTGTCTGGTCTGATCGAGGTCAAAGACGCCTCCACAGGGAATCGAACTGTTCAATGGCCTCCAGGGCCTTTTTCTTTAGATCGGCGTATTGAAATAATTTTTCTTGCATAGCCTTTCCCTGATCCAGTTTTGCCTCCAGGTTTTTGGCCGCCTGTCCAAAAGCCCGGAGGCAAAACTGGATATTGGTAAAAGTGTTGTTTCATTTTGATCAAACCGGCAGTTGTGGACTTCAACCTATAGAACAACAGCCTGGCGCCATATTCTTATATATATTGGATAATTATATGTCAGGCCGGCCAGAGGCAGGGCTCACCTCTGACATCTTACCGCTGACCCCAGTCCCATGCCCACTGCCTCTTCCCCGATTCACTGACCACTGATTCACCGCTTTCTACTCTATGCTTCTGATCTCATCACTTCCGCTCTTGCCTTATCCCGGCCAAAGCCAGAATCAGGAACGAGACGACAACGCCCGCCAAAACCGAGTCCCTCTGCCTGGAAAAGAACGTCCGCCGGCTTTGGGTTCTGATCTCCGGAGTTTTCATGACCTCGGTCCTGAACAGGGAGGAGGATTGCCGGATATTGCCTCTGGGGGTAATAACCGCGGAAATCCCGCTGTTTGTGGCCCGCAGGACCGGGCGGCCCTGCTCCACGGCCCGGAGAACCGCTTGATGCAGGTGCTGCCTCGGGGCGGAAGTACGCCCGAACCAGGCGTCATTGCTCAGGTTGACCAGGACATTGCTCTTTTCCTCGACCCGCGCGGCAACAAGGTCATCGAATATAATTTCATAACAAATCAAAAGTCCTAAGGCAAGTTTTTTCGTCCGAAGGGGCTTCCCTTTCCTGCCCGGGGAAAAATCGGCGATACCTGGGACCAGCTTGTCCAGAAAGGGGATGAAATCAGGCAGGGGCACGTATTCGCCAAAGGGGACCAGGTGCTGTTTGGCGTAAACACCGTCGACCTCACCCTGCCGGTTGAACAGATAGGCCCGGTTGTAGAGCCGGTAGCCTCCACCGGGCAGGGATTCGTACCCCGGGGCTCCGGTCAGCAGGGGAACCCTGTTCTCCTTGCAGAACGTTTTGATCATGTTTTTCAGCTCGCTCTTTTCCTGGAGGTAGAAGGGCATGGCTGTCTCCGGCCAGATAACCAGATCCGGATCAAAGCCATGAAGACCCCGGCGGCTGAGGGCAAGATAGGTTTTCACTGTTTTTGCCTGATATTCCGGGCTCCATTTTATGTTTTGCTCGATGTTGCCCTGGACGATGAGGGCCTGAAAGGGGCGGCCGGACTGCAAAACCGGTTTATTCAGCTCCCAGAGGCCAAGCCCCAGGACGGCAGTGATGAGCATAAGGGTTGCAAGCCGGGCCGATTTTTCCTTGAAACCGGCCAGGCACCAGATTCCCGGGAGGGTGATCAATCCGGAAAGACCGAGAGCCCCGATGAATTTGCTTGCCTGGATGGCCACGGGCCAGGGAGCGAATCCCTGGGCCAGGGTCAGCCAGGGGAAACCGCTCAGGAACTGACTGCGCACCCACTCCAGGATGATCCAGGACAGCCCGCCGAAGAGGCCCAGCCAGAACCAGGAAAATCTCCTGCCGGCCAGGTAAAGGCCCAAAACAAAGACGGCCGGATACAGTCCGAGGTAGACCCCTAGCAGGACGGGGCAGGGCAGGGCCAGTATCCAGGGCAGTGGTCCGAAGTAGTGGACCGGGACGACCACCCAGTAGAGGCAGGCGGTGTAGCTCAGGCTTCCGGCCAGCCAGCCCCTCTTCAGGGCCTCTTTCGGGGACCGGCTCGTCCGGGCCAGGTAGGCGAGCAGGCCCGGGTAGACCAGCAGCAGAAGGGGAAATTGCCAGACAGGGTTGGCAAAGCCGAACCAGGTCGCGATCAGACCGATGACATAGGGCAGGACGGCCCGAGGCCTTCCCGCATGAACCTTGAAAACGTTTCGAAAGGGTTGTTGATTCATGGGCGCCCGCTTGGTTCAGAAACAGAGAACAAGGTCTTTATGAGCAACCAACATTTAATAAATAGACTGAAAAGTCAACCTATTGTGTCTGTCTTGGAATGCCTGGGAAGCCAAACTGCGGTAGCGGTGATCAGAAACCGGGGCGGTCAGGGCATGGACCGCCCCGGTTTCTAACGGTCATTTGTGGCAGAAACATTCACTCAGAAACCTGTTTGTCGTAAATGTTCTCAAGGTGGGCATTACGGCCGGAGCGTATGAGCGGGCCCTGCTATTTTTTGCGGGCCGCACGTTTCGAGGCCTTGATGGGGTTGATCTTCACTTCACCTGCCTTGTCGACACTGGCCTTGATGTGGGTTGCGAAATTGCAGGCTCCATGACGCCATTTTTTGGACGGTTGTGGATAACTGCTGCAGTACTGTTCGTCCTGGAAGGAGACGATCCTCTCACACCCGTTGCACTTGTCGATTACCGGTTCCATAAGCATTCCGTTTGCTTCGACGCCTCTTTCGGTAGTGGTTGCCATTTCAGCTAGATTTGTGTTGGCCATGTTCTTGCACGCCTCCTTATTTGATTTTCTTAAAATATTTCCAGATTCCGGTCCCTTGTTGCAAAGACCGGGAGCTGCTGACAGGGATCACTTGGACAGAATTTCCTCCTTCAGGGGCAGGGAATAATCACTGATCCTGAAAACAGAAAATCATTTTACTCGCGAACACATCCAAATAAGGTCAGTTTTGTTCTTTGTCAAGGAAAAACATGGGGAATAGGCCCCGTGGCCGCGGAGAGCGCCTTTTTCAGGATCGTAATGTTCTTGACTTCCCGGAATTACGTTTTATGTTTAGGCAAGTTAATGGCGTACTGACAATTCAAACCGAGTTTTCCGAGGTCAGATTATGGTTGAGTATAAAGACTACTACGAAATACTGGGTGTATCCAGGGATGCGAGTAAAGAGGAGATCGGCAAGGCCTTTAAGAAGCTGGCCCGGAAGTACCATCCAGATTTGACCAACAACGACCCTGAGTCGGAAAAAAAGTTTAAGGAAATCAATGAGGCTTATGAGGTCTTGAAGGATCCGGACAAGAGGAAACGCTACGACCAGCTCGGCGCCGATTGGCAGCATGGTCAGGATTTCGAACCGCCGCCGGGTTATGAAAACATGCGCTTCACCTTTGGCGGGGGAGGCCCCGGTCAGGCAGGCGGCGACTTCAGTGATTTCTTTTCCACCATCTTCGGTGACCTCTTCGGGCAGAAAGGCGGACGGGGCTTCAGTTCCCGGGGGTTTACCCAGGGCCAGGGTCCCGGGTTTTCCAGGGAAGGCTATTTCTCCCAGAAAGGAGAGGACGCTCAGACCACGATCAGCCTGACCCTTGAAGAGGCTTACAGGGGCGGCAGCAAGACCATTTCTCTCCAGGAAAGGGTGATGGGGCCAGACGGGACTCCCCGGGTGAGCACCAAGAACCTGGAGGTGAACATACCGCCGGGAGTGGCCAACGGCTCGAAGATCCGCCTGGCCGGTCAGGGCAATCCCGGAGTTGGCGGCGGCAAGTCCGGAGATCTTTTCTTGAGGATTCAACTCAAACCGCATCACCTGTTCGGGATTGAAGATAAAAACATTGTGCTCGACCTGCCCCTGACTCCCTGGGAGGCCGCCCTGGGGACAAAGGTCAGCATCCCGACTCTGGAAGGAAGAGTCGAGATGAAGATTCCGGCCGGGACCTCCAGCGGCACCAGGCTGCGTTTGCGGGGCAAGGGTCTGGGCCGCGGCTCGAAAAAAGGAGACCAGCTGGTGCGGGCCATGATCAAGGTCCCGAAGGCGG
>JAIPDR010000158.1 GCA_021737615.1 Desulfohalobiaceae bacterium | reverse complement strand
GAGGGGTCGGGGTGCAACGAAAGGCGTTGAACTCAGGGCACCAGACACGTAGTAGTCGCGTGCGACGAGGCGTTCAACAAAAGTCTGCTAAGTGCTTCTGATTCTAATACCATTTGAAGCCCCCGGTCTACTCGAAAATTGGCAGAGGATGGAGGGCAGTGGGCTTACTGCCGGAGGCGGAGATGCCGCAAAAAAGAGGCTGGGTGTACGTACTTCGGTTTTTTCCGCTGCCTTAACCGTGAACGGTGAACCGTGAACCCTCTTAACCTCTTGTTCGTGAACCGTGAACTGTGAACCCTCTTAACCTTTTATCCTCAGACGCCAAGGAGATGGCAGCGATGACAGAACAAACACAACAGGATCCGGCCGTCCGGAAGATAAATACCAACCCCAACAAATTGATCCTGGCCGGGTTGCTGATCATTGTCTTTTTTTTCGGCGGCCTGGGGGCCTGGTCGGCCTTTTTCCCCTTTCAGGGGGCGGTCATTGCCTCGGGTACGGTCAAGGTCTCCAATGAGAAGAAGACGGTCCAGCACCTCGAAGGGGGGATCGTCGACGAGATCCTGGTCCAGGAAGGGGACCGGGTGGAAAAGGGCCAGACCTTGATCCGGCTCAAGAGTTCCAGGGTCATCGCCTCGGTATCCCTGCTCAGGGGGCAGCTTCGGGCCAAAAAGGCGGAGGCGGCCAGGCTTCAGGCCGAGAGCACCATGGAAAAGAGCATCGACTGGCCCGAAGATCTGCTCGAGGTCTAGGATCGGCCCGAAGTGGCTATGATTCTTAAGAAGCAGCAGGACATCTTCGCTTCCAGGCGCAAGGATCTCGGGGGCAAGATCTCCCTGCACTATTCCCAGATCGAGCAGCTCAAGGAGCAGATCGAGGGTATCCGGGAAGAGCTCCTGGCCCAGAAGGACATCATCCAGGCCCTGCAGGAGGAGTTCGCGGCCAAGAAGGAGCTTTTGCAGGGCAAGTACATCGACAAGGCCGCGATTTTAGAGCTGCGGCGCATGCTGGCCGAGCGAAAAGGCCGGGAAGGACGGCTCAAGCAGAACATCGCCGAGGCCAGGCAGAAGATAGAGGAGCTCAAACTGCGGATCGTGGACCTGCGCAACTCCTACCGGGAAAAGGCGGTTTCCAGGCTGAGCGAGGTCTCAGATCTCATCTTTGAGCTCAGGGAAAAGCTCAGGCCCCAGGTCGACGCCCAGCAGCGGCTGGAGATCACCGCCCCCATCGCCGGCGAGGTCATGAATCTGCGGATCCACTCGGAAGAAAGCGGGGTCATCCAGGCGGGCCAGCCCATCCTGGACATTGTGCCGGGCCAGGCAAAGCTCGTGGTCGAGGCCAGGGTCCGGCTCCAGGACATCACCGACGTTAAAAAAGGGCAGCCCACCAAAGTCCAGCTTTCCGCCTTCAACCGGCGCTCCACTCCCCCCGTTCCCGGAGAGGTGATCTATGTCTCGGCGGACCAGGTCAGCGAGGAGACCTCCATGGGCGTCCGGTCCTATTATCTGGCCCATGTCCGGGTCAACCCGGAGCGGTTGGAGGAATACGGGGCCTATCTCTCCCCGGGCATGCCCGCGGTCTGCTACATCACCACCGAGAAGCGGACCGTCCTCGGATACCTCCTGGAGCCCATCCTGGGGATCGTGGACCAGGCCATGCGCGAGGGCTGAATCTTTGGAGAGGTTGAAGAAGTTCACGGTTCACAGTTCACAGTTCACAGTTGAAGAGGGTTCAGCCGAAAGGAAGAGAAACAGATTTCAGCCGCCCCGGAAGGCCGGCTGAAAATTCTCCGCCTCCGGCAGGAAAAGCGTTCCTCTTTCAACTGTGAACTGTGAACTTGGAACCGTGAACATCCTTAAGAACAGCCATAGTCTGCCCCGCGGTCCGCTCCCAGGAGAAGCGGGCTGCCTGGACCAGGCCCCGGGCCCTCAGTTCCTGACGCTTTTCCGGCCGGTTGATCAGGGTCTGCAGGGCCTGGGCGATGGCCCGCACAGAGAATGGATCGACCAGGACGGCCGCATCTGCGGCCACTTCCGGCAAAGCCCCGCCGTGAGAGCAGACAACTGGACAACCGCAGGCCATGGCCTCCAGTACGGGGAGGCCGAAGCCTTCATACATGGAAGGAAACACGAAAAGGCGCGCCCCGGCGTAGAGCCCGGGCAGGTACTCGTCCTGGACATAGCCGGTCCAGTGCACCCTTTCCGGGACCCGGGCAAAATCAAGCGGCTGGAACACCCTTTTCATCCCTCCTCCCCCGGCAATGACCAACCGGTAACTTTCCGGAATCAGGGGAAGGATCTGCTGCCAGGCTTTGAGCAGCCGATTCAAATTCTTGCGCGGCTCCAGCGAGCCCAGGGCCAAAATGTAATCAGGTCCAGGTAGGTCGAGGGCTTGTCCGACCTCAGGGGTTTTTCGCCTGGCCTGTGGATTGAAGGACTTGTCGACGCCGTTGGCCACGACCGATATTTTTTCCGGGTCCAGATTGAGTCGCTTGACCAGCCTGGACCGGGTAAATTCGGAGATGGCGATGAGATGCTTCACTCTTCTAAGAAGGCGGGGCAGCAGGAATTTGTACCAGCTCGCAAAGGCCGGGTTCAACCATTCCGGATTGTCCAGCGGCACCAGATCGTGTACCGTAACCACCTGGTTGCGCACGGTTAGGGGGCCGGAGGGTACGGGGCTCCATAAGAGTCTGGATTTGATGTGAAAGGGGAGAACCACCTGTTCCCAGGCATGGCCCCGTACCCCTGTAAGGGGTTTTATCGGGGAAAGTCGATCCAATTCAGGCAGATAAGGAAGAACGCTTTTCACAAAGCGTTGGACGCCGGTCAGCGGAGGCTGTAATATCCTGATGTTGACGCAGAGTTGTGAAGGCATGGATTCTTTTAAGAGGTTGCAGAGGTTCACGTATGCAAGAGGGTGCAGAGGTTCACAGTTCACGGTTCACGGTTACAGAGGTAAAGGAAACCGACCAAAAATAATAAAAGCTCGCTTTATGGGACCGCACGTATAATGAATGTCTTGTTGAATCTCGAATCATTGGCCCCTCCGCTGACCGGGGTCGGCAGGTATTCCCTGGAGATCCTCAGGGGAGTGACCGAGTCAAAAGAGGTGAGCCGGGTCTATTCCTTTGTCCATTATCACTGGGTTGATCCCTCTGATTTCGTAGTTACTAACAGCAGCCAGACCCTGGTTGCCGGCAAGCGGAAATTTCAAGCAGTAAAAGACATCATAAAGAAGATACCGTATGCTTTTCAGCTGAAAAACAATCTGGACGATCTCTTTTTCTACAGGCAGAGCAAAAAATTGAAAAATTGCCTCTATCATGAGACCAATTATGTCTGCCGGCCTTTTCCCGGTCCGAAAGTGGTCACGGTCCATGATCTGTCACACATTCATTATCCCGAGTATCACCCCCGGGACAGGGTAGAGTGGCTGAACAGGGGCCTGCGGAAAACCCTTGAGAATGCGGAGCAAATCATCACCGTTTCCAGATACATCAAGGATGAACTTGTGGCCATGATGCGGCTCGACCCCCAAAGGGTGAAGCATATTCCTCTGGGAGTCAATCCGGAATATCGGGTCCGTACCGGATCCGAGGCCTTGCCGGTCCTTGAAAAATACAATATACACAACCTCCGGTATGTCCTGGTCGTCGGGACCCTGGAGCCCAGAAAAAACCTGCAAGGATTGCTTGAGGCCTATAGCCGGCTGACTGCAGAGATGCGGCGGGAGCATCCCCTGGTGATAGTCGGGGCCAGGGGCTGGAGGCGGTCCCATTTCCAGCCGCAGATGGCCGCCCTGGCCTCGCGGGGCGAAGTCTTGCCTCTGGGCTATGTGCCTGAGTCCGATCTGCCCTTTATCTACGCCGGTGCTCACGGCCTGGCCTTTCCTTCAATCTACGAGGGCTTCGGACTCCCTCCCCTGGAGGCCATGGCCTGCGGCGTCCCGGTGCTGGCCGGCCGGTCCTCTTCCATTCCCGAGGTGGTAGGGGATGCGGCCCTGCTGGCGGACCCCCGCGATCCGGACAGGCTTGGCCAGGGCCTGCACAGGCTGCTCACGGATTCCGAATTCCGAAGGCAGGCGGCCTCCCAAGGTCCCATCCGGGCGCGAGGCTTTACCTGGGAGAGATGCCTCCAGGAGACCCTCCAGGTCTATGCCCGGGCCCTGGAGTCCTGATGCTGTCCTGAAGAAGTTGAAGAAGTTCACAGTTCACGGTTCACAGTTGAAGAAAGGGATGACCGAGGAGCTGTCGCGCGAATAAACAAACGAGTGTCCACTTTCAACCGTGAACCGTGAACCCAAACCAGACGTCAGAGGTCAGATTTGCCTCTGGCAAATCTGACATATAATTATTTAATATAGTTAAGAATATGTGTACTACATGTTTTGTAGTTGGATTGAAGTTCCTATCTGCCAGTTTGATCAGACAATAGAAACTTCGAACTTACCTAATAACCAATCCCTTGGCAGAGAGATTCTTCGTTCGCCACAGTTAAATGCGCTTCGCTTAAGAGATTTAACCGGGCAGGCGGACTCACTCTCCGTCATTCCGGCGAAGGCCGGAATCCAGACTGAAAAAGTAAGAACTGGACCCCGGCCTACGCCGGGGTGACGGAGAAAGAAAAATCTAGTTTCATATGAGATGTCAGCAAAAAAGAACCAAGAACTAAGAACGAAGCACCAAGAACCCTCTGCCTCTTTCAACCGTGAACTGTGAACTTCTAGTTCAACCGTGAACCCTCTTAACCTCTTCTACAACTTATGTTTTCCGTCTCCTTCATCTGGGAACTGACCAAGCGCGATTTCAGCGAACGTTTTGCCGGATCCATACTGGGTTCGGTCTGGAACTTCATCTGGCCCCTGGTGCAGCTCTTTATTTACGTCATCATTTTCGGAAAATTCATGGGTGGTCGCCTGCCCGGGAATTCAGAGGTCTATGCCTACGGTATCTACGTGGCCTCGGGCCTGATCCCCTGGTCCAGCTTTTCCAATGCCGTGGGCCGTTCATCCAGGGTCTTTCTGGACAAAAAGGGCATCATATCCAAAGTCCAGGTTTCCCTGCCCTCTATGCCCGTGTTCATCAATCTCTCGGAGTCGATTACCTTTGTGATCACCCTGAGTTTTCTGTTTATCGTGCTGGCCGTGACCGGGCCAAGGCCCGACTTCCAACTCCTGCTCATGCTGCCCTTTATCTATTATCTGCAGCAACTGTTCGCTCTGGCTCTCGGGACCCTGGCCGCCATTTTTACGGTCTTTCTCCGGGACTTGGGGGAGGTGGTCGGGATAGTCCTTCAGTTGTGGTTTTGGTTCACTCCAATTGTCTACATCAGCGACATTCTGCCGGGGTTCGCCCAAAAGGCCCTGCTGTTTAACCCGGCCTACCCGCTTATAGAATCTTATCACCAGATATTCGTCTTTCACCAGTATATCCCCGTGAAGAAGCTCCTGGTCCTCTGCCTTTTGACCCATGCCCTTTTGTTTCTGGCCTATTACTGCTTAAGGACCCTGGAAAAGGATGTGCGCGATTTCTTATAACCAGAGAATGATAGAGAAATGATTGTCTTGTTGTTTATTCTGTTCTGGAGCGGGTTGTTTGCCGGTGTGGGATATGTATTGTTCATGAATCGAAAATCATCGCTCTACATTTACGCCCTCATCGGGATCAATTTCATATACTTATGCGGAATATTCGTTTTTGTCCGTCTGGCGGGCTATCCGTTGCTTATCCGCTGATACTTTGCTTATCATGGGATAGGAATCAAGTATAAGAAATGAAGAGTTTTGCCCACGGATCACACGGATTGACACGGATAATGAAAATACTTTTTTGCTGCTGGAATAAGACCCAGCAGCAAAAGGAGTCATCGCCTGCTGGCGATACCTCCAAAAGAATAGCCTTTCTGCCATGCCGCAAGCTGATGGCATTTGGCTGCCAGCCTCTTATCGCTGGCAGCCAAAAGTAAACCTATTCACCTGCCCCATGAAACATGCCTATTGGCATCCTGCGAAGCAGGGTTTCATTGGGGTGTTAATTCGTGAGCATTCGTGGACAAGCATCTGCTTTCTTCCATTTTCAAATTTTCGACGGAGGACTACCGGCTAGCCCTGCAACAATAAAATCCAAAAGCCCAAATCATATGATATCGGTCCAGAAACTTACCAAGGTCTTCAAGCTGTATCAATCGCCTTCCCATCGCCTGAAGGAGATTTTTTTCAAGCGTGCCTGTCACAAGAAATTTTATGCCTTGAATGACGTCAGTTTTGAGGTCAATCATGGGGAAACATATGGAATCATTGGTGAAAACGGTTCAGGAAAGTCCACTCTGCTCAAGGCCCTGACCGGAGTTATCATTGCCGACAGCGGCAGCATCCACCTGCAGGGAAAATTGACCGGCCTTCTGGAACTCGGCACCGGGTTCAATGCTGAATTTTCCGGCTTGCAGAACATCTGGCTAAACGGTACCTATCTCAAAATGAGCAAGGAGGAGATCGAGGCCAAGCGCGATAGGATCATCGAGTTCACTGAGCTCGGAGATTTCATTCGCGAACCCATCAAGACCTATTCCAGTGGCATGCTCATGCGCCTGGCTTTTTCCGTGGCCATCCATGCCGATCCGCAGTGTTTCGTCGTGGACGAGGCCCTGTCTGTGGGAGATGCCCATTTTCAGCAAAAGTGCATGAAAAAACTCAAGGATTTTCGTTCCAAGGGCGGTTCCATCGTTTTTGTCTCCCATGACATGAACGCTGTGCAGGTCCTCTGCGACCGGGCCATGCTTCTGGATAAGGGGGTTAAGCTGGAAGAGGGATCTCCGGAAGACGTCATCAACAGCTACAACTTTCTCCTGGCCAAGAAGTTTGAAGGCGACGATCTCAGTAAGTTGCCCCAAAACGGAGCGCAGTCTTCCTATGGCACCGGTGAGGCTGTCATTCAAAAGGCACTGCTTCGCGATGCCCATGGCGTCAGAAGCGAGGTCCTGGTCAGCGGGGAACCCTGCACAGTGGAAATCATTATCGCCGTCTCCAGCCCCATCTCTGAGGCGACAGTGGGTATCGCCGTAAGAGACCGCTTCGGCCAGAACATTTTCGGGGTCAACAGCCATCACTTGAAGCAGGCCATCAGCCTTGAGGCAGGACAGATCCAACGCCTGCGCTTTTACTTTGATGAATTCAACATCGGGCCGGGCAAATACTCGCTGAGCGTGGCCCTGCATTCAGGAGAAGTGCATGTGCATGATTGTTATCACTGGATGGACAAGGCCTGCGTCTTTGAAGTGGTGGCGGGCACTGATTTTTCTTTCGTAGGAGTCGCCCGCCTCACGCCGCGCCTGGAGTTCAGCACCGTTGCTGAAACGGGGTGAATACTCAGGAATACAGGGGCTTCGGCTCTGCAGCATGCCATGTTGCATACTCGCTGTCCGAGGGTGTCCGGGCGGTATCTGATTTACTTCACTCCCCCTGTTATTCTCACTTTTTTCCCAAATCCAGGGTTTTTTTCATTGACAATCCGCAACGATCAGTCTATCTTAAAATCTCAACATGCGGGACCTGCATAGATGTATGCCCATAAGCCCTATAAAATATTTGATAAAATATCATATTTAGCGAATCAATTGTCTGAAGGCTCGACAGGGAGGGCTTTTGACTTCAGGCTTGACATTTGCGTCAGGCAAAACTATTTTTCACACTGTTCACGGCAAAGACTTGACATTTGCAGGGAGACGGTCTAGAAAAGCACTGAGGGCATAAATCGCAGGTCAGAGATCTGAGTGGCGAAGCGCAGAACAGGTGGTTGAGTCTAAGAACCATTGCCCGGCCAAGGAGCCGGGCACACTGTCGGCAGGGTTGCTTAGAGCGGCTGCGGGCAGCCTGCAGAATGAGTGATGCCTTAAACAGAGTCCTGAAAACGGTCAAGAAATGAAACAGCCAAACACACTAATAAAGACAGGAAAAAGACAAAAACTTGCTGCTCTTTCCTGTTTTTTTATATATATTATACCGTGGCTCGGTTTTGTTCAGGATAATAAAAAAGTGACAAACCTGAGGTCTTGGCAGAGGTTGTGGGGTTGCCGCGAGGCGGTTCGCCGGAAGGTTTTCTGTTGTGCCTCCCTGGCAGCTTTACAGCGATCCCTATCATTTCATTTTCAAACACGCATTTAGGAGGAAAGTATGGCACTCACAGCACAGCAATTTCTGCAGGCGACGTACGTAGCGTACTGGGGGCGGGCAGCGGATCCGCAAGGCTTTAATCACTGGTTGGGAGAATTTAATGACGGCACCTTGGACTTTGCAGGTATTGCCGATAACTTCGCCTTGTCTGACGAAGCGACCGACAACTTCACCTATTTCAATGCCGCCAAGAATTTCCCTAATCTGATCGACGACAACATGCGGGAGAACTTTGTCAAGGAAATCTATAACAACCTGTTTGAGCGCGCACCTGAGGCGGATGCCCTGACTTACTGGGTTGACCAACTCAAGACAGCGGAAGGCGGGGCAACCCCGGGTTCCTTCATTGCTGACATCGTCTACACTGCCTATCAGCAGAGAGAAGGCGACAGCTCCGACGACTGGACCAGCGTCAGCAACAAGGTCGAAGTTGCCCAGGCGATCACGGCCGAAGCAATCGATGCCAACCTGACCAATGACGAAGCCGTCGAGTTCGTCCGGTCCCAGGCGGCCACCGATCTGATCGACGAAACCACCAAGGACTCCACCGTTGCCGACCAGGTGGACAAGGTCGACAACCTGGATGCCGGCACAACCACGGGCCAGACCTTTACCCTGACTGATGCTACGGATGTCATTACCGGAACTTCCGGCGATGATAAAATCATTGCTGCAGAAGATGCAGGCACTGATGCATTGCAGGCCGGGGACAGCATCGACGGCGCTGGCGGGACCGACACCATGAATGTCTTTGGGGATGATAATATTAACACCTTTGCAATGGCTGACATATCAAATGTCGAGAAAGTTTTTGCACAGTTTGATGCTAGTCCTGCCGCTGATGACTTAGATGTATCAGGAAATGCCGATGTGAATGAAGCCTGGGTTTCTAAAGGTAAGTTGAACGGTAACGACGAAGTGACATTGGTGAAAGATCAGACTGCTGGAATTTCTGGCACGGTTGATGTAACCGCAGCTACCGATACACTCACATTTGAATTTGATGATGCAACTGCTGCAACTGGTGATGAAGCAAGCTTGGCCATGTCCAGTGGAAACACAACAGCAGCAAATAATGTGGACCTGTGCAATTGGAATTTGAGCACTTTTTCTGTAACCCCCTAAAAAAGTTCTTGACATTGGATTTGACCCGTGTCATGCTTTGGCAGTTTACTAAAAGACCTTGAAAAAAGGAGGCTGCCAAATGAGTTACAAAA
>JAIPDR010000157.1 GCA_021737615.1 Desulfohalobiaceae bacterium | reverse complement strand
CCTCTTTTTGTCGACTGTAGTGGTCGGTTTTGTCCTTATTTCGTATAGTGTACTCGACACAAATGGAATGTCAACTGAAATTTGAACAACATATTGTCGTCGGGAGAATCCGATGGGATCTGATGCCAATCTCCCTAAAAAGATTCTTTCGGCAGGCTAACCCAGCTTGACAGCAGAATAAACTTGGTTATTATGTCAAATAGCACATGAATAAACAGGTCCAACAAGGACAGCAGGTATGTTGGTGAAAAGAAAAGAACCCCTTTGCGAGGCACAGCCAACCAACGCGGACGGTTCGGTGCCCATCAGCGAGGAACTGCGTCGTCGCTGGGGATTGACAACCGGCTCGCGGGCCGTGATCCGTGAGACGCCCGCCGGGCTGCTCATAAGCCCGCAAGATCCACCCCTTGGACGCGTTTATATCGAGCCGACCACGGCCTGTAATCTTAACTGTAAAACCTGCATGCGCCATTCCTGGGATGAGCCTATCGGCTCGATGGACATGCCGATCTTCAGGCGATTGATCCATGGATTGCGCTCGGCGCCTGCCCTGCATACGGTTTCATTCTGGGGAATGGGGGAACCTTTGATGCATCCCAATATTGCCGAGATGGTATCCGCAGCCTGTGGACTTGGGGCGGAGACAGAGCTGATTACCAACGGCATGCTGCTGGATCAGGACAAGGCCGAAGCCCTCATCGAAGCCGGACTGAATCGGCTGGTGGTTTCTGTGGACGGGGCGACACCGGCCACGCATTCCAGCAACCGGGCCGGTTCAAGCTTGGAGCTGGTCAGGTCAAACCTGGCGGCCTTGCAGGGCCTGCGCCGCCGCAATGGACGCCAAAACCCGGAAGTCGGAATCGAATTTGTCATGATGCGGCGCAATATCAGCGAAGTCCCCAAGCTTCGCACCCTCGCCTATGAGCTGGGGGCAGCGTTTATTATTCTGACCAACGTTCTGCCATACACCGAGGAGTTGAAGGATGAAATCCTTTATCATTGTTCGGTGGATGGTGTCTGGCCGCGAGGTATGTCAACTTCCTTTCCAGGGGTTACGGTTCCGCGCATCGATGCCCGGCCGGAAAATCTTGCGGCCATCAATCAATTGCTCTGGTTTGGATATGCAGCCGAGCCGGTTCAGAAAATGCACCGCAAACCCGATAACGACGGCCATTGTCCTTTTGTGGAACAGGGTTCGATGGTGCTTGCCTGGGACGGCGAAGTCAGCCCGTGCGTGGCCTTGATGCATTCCTATCGCTGCTACGTTATGGGGCGCGAAAAGCTGTTCAAACGGTATACCCTGGGGAATATCAGGGAAAAGGATATCCTGTCCATTTGGGAAAAGCCAGAGTTTGCCGACTTTCGCCGGCGGGTCCTCGATTTTGATTTTCCCCCTTGTGTGAACTGCGGAGGCTGCCAGTTCTCCGAGACCAACGAAGAGGATTGCTTCGGCAACCCTTTTCCGGTCTGCGGCGACTGCCTCTGGGCAAGAAACGTCATTGTGTGCCCCTGAGAGTTGTGTTATGACCAAGCTAAAGAGAAAGCTTACGACTGCCTTCAGCGCCGATGTGGCCGGCTATAGCCGCCTCATGTGCAGGGATGAAGACACGACCGTGATCACCCTGAGTGCCTATCGCAAGATTTTGTCCGCCCTGATCGAGAGGCATCAGGGGCGTGTGGTTGATGCGGTGGGCGACAATATTCTGGCGGAGTTCGGCTGTGCTGTCGATGCAGTGGAATGTGCTCTATCAGTTCAAGCTGAAGTGTCTGCCCAGAATGCACAATTGTCTGAAGACAAATGGATGTGTTTTCGGATCGGAATCAACTATGGGCAGGTCATAGAGGAGGGGGGAAGACTCTATGGGACCGGGATCAACATTGCGGCCAGGTTGCAGGCCTTAGCCTCTACCGGCGGGGTTTGCGTTTCAGGCTCGGTCTTCAGCCGAGTGCGGGATGTTATGACCTTACAGTATGAATACCTGGGGAAATTCAATGTGAAGAATATCTGTAAACAGGTTGAGGTCTTTAGGGTTATCACGAAAAATGAAGAAAATTGCAGAGATAAAAAATATTACGATCGAACGCAGAGCTGTGCATTTGAAACAAGGGCATGACAAAAAGGTTTAACAAATTTTGACATTCAAATCCAGGAGAGACATTATGACAGAAGACAATCGAACCGTGGTCGAGCATTCGGATCAGCATGTCGCAGGGGCCGCTTGAAGCTGGAGCCCCCCTGCCCAGGATGTGCAGGAGAATCTGGCCCGTAATTTGCAAACTCTGCCCATGCAGCCCTGCTGTGGGCAGCAGGATTCAGGCCGAGACACGGCTGACCAGAGCTCTCATGAAAACGGCTGATTTCTTGCTTTTGGTTAACATTCAAGCGTGCTTGGACCGTATTCATTTAGGGAACAAGGTAAATGACTGGAATATGAAGCTGACATTTGTTCCCTGCTATATCGAGCGCTTGGCAAAGTCCCGGTCTTATTCAACTCTGAGGCAGGTTACTCTCTATTCTCTTCTTTTTGCTCTATCGACAGGTTAAGCAGGACATCTGATAATCCCCTATGCATTAACCATCGATGTATAAAGTAAAATTTTCTGTTTTCAGGCCATTGAAGGCGTAGCCCCTGTCTTTTCGGGTCAGTCGGATAAACCAGGGTTTGGCTTGACAAATCTCAATTGTTGGTTATTATACCAAATAATAAACATCGATTGCCTGGAATATTCAGATTTTTTCATCACAAAGAGAGTATCATAAAACAAGGAGTCACTTGATGCACAGAGTAAAAGACATCCAACTCGGACTATCCGCAGCCGAGGTCCAGGACGTGTTGTCAATCGTTTTGGATCAGGACCGGGATAAGGCCCTGGCCTTTGTGCTGGATGTCCTGGGGAAAAAAGTGGAAAAAGGCCTCCAGGAGCATTGAGTGCCTGTCTTCGAGGCCAGTTACGGCCCCGGACAGGCGAACAAGTTTTTCTAAAGGAGAATATGCCATGCTGCTTGAAGGGTATACCAAGGAAATCTTCCGCTCCAAATGCAATACCCAGGCCCAGAGCCTGCACTGCTTCGCCCATCTGGACCAGGATATCTCGGAAGTCATTCCCTATCTCAACGCTGAACTGGAGGGAGACGCCTTCACCAGGGAACCGCCCTCGGTGACCTTCAAGGCCCACGGCAAACTGATCACCGTGCACCCGGACAAGATCGCCATCAATGCCCTGCAGGATGAAGAGGAGGCGGATAAGATCTGCGGCTGGCTGCAGCGGGAAATCAACGCGATCTGGGAGCGGCGGGATCAAATAGAACCGAAGTATGCAGTCAGGACCCGGCCGCAGATCTTTCCAGTCCTGAAGCTGCTGCCGACTTCCGCGAAATGCTCCCGGGAATGCGGCCAGCCAACCTGCATGGTCCTGGCCAAGCTGATCTGTGAAGGGGCCGTCTCACCCGAGGCCTGCCTGCATCTGAGCAAGGATAATCTGGAGAATATTCAGGAATACCTGGCCGGTTTCGACCTTGATGTGTAATGAACAGCCCTGCGGAACCATATAAATGCACGACCTGTGGGGCTTGACAAAACTTTCATTTATTGGTTATTCTACCAAACAGCAAACGGAGGCACACGTGAATCAAGAAATTCGAGACCGCTACGAAACACGGGCCAGGATCATGAAGGCCTTGGGTCATCCGACGCGACTCTTCATTGTTGACGAGTTAAGCAGAGAGAGTCGCTGCGTCTGCGAACTGACCGAGATGATCGGCGCAGACATCTCAACGGTTTCCAAGCACCTGTCAATACTGAAAGAATCCGGAGTTGTTGATTTTGAAAAACGCGGCACCCAGATGCATTATCGCCTGGCTGCTCCATGCGTCCTGAATTTCTTTCATTGCCTTGAGGACATGGTCCGGGCCAATGTGCAGCGGCAGTTGCACTGTTTGCAAAACAACTCGGAAAGATGCGTGGATGAACCGAAAGGATAAGGAGTTTTGGTCTCATGGCTAAACAAAGGATTCTTTTCCTGTGTACCGGCAATTCGTGTCGCAGCCAGATGGCCGAAGGCTGGGTCAGGCATCTGTTCGGGGAACAGATCGAGGCTGCATCTGCCGGCATTGTCAAGCGTGGAGTGGACCCAAGGGCCATCCAGGTCATGGCCGAGGCCGGGGTGGATATTTCCGGACAGAAATCAAAGACTGTAGAGGAATTGCCCGATCAGGACTTCGATGCAGTAATCACCTTATGCGATTCTGCCAATGAGAGCTGCCCTTTTTTCCCGGGGCAGGTGACCCGCTTGCACCGGGGATTTGACGATCCCCCCAGCCTGGCCCGGGCCGCACCCGATGAAGAAAGCGCTTGGCAGGTCTATCGCCGGGTCAGGGACGAGATCCAGGAATTCGTGCGCAGTTTGCCACAGAGGCTGAAGTAGTGTTTGGCCGTAAACTCACCCATCTACTTCGTCACTGCAAAATTTTGAAATCCTCATGTATTGGAATACACTGCGGTTTCAAAATTTTTTGTTCCTCGTATCTGGGCAAGTTTACGACCAAACACGGTTTTCCGTTCAGTCGCTAATTAAGCTTTGCCGGATATAAGGCTAAAGCAGAGAGTTTAAAAAAATAATATTGGCTAATTTGCCAAATAGTATTTTTGGAGGAGAGATGAATATCAAGGAACGCTACAAGCTGCTTTTGCTCGTGCTCTTTTTCCTGGCGGCCTACTACATGCCCTGGAACGATCCGGTCATCCGCCAGGCCGGCCTGGAGGCCTTCATGATGCTCCGGGAATACGCCAGGCAGCACGTCCTGACCTGCCTCATCCCGGCCTTTTTCATAGCCGGGGCCATCGCGGTCTTCGTTTCCCAGGCCTCGGTCATCAAGTATTTCGGGGCCCAGGCCAACAAGTTTCTGTCCTATTCCGTGGCCTCTGTCTCGGGAACCATTCTGGCGGTCTGCTCCTGCACCGTGCTGCCCCTGTTTGCCGGGATTTACTCCAGGGGAGCCGGTATCGGCCCGGCCACTGCCTTTCTATACTCCGGTCCGGCCATCAATGTCCTGGCCATTGTCTTCACGGCCCGGGTTCTGGGCTGGCAATTGGGCTTGGCCAGAGCCATCGGGGCCATCGGTTTTGCGGCCATTGTCGGCCTGTCCATGCATTTTATCTTTCGCAAGGATGACGAAAAACGCCAGGCCGGTCAGATGTATCTTCCGGAGGACGATAATGAGGGACGGTCCCTGGCCCAGAACGGTGTCTACATGCTGGTCCTGGTCCTGATCCTGATCTTTGCCGCCTTTGCCAGCCCGGGCCAGGAGGCCCACTTCATCTGGCAGTCCATATTTCAGGTCAAATGGATCGTGACCGCCATTTTGCTGGTCGTCCTTGGCTTCATGCTCAAATCCTGGTTCAAGCGCGAAGAGCTCGGGGAGTGGGTCCAGTCCACCTGGGGCTTTATGAAGCAGATCTTCCCCCTGCTCTTCGCCGGGGTGCTCTTTGCCGGCTTTTTCCTGGGCCGGCCCGGCCACCCGGCCTTGATTCCGGAGCATTTCGTGGCCGAACTGGTGGGAGGCAACTCCCTGTGGGCCAATCTTTTCGCGGCCCTGGCCTCGGCCCTGATGTACTTCGCCACCCTGACCGAGGTCCCGATCCTGCAGGGCCTGCTCGGCTCGGGCATGGGCCAGGGACCGGCCCTGACCATGCTCCTGGCCGGTCCGGCCCTGTCCCTGCCCAATCTGATCGTCATCGGCAGCGTCATGGGCTGGAAAAAGACCCTGACCTTTGCCGGGATCATCGTTGTCATGTCTACCCTGGCGGGCATGGCCTACGGCGCTTTTATCGTTTCACCATAACTGAAAAAAGGAGAAGAACAATGGACATCAAAGTATTAGGACCAGGCTGTCCCAAATGCGAGCAAACCGAAAAAATGGTCAAGGACGCCCTGCAGGAAAGCGGTGTGGAGGCAAATGTGGAAAAAGTGACCGGAACCATGGATATCGCCAAGTATGGTGTTTTCGGAACACCGGCCGTGGTGGTCGACGGCGAGGTCAAGTCCGTGGGCAAGGTGCCCTCCAAGGAAGACGTCAAGAATTGGATCCAAAAGGACTGAACTGAGAACCCGGCCTGAAAGACTGAATGAATCAGTTTTGGTTCTTAAGGACTGGATCGATTGTTCATGGGCTATCAGAGCCGGTATTGTAAAAACAGTAATTGGGAAAGCATACGGAGGATAGTTTATGACTGAACAGTGCTGCGCAACAAATAACCAGGTCATGATCATGGCCTGCTCCGGCGGCTCTAACGTGGGCCAGTTGTCCAACCGGGTGGCTGTGGAGTTGACCAGGGAAGGTCGGGGCAAGATGTTTTGCCTGGTGGGTATTGGGGCCGGTTTGTCCGGTTTCGTCAGGTCGGCCTGCGATGTGCCGCACATGGTGCTCATCGACGGCTGTGAGGTGGGCTGCGGCAAAAAGGCCCTGGAGCGGGAAGGCATTCCGCTGCAGGATTATTTGGTCATCACCGAAATGGGCCTAGCCAAAAACAAGGATTTTCAGCTCAAGGCCGAGGATATTGCCCGGGTCAAAGGGGAAGTCTGCAGGATTTGTGGAACAAAAGAGAAGACACAGATTCAGGGCCCTTTGAAATCTTCTGCCAATGCCTGCTGCGGCTGAAGTGTGTGCAACTCCTAATTGCTAAGGAGAATCAATGACTGCATCTGACAAGAGGAATGAATCCCCTGGTGACCGGCCCGGTCAAAAACCGGCACCGTCCGAGCCAAGCGGCCGGGTCGGGAAAAAACTGCTGTGGGGCGGGCTTGTTGTGGCTGTTCTGGTTTTGGGGCTTGGAGGCCTGGTCTGGCTGGAATCAGGCCAGGACAAGGCCGGACAGGGAGCACCGCCTGCCCAAGACTCCATCCCGCTCCAGGACGTCCAGGGCGAAACACAGGCAGCCAAAGCCGTTAGGCCTGACACCGTCCTGGCCACTGTGAACAAGGAAACAATCAGACTGGAGGATCTGGAAAACCTGTTGAAGGCAATCCCGGAGTCGCAGCGCAAGGCCTATGCCAGGGACAAGCAGGCCCTCCTCGAATCGTTGATCAAACAGACCGTCCTGCTGCAGGAAGCAGAGCGGCTGGATTGGGCGGGCGGGGTCTCATCTCCAAATCCGGAGAATGCAACAGCGCAAGAAAAGGCAAAGAATGAGCGGCTCAACGCCTTCCTCGAACGGGAAGTCTTGAACGATATTCGGGTCCAGGAGTCAGAGCTGCACCGTTTTTACGAGGACAACAAAGAGCAGATGCCGGAAGAGAGCTCCTTTGAAGAGGTCCAGGCGCAGCTTAGGCCTTATGTTCTGCAGATGAAGCAGCGGCAGGCTGTCAATGACTATATCGGCCGGCTGATCAACAAAGCCTCGATCACCAGGAATCAGGACTGGATTGAGACCCAGAAGGCGGCCACAGCCGACAATCCATTGTCACGTGCCCTGGATACGGGCCGGCCTGTCCTGGCCGACTTCGGCAGGGGGACCTGCATCCCCTGCAAGATGATGCAGCCGATTTTAGAGGAGCTGCAAGAGCAGTACAAGGGTGAGGCGGAGATCCTGATCCTGGATGTGGACGAGTATCCGCAGTTGACCAGAAATGCTGGTATCCGAGCGATTCCCACCCAGATCTTTTATGATACAACAGGCAAAGAAGTCACGCGGCATCAGGGGTTCATGGATAAAGAGAGTATAATCAAGGAGCTTGAAAAGCTGAAAAAGTCTTGACAGGAGTCGACATGCAGGAACTGTTTTTGACGATTAACGCCTGGATGACCAGCGGCTCGCTGATCGCGGCCCTGGGCTGCTTCCTCTGGGGGGTGATCAGTGTGGCCCTGAGCCCCTGCCACATCGCTTCCATTCCGCTTATCGTGGGCTATGTGGGCGGGCAGGAGGTCATGCCCAGGCCCAGACAAGCGGCCGGCTATGCCGGACTGTTCACCCTGGGGTTGTTCCTGACCATCGTGATCATTGGCGTCGTCTGTGCCTTGTTGGGGCGCATGCTCGGTGAGATCAGTCCCTACTGGACCATACTCCTGGGCCTGGTCCTCTTCTGGGTGGCCCTGGACATGCTTGGAGTCAAGGCCTGCTCCCTGTCAGGCGGCCTGGCCCAGAGGTTTCGGCTCAAAGGCCATAGCGGGGCCTTTATCCTGGGTCTGGCCTACGGCATTGTCTCCGGGTCCTGCACCTTCGGCTTCATAGCCCCCATTCTGGCCGTGATCACCGTACAGGAAAAAATCGCCACCGGGGTGAGCATGATTCTGCTCTTTGCTCTGGGCCACTGTCTGCCCATCGTCCTGGCCGGGAGTTCCACGGCCCTGGTTCAGAGGGTCCTGGGCCACAGCGGCCTGCAGTCCGGCGGGATGTGGTTCAGGCGATTGGCCGGGGTGCTCATCGCCTTTCTGGGCGGCTACTTTGTGGCCAGGCCCTTTCTCGGGGTTTGAACGTATTAAAATGGGAGAAGATTCCATGAATCCGGACGAAACATTGAAAAATAACCCAATTATTTCAGGAAGTGGGGAAAACGGCTGAAAGGATGGCTGAGTCCCATCACCGTCGGCAGTTGGCCGGCGTATGCTGACATTTCCCGATGGCATCCAGATCGGCGTGACCGGACTGGATGAAATAATGGCTGAACTGTATACTGAAGGCAGAAAGGCGACCGATGAGACCGCCCGGGAGATTATCAAGAGGCTGGAAGAGAAGAACAACTTCATCCCCTCCTCCGAACGGGCCCGCCGAGAATACTCCTATGTTTTACTCAAGGAATACAGGAAATACGTCAAGGATCGATCCGGCAGCCTGAGTTCACGGTGAGAAGTCAATCTTCTCCGACTGTCGGTATTTATAATCATTTGAAACCGCCAAAGAAAGTTAGTCCTCAGCCAAACCCTCCTGTTTTGATGCCTTCTGAAGATTACTGTCATAACAGCGATTTATTTTTTCTGTCGGTTAGGATAATGGTTTCACCCGACTGTACCTGCTTCATGTAACGACTGAGATGTTCCTTTAATACTCGGATTCCAATTTTTCCATGTCTTACCCCTCGACACCTCACTATCGAAAATTATCCAAAGTTAGTAACTACCTTTTTATAAATGTCTCCACATTTGTCAAGAATGCCGATAATATTCCGGCTTGACAGCACACGCCTTACTGATATAGTATTTGCGCATTCGCTTAATCAAAGGAGTCGCCGTGCCGGAAGCTGAAAACCAGGCCCGCATTTTCAAAGTCCTCTCGGTAGCAACCCGGGTGCGCATGATCGAACTGCTCAAAGAGCGCTCCCTGTGCGTCAATGCCCTGGCCCGGGATCTGATGATCACTCCGGCGGCAGTATCGCAGCACCTGCGCATCTTGAGGGACGCTGATCTCGTT
>JAIPDR010000156.1 GCA_021737615.1 Desulfohalobiaceae bacterium | reverse complement strand
TTTATTCAATTCCTTCGGACAGGTACCAATCATAGGTTTCCTGAATTCCTTCATTCAAGCTGATTGACGGTCTCCAGCCCAGAGAATGTATCCTGTCGACATTGAGGAGTTTCCTGGGGGTGCCGTCCGGCTTTGAACTATCCCAGAGCAGCTGACCCTGAAAACCAACCGCGGATTGAATCGATTCCGCCAAGTCTTGAATGCTCAAATCCGATCCGCAGCCAATGTTGACATGGGTGTTGCGGATATTTTGTTTCTCAGGGGCTTGCTGCCCCAGCTCCTCTTCCCGCAAGGCAGCCAGGTCTCTGAAATCCGCCCGGCCCATGACAAAGCAGCAGGCCTCGGCCAGGTCGTCCACATGCAGAAACTCCCGGCGGGGGGTTCCTGTTCCCCAGAGGCGGACAGAGATCAGAGGACAGAGATCAGAAGTCAGTGAAGACGAAGTAGGCGATGAAGAGTTTTGCTGTTCACAATATGTCTGCGACTCGCCGTTTCTAAAAGAGATGCCACACTCTGCCAGAGCCTGGAGGATGGCTTCAGAAGAAGCACTGCCGTCAAGACCGTTTATGGGACGGGCGTTGAGATCGGACCGCAGGCTGCTCCAATCAGCTTGTTCCAGGCACTTGCCCAGATGGAACTTGCGGATCAGGGCTGGCAGGACATGGGACGTCTCCAGATCGAAATTGTCTCCCGGTCCGTAGAGATTGGTGGGCATGACCGCAAGAAAGTTGGTCCCGTACTGCAGATTAAAACTTTCGCAGAGCTTCATGCCGGCTATCTTGGCCACGGCATAGGGCTCATTCGTGTATTCCAAAGGCTCGGTCAGGAGATATTCCTCCTTGATGGGCTGGGGGCAATCCCGGGGATAGATGCAGGAAGAGCCCAGAAAAAGCAGCTTGTCCACCCCGCTTTGATAACTGGAATGGATGATGTTGTTCTGGATCTGCAGATTGTCGTAGAGGAAATCGGCCCGGTATTGATTGTTGGCCCCGATCCCGCCGACCTTGGCCGCTGCCAGGAAGACGCAGTCCGGCTTGTGGGCGGCAAAAAACTGGCGGACTGCGGACTGGTCCTTCAGATCGAGCCGATGCCAGTCTACTGAATCGTCCTGGGGTTTGCGGCGGTGATAGGTGGAGACAATATTCGTATATCTTTTCCTTTTTAGCCTGCGGATGATGGCCCTGCCGACCATCCCGGTCCCGCCTGCGACATAGATTTTGTCTTTCTTATTCATGGACAAGTTTCACTCCTGATGATTGTAGATCCGAAAGCCGACCCGCTGGCAGAGATGGTCCCGTTCCGCCTCCTGCAGATCTTCCTGGACCATGAGTGAGACCAGTTCATCAAAACCCACTTCCGGTGACCAGCCGAGCTTCTGTCTGGCTTTGGTAGCGTCGCCCTGAAGAAAGTCTACTTCCGTGGGCCGGAAGTAGCCCGGATCGATGCAGACCACGGTCTTACCCGTGGCCTTGATTCTGCCCACCTCATCCAGGCCTTTTCCTTCCCAGGCGATATCCACCCCGATTACGGCAAACGCCCTTTCCACAAGTTCCCGCACAGAATGCGACTCGCCGGTTGCGACAACGAAGTCCTCGGGATTGTCCTGCTGGAGCATAAGCCACATGGCCCGCACGAAATCCTTGGCATACCCCCAGTCCCGTCTGGCATCCAGATTGCCCAGGTAGAGGGTGTTCTGGAGGCCCAGCTTGAAGCGGGCCACGGCCCTGGTCACCTTGCGGGTGACGAAGGTCTCGCCCCGGATGGGCGACTCGTGATTGAACAGGATGCCGTTGACCGCGAAAATGTTGAAGGCCTCGCGGTAATTGACCGTGATCCAGTAGCCGTAGACCTTGGCTGCCCCGTAGGGGCTTCTGGGATAAAAGGGGGTATCCTCGTTTTGGGGACTCTCCCTGACTTGTCCGTACATTTCACTGGTCGAGGCCTGATAGAACTTCGTTTTGTTCTCAAGGCCAAGCACCCGGATGGCTTCCAACAGGCGAAGCGTGCCCAGGGCGTCTGAGTTGGCGGTATACTCAGGGGATTCAAAAGAGACTTTGACGTGGCTCTGGGCGGCCAGGTTGTAAATCTCGTCCGGTTGAACGTCCTGGATGATCCGGATCAGGTTCGTGGCGTCGGTCAGGTCACCGTAGTGCATGAAAAAATGCACATCCTTTTCATGCGGGTCATGGTACAGATGATCTACCCTTTGGGAATTGAAGGAAGAGGCCCTGCGCTTGATGCCATGCACCTCATATCCTTTTTCCAGCAGCAATTCAGCCAGATAAGCTCCGTCTTGCCCTGTGATTCCGGTGATTAACGCAGTCTTCATGATTCAAAAATCCCGCTTTTGTCTTGTTCGATCGATCGTGTCCACTCCCTTGCACGTGAATTGTCAAGGTGCCGGCGGCATACCGCCGGCTTCACGCTTCTTTACGTATTTTGCAATGAGCAGGCTGGCGACCATCAGGAGTATGGATACCGCAAAAAGCCATGGGTTGAAGCCTGGTCTAACGTCGCTGAAATCTCCTTGAACCGATGCCCCGAACAGCACCAGAGCCAGGGCACTGGGCAGCGTCCCGATGATGGTTGCAGCCAGAAACGGTTTCAGGGAGATCCTCAGAAAACCGGCCAGACAGCTGATCAGGTCAAAGGGCATCCATAAGCAGCGCATGATCAGGACGGTCAGAAAGCTTTGCCTGCCTATCTTCGCGAGGTAAGGCTTAATGAGTTCAGTATCCCCCCGGGCCTCCAAAATTTCCCTGCCGAGGTAATAGCCAAGGATATAGACGACCAGGGCTGAAAAGCCGCAGCCGGCCATCGCCGCTATCAATCCCAAACCCGGTCCGAAAAGATACCCTCCGGCCACAACCCAAAGACTGGCCGGGAAGAGCACCAGAGACCGAAGACCGAAAATGCCGACATAGAGCAGCAGCCCGCTTGGGTTGTTGCCGAGAAACTCCACCAGGAAGCGCATGGCTGCCATCGCAGAATGACCGCTGACAACAGTGTAGACATAGTAGCCGAGAGCCAGACCAAACCAGAAAAGTATGATCAGCAGATTCTGCCAGTATTTTTGAATGAGGGTGACCACGAATCTATAACCAGATGGTTTTATACACTAATCTCACGAATGAAGTTTCGTGGTTTTAAGACCTCAAGCCAAGGCTGTCATGGTTGACGAGTTGTATATTCTGCGACTTTAAAAGTTCAGGCATTTCTTGACACAGAAGGTTATCCTTTTCCAGACATCGCTCTTTTGAATAATAGTAATCCGGTATGCGGCAGCCTCTGTCTTTCATATCCTGACTGCAGTCGATATTTGCGGGATGAAACAGGACCTCGGCTGCAGGGACGTTTAACTTGCGCAATTTCAAAATCGCATGTTTAAGCGTTCGCGTGGTCATCTTCCCGGTATAGAGAACACCCACAAAGCATCCCACACAAGAGAGGCCATAAAATTTAAGTCTCTGAAAGGCCTGCCTGGAAAGTCGATTCAACAGATAATGTTTAATCAAATTTAAATTTCGGATCATAAAGAGAGTGTCATCCAGGTTCGGACAGATGAAAAAAGGCTCTGCAGGAATGCGGACGTATTTGACTCCACTGTCTCTTGCCGTTTGGCACACCATCTCGAAAACAGGCGGAATCATATGAATATGTTGATGTCCATTGACATGATTAATCTGCAGACCGTGATCGCGCGCCTTTTGAAATTGAGCTTCAATCTCGAGTCTGATCTCCTTGACCAATTCCTTGTCCCGCTGGGCCGAGAAATAATACCGCTGAAATGTCCTCTTGTAATACCCTGTGCCGTTCACCAGATGGGGCACCTTGGATAACGGGGCGTCAGGAGGGCCTTCCGTGAGATTGATGTGCAGGCCGAGTTCCAGATCCGGAACAGCGGGCAGGACCTCATTGACCGCATAGTCGAAGGCCAGGCCATTGGTCCGGATCGATCCCGCAGTGGTGGTGCCGTATAGATGGGATTCCCTGACGGCGTCAGTGAGGCCATAAGTGACACCCAGATCATCGTTATACAAGATTAACTGCATATTACTTCCACCTTGTCCGCCGGTAATGAAATGCGTCTTTGATAATGGGGAAAGGGGAGACATAGGTAACAGTGGAGGCCCCGTTTTCTCTCATGTTGTAGGTAACCGGCAAGACCTTGATTCTGGCTTTGGCCTTTACCAGCTCCAGATACAGTTCGGTATCAATGAACCATCCGTTGGCAGTCAGATTGATCCTATCGAGCTTCTCCCTGCGGATGATCTTAAAGGAAAAGTTGATATCCCTGACGAATGTTCCGAAAAGCAGCCCTACATAGAAACGATATCCATGGTGGAATATGGCCCTGAGCAGTGTTTCAAGCATGTTGTCTCTGGAGTAAACCCAGGGCAGTATGCTGTCTCTCTTGCTTGTCCGGTACCCCCTGATAAAGTCGTAGTCCTTGAAATACTCGCAGGCACCGGCAAGACAGGAGATGTCGAAGGGCATATCCGCTTCCAGATGACATACCCACTCTCCCCGGCAAAGCCTGTACCCGGCCCGGAGGGCGGAGCCCATGCCCTCGCGTCTCGGCTGGTGGACATAGCGTATGTTCCGGCAGCGCCCGGCTTCTTCCTGAACGATCTTTAGTGAGGCGTCGCTGCTGCCGCTTTCCACAACCACCACCTCCCAATTAGGGGTGATCTGCGGCATTTCATCACGAACGATCCTCAAGGTATTGCCGATATTGTCTTCCTCATTATGAATGGGGATCAAGAGGGAAATAAAGGGTGCGCTTTCAGGCATATTTTCCTCATGCAAAGAAATCGAGTATCTTTTCAATGACATACTCGACATCTTCCACGTCGAGCTCGGGATAGAGTGGCAGGGCCAGGGCCTGTCTAGATAGATTTTCGGCGGTTTCGAAGCCTTGGCTTTTCTTTACAAAAGGGCTGTAAGCCGGCATCTGGTGCAAAAGCGTTGGATAATAGATATTGGTCTGAATCCCCTGCAACTCCAGATGAGCCCTCAATGCGTCTCTTAGATCCGGACAGAGCACGGTCAATATATGGTGATTGGTATAGACGCTTTCCAGGTATCCGGGCCGGGTATTCAAAAAAACAAGGGGGGTGTCTTTCAATCCCTTTCGATACATCTCCGCCCGCCTCGCTCTTTCCCGGTTCATGCGGTCGAGGTGTTCCAGCTTCACACGAAGGACCGAGGCCTGGAGTTCGTCCAGACGGCTGTTAACGCCCTGTACGTATGAAGTGAAGGGATCGTCCTGCTTGCCGTAATTTCTGAGCCGGAGGAGGGTCTCGTGGTAGCCTGGATCATTGGTCAGGACCATTCCCCCGTCCCCGTATCCGCCCAGGTTCTTGGTGGGATAGAAGCTGAAACACGAAAGGGAGCCGAAACTCCCGGCCTTCTTATCGCCGATGCGGCTCCCGTGGGCCTGAGCGGCATCTTCGACAACCAGAAGGTCGTATTTGCGGGCCATCTCTGCTATTTCACGCATATTGCACGGAAGTCCGAAAATATGAACCGGTATGATGAACCTGGTTTTTTCCGTCATCAACTCCTCAAGATTTCTTGTATCCATCAGACAAGTGTCTGCTTCGACATCGGAAAACACGGGAATTCCACCGGCCATGAGGATGGCTGCGGGGGTCGGTGTTGGTGCGTAGGTGGAGGTGATGACCTCGTCTCCCGGCTGAATCCCGGCGGCCCTCAAGGCCAGGACCAGGGCATCGGTTCCTGAACCCACTCCCAGGGCGTAATCGCATCCGATGTAGCCGGCAAACTCCCGTTCAAAATCATGGACTTCGTTGGCCAGTATATACCGGCCGCTGCCCAGAACCCGTCCAAGGGCTTCATTTATTTCCGAGCGCAGGTATTCGTACTGCGGCGCAAGGTCGTGGCGCCGGATATAGCTTCGCGTATTGCTGCTGGGTCGGGAATAGGCGGTTGGCATAAGAATGTCTTTTGGTTAAGAGTTGAAGATTGTCTCAATAGTCCTTTTTTTGTGCCACAGACAAAAGGGAGGTCCCGAAGGGCGCTCGCGGAAAACTGTTTTCAAAAAAGGACGCAATGTGCTGGGCCAACCTGTTCCAGCCCTGAGTCGTGGGATGGAGATCACTTTTGGCCGAACCCCTGCTCAAACGGCGAATTATGAAGGCGGGCCCAAAGAGCCAGGGGTAGCGATAGGTCACTTTGACCGGGGAAAAGCCGGATTGGAAGAGAAGGGATGACATTTCTCCGGCTGTATAACGCTTCCGGGTGTGCACGGCTTCGTCGTGGCCTCCCCGCAGACACTCGAAGGCCGGGACCTGCACTATCAGATACCCCCCGGGATTCAACACGCGGTTCAACTCCTTCAGCGCCCAAAGGTCGTCTTGCACAAGGTTGTGATACAAGACATCGATACAGGTTACAGCGTCAAAACAGCAGTCTTTAAACGGTATCGATTCAATGCCTGCGGAGACAATTCTTCCTGCAAACCTTGTTCTCTGCGAGGCCAGGTATACGGCTTCAGGGGAAGCATCGAATCCTAAAACCCGGTAGCTCTCCCCTATGAGCCGTGATAAGCCTCCGGTGCCGCACCCTGCGTCTAGAATCAGGCCGGGCGGCGGCAAGAGCTTCAACTCCCGGATGACTCGCCGGTGAGTTGTTTGATACCACCAGTGCCGATCTTCCAGGTCGTGAATTTTATGGTACTCAGAGAGGTCCAAAATAAAATGCCAGTGATGTTATTGACTTATCGGTTATTCACTGTAATGAAAAACAAGAAACTTTCGAACCGCCCGCTCGCGGACTCGCTCAAGGCGCAAAGGACGCAAAGTAAGAATGCTTCCGTCATTTATCCCGTAAGGGATTGCAAATTTGAGCTTTGCGGTATGCTCTTGGTCAATCAGGCCACAAGCGTGATTGATAAGAGCTACCCCGCAAAGCTGAACTCTTTACTTGGCGTACTTTGCGCCTTGAGCGGAGCGGGCGGTTCAATTTGCTCTTTCTTCTGCCTTGGGTTGCGGGCTTAGCCAGCATTGGTGTAGATTCGTGGATAAAAAATATCCAAACTTTGGAGTACGGGGAAGAGTTCTGGATGTTAGTCTGACCAATAGTGTTTCGCGTTTTGACGGTAGTAAGCGAGGGTCTCGGCAATGCCTTCCTGCAGCGAGGTTCCAGGGACCCAGCCAGTGTCCTGCCTGATCTTGGCCGTGGCCAGACCGGCATCTCCCACGTTTATTTTCTCAATCTGAGCTGGGAAAGGAAGAACCTTGACCTCGATCTTTTCCTGCTGCCGCTTTAAAACCTGCAGCACCTCTTTAATCCGGCAGGGCTGTCCCCCCACGTTGTAGACAGGATCTTCGTGATCCAGGCCGAGCATGCCGACTCGAAGCATGGCCTCCACAGCATCGTCAACAAACAGAAGGTCCTTGACCCGGTCCAAACTGCCATAGATTTGAATCTCCCGACCTTGAAGGCTGCTTTTGAGAATTTCCCCGAAAAAACCGATGCTCCCGCCGTTCATTCTCTGGCCGGGGCCGTAGGTGTTGGTCAGGCGAAGAAAAGCGTAGTCGAGCCCGCAAGAGTGACCGTAACATCGGTGGTAATGCTCCAGGGTGGTCTTGTGTACGGATTGTATGTCCAGGGGGCGAAGCCTGTCCTGTTCCCTGAAATGTGATTGCCCTGTTCCATACTGATTTCTGGAGCCGATTCCGATGATTTTGGATTTTCCCTTTGCTGCGGCCAGAGCCTGAAGAAGACAAAGCCCGCTGGAGCAGTTCATTTCATAATCCAGCCCGGGATTGTTGAACCCGATATGGTGATCCGTCAATCCGGTGCAGTTGAATATGAAGTCGAAATCCTTGAGGTCATGGCCAACCAGATATGCTTCGATTCTTTCCCGGAAAAGAGCGATCCTGTCTCCATAACCGTTTAGATTAAAAGGATTGGCTCCGCCATGTGTCTCAAAAGAATCGACGACGACTACCCGCGCTTTAAGGTCGCAAAGGCGTCTGGCCAGCCGGCTGCCGATAAAACCCGCACCTCCGGGAATCAGGATCGACTTGTTCCGGTAGAAAGAGTTTACTGCCAAGGTCTGGCCTGCCATGCGGGACCGTCCTTCCCTGGCCCGTTTTGAGACACCATATCGTTGGCCATTTGGTAATCCGCCTCCTGACCTATATCCAACCAGTAGTCGGACAGGAGAAAGCGGGAAACGCGATGATTATCTGCGATCATGGTTCTAAGCAGATCATCCATGCTCACGGCGGTGTCTGCTGGCAGGCCGTCAATGACTTCCGGATTCATGAAGTAGATGCCTGCGTTAATTTCCGCGGTTAGAGAGGGTTTTTCCCTGATATCGTAAACCCGGTTGTCCTTGTGTTCGATCACACCGTAGCGCAGGGGGAAAGTCACGATTTTCGTAACCACGGTAATATCGGCGCCTGTTTCCAAGTGGCTCCCGGCCAGCCGGGTACAATCCAGATTGGTCAGAATATCTCCGTTCATGACCAGAAACGGCTCATCCAGTTTATCCCGCAAGAGACTCAAAGGCCCGGCCGTACCCAGGGGTTTGGATTCGACACTGTAGAAAATCCGGACCCCCCAATTCGACCCGTCCCCGAAGTAGGCTTGAAACAGTTCATGCCGGTACCCCAGGGCCAGGAATATGGTATCCACACCGTGTTCCTTGAGATTGTGGATCTGGATTTCCAGTACGGACCGATCTCCGACAGGCAGAAGGGGCTTGGGAATAATCTGCGTTAAAGGACGCAGCCTTTTTCCCAGACCGCCGGCCATAATAACAGCTTTCATAGTCCTCTCTCCCTACTATTTAGACGTTTTTGGTACGGTTGCATTCTGGGCGCGCCCCTTCAGAAAACAGATGCCGAAAAAACGTTTCACAAAAAGCATCCCCAAAGAAACCAGCTTGCCTATCTCCCGGGGAGAAAAATACCATTTTTCCGGCAGGGTCAGAACCATCCCGCCCGAGATGGGCGATAAGAGCCAACTTTTCAAGACACGGGGCTGCAGGTTGAAGAACAAGTTGGCCATGTACGTATCACGGATCAACTCGGCCCGCGTGGTTCCCGGCGGGGCGTACGGGATATCGTCATGAAACATATACGACTGCACATTGAAGTTGCTCCAGCCCGGCTTGATCTTGAGCCTGCCTTCGGCTTTGGCGATTTCATAGAGCTTGGTTCCGGGATAAGGGACTGCGACATTAAAGCGCGCATCGTCCAGCGGGAGCCGACGTGCCCCTTTGGCCGTGTATTTGCGATCTTCCCTGGTCTCCGTGGGCAGTCCGAAGATAAAGGTCGTACTGGTGGACAGCCCCGCCTCATGGGCCATTTTCACGGCCTGAATATTCTGCTCCACTGTTTCCCGTTTTTCCACTTTATCCAAAAGCCGGGGGACAAGGGTTTCCATGCCCAGCGACATGATCTTGAAATTGGCCTCCTTCATCTTGCCGAGCAGCTCGTAAGTCACCGATTC
>JAIPDR010000155.1 GCA_021737615.1 Desulfohalobiaceae bacterium | reverse complement strand
GAGCAGGTGGAGGAGGTGCGCAGGCGCCTTTGCAGCCTGGCCGCCTACGTCAAGGACGTCAAGCAAGGGTTCACTTTCTACTACAACAAGAAGTACCGCAGGCAGGGCTTTTTCTGGGGCGGACGTTTCAAGTCGCTGATTGTGGAAGACGGTCAGACCCTGGTCAATCTTCTGGCCTACGTTGATTTGAATCCGATCCGGGCCGGGATCGTCAAACGGCCTGAGGACTACAAGTGGTGCTCCCTGGGCTATCATGTCCAGACCGGGAACAAGGGAGATTTTCTGAGTGTCGATTTCGGCCTGAAGGAGTGGAACGAGTTCGATGCACAGGAGATCGTTCGTAAATATCGCGAATTCGTTTACGAAACCGGCGCAGCAGGGGACAGAGATCAGACGTCAGATTTGCCTCTGGCAAAGCTGACATATAATTAATTAATTTATATGAGAATATTTAGCCAGGCTGTTATAAATATAGTTTCTATGTATTGAAAAATCATCCATATTTGCAAGGATACGCGGTAGTACCGCTTCAAGTATTATGACTTCATTTGTCGGTGACCAGCATTCAACCTACCCCTACAGTTCAGTCGTCTACATCACAGCCACCTTCCCCAGCGGGCTTACCTTCGCTGGGACCGGAGCGGTTGTCGGAGAAAACGATGTCCTGACGGCCTCTCATGTTGTTTACAGCGATGAAAACGGCGGACTGGCCGAGGATATTGTGGTGTTTCCGGCCAGAGATGGGCCTCTGCTGCCCTTTGGTCCATATGATGGTGATTATGTGAATTATTATGAAATTGATCAGGACAACGACGGTTTATTAACCCGTGCGGAAAGCGAATACGACCTGGCCATGATCGGTTTCGACACCGCCTTTGGAAACGATACCGGTTGGTTTGATATCGAACCCGGACAAAGCAGCGGCTCCTATAACTTGACCGGGTACCCTGAGGGATATAACGGCAGTGTAGAACCTCGGATGACCAATCACTTTGGATACGTCACAGAAAATCTTGATTCGTTTGTCTTTGACTTTCAATCCATCGAGAGTCTTCCAGGGCACAGCGGAGGTCCCTTGTGGGCCTCGGGAGAAAATGGGCCTTCCATTGCCGGCGTCCTTTCCACCAGAAGCTGGGCGGTAGATGTTTCCGGACAATACTACGACATCTTGAATTGGATGGATGACAACGATTTCCTCCTTGAGTCGAACAAAGCACCTGTTTGTGTTGATCCCCTCCAGCTGGTGCAGAGGCTGTACATCGGTTTCTATGGACGTCCGGCCGATCCGAAAGGGCAGAGATACTGGGCTGAACAGATTGATGCCACCATGGGCCTGAGCAGGATCAACGACGCCTTTGCTGTCTCCAGGGAGGCGCGGGATTATGTGTATTCCAACCCTGGAACCCACAAAATAAACACGAACGAGGAGTTGGTCAATAGGGTTTACCATAATCTGTTTAGCAGAGACGCCGACAATACCGGACTGCAGTTTTATACAGATGGACTAGAAGACGGAGTATTTACATTGCAAAGCATAGTCCTGAATGTCATTGACGGCGCCCGAGGCAAGGATTTCATCACGCTTCAAAACAAGGTGGAAGCGGCCGAGTACTTCACGAGCAGAATCAACCAGGATCTGTACGGCAGTGAAGATATCCGACAGGCCAGGGAGGTTCTTCAGGTCGTGGACAGCAGCCCTGCCTCTTTGATTTCGGCTAAAAACCAGGCGGATGCTCTCATCAGGGAGATGATACCCAAGGAGTTGTCGGAAAGTCAGTCTGAAGTTCAGACCTTGAGCGCTTTTTTCGACAATGAGATGACATGGCTTGATGCCGCTCAGGACCCTGGCCATGAGGAGCAGTGGTTTGAGGGACTTCCAACTCACGAAGTCTCTCCTGAACATCTCGACCTCATGGGTGTGGCGGATTCTCAAGCTGAAGCAGCTCTTGGTACAGATTATCATAGCTAAACGAACAACTAATCTCACAAATTTTCTAACTGATCCAACTTAGCTTACGGAGGAGATACAATGACCAACCTGGCAGCGATAACACGGGATCGTTTTGGCGGAAAATTCTGGCGGCGTTATAATTCTTATGCCTTTGCCGCATCAAGCCACCTGACCCCTTTAGTGGCGACCGAGCTGCCCAGGGCCCTGCAAGCCCTGCCCCTGGCCTTTATCAAACAGGGAGAGCAATTCGTTTTGGCCGGGGTGTTATCACTGACACCCGGGCAAAATCTGTATGTAGATCAAAAGGGACAATGGCTCGGCCCTTATGTCCCCTCCAGCTTCAGGAGTTATCCCTTCAGGCTGGCCAGGGCGGAAGGCAGAGACGATCTGATCCTGTGCGTCGATGAAGATTCCGGGCTCATTTCCGATACCGACGGTGAGCCCTTCTTTCAAGAAAACGGGAATCTCTCAGAGTCCTTAACAGGTGTTCTGGATTTCTTGAAAAAGGTGGAGCAGAATAGATCCGCAACCCAAAGGGCGGTGTCTTCTTTGGCCGAGGCCGGGCTTATGACCGAGTGGCCGCTGAAGATAAAAGTCGAAGGGGCTGAAAGGCCTGTCAGCGGACTGTTCATGATAAATGAAAGCAAGCTCAACTCCCTTGACGATCAGGCCTTTTTGAAACTCCGCAGTTCACAATCCCTGCCGATTGCCTATGCCCAGCTTTTTTCCATGGGCAATATCGCCAGGCTGGAAAAACTGGCCGAGGCAAGAGAACCGAAAAAGGATCAGGGATATGATGAAATGGATATAGAAAAGCTGTTTGGGAACGATGATCTTATACGATTCGACGGCGAGTAGAGATGTTCATTCTTGTCCATGCCAAAGTGGTCGAAAGCCCTGCCTCGGTCACGGCCAAGGACATTGCCGAGGCCCTGATTCTGGATATGAAGGAAGAAGCGACTCAAACTCAGGCGGGGCTCGTCAGGAACGCTTTCAGCAAGGGCGATGCGCCGTGGCTGAAGGCCGGATTGATACCGGACCGGCCAGGGGGATACCGGATCGACGCCCGACGAATTGTCAGTGCGCGAAGACCTTGATGACGATCTCGGCTTCATGGGCTTGGCCGGTTTTCAGCCTGAATAAGATTTCGGTATAAGGTATCATAGCTGAGCAGCATTTTTTCCAGGGTAAAATGATCCTTGACCCTCTGGGCGGCGTTTCCGGCATATTCCTGCAACAGTTTCTCGTCAAATAACAGCTTCTTGATGGCGGCAGCCAGTTTTTCCACATCCCGCGGCGGTACGGTCAAACCTGTAACTCCGTCCAGACTGACATGAGGAACACCTGTCGGAAGATCGGTATTGATGACGGGTTTTGCAAAGCTCATGGCTTCGGCCTGGACCAGACCAAAGGCTTCACTGACCTCTACTGACGGCAGAAGAAAAACATCGCATAGACTGTACCAGGTGTTTAGTTCAACCTGCCCGCAGGGGCCGGTAAAAATCACTTTTTCCTTTATCCCGAAATCATCGCACATCTGTTCAAGTTTTTCCCTGCGCTCACCATCTCCGACAACAATCAGATTCGCTTCGATATCAGTCATGGCCCTGATGAGATATTCAAGGCCCTTGTAGTAACACAGGCGGCCCACGAATAATACGGTCTTTTCATATGCCAGGTCGTATTCAGCTAAAATTCCGGGGTCGGTTTTTTGCAGTTTTGAAGTGTCGATGCCCAGGGGAATAACTTGGCATTTCTCGCGAAATTGATATAAGTACTTAGACTCTTGCCTTATATTGGGGGAAGTCACGACAATGTTATCGGCTAAGCTCAAAAACCGCTCCATCCACCCCCGGTAAAACCTCATGATCCGTTCCTGTTTGACTATGTCGGAATGCCAGGTGACTACTATTTTAGGTCTTCTGCTCCTGGAGGATACGAGTCTCGACCCTAGAAAAGAAAGATCGCCGAGGGGAAAGGGCATATGAAAATGCAGGATATCTTTTTTTTTACTTAAATGAAACAAATAAAACGGAAAGCTCAAAGAAAGCGGCATGGACCAGTATATACCGATACTGCTGCTTTTCATGATTTTCACATTGTTCAGGGTTTCTTTGCTTGAAAATCCCTTTTCACGACAGGCAAGGACTTGGACATCATATTTATCCGACAATCCTTCTGCGATATTCTGAACAACCTTTTCCACCCCGCCACCGTGAGGATAGGGAGGAGTATAGAGTTTATTTATTTGTAATATTTTAATTTTGTTGTTTGAAGTCATTCTGTTACGTACCTGCAAAAAGTCGAGAGCAAACGATTCGAGTTACGCAATGTTCTTATAATCGTTTGGATTTACTGACCTCTGACCACTGACCTCTGGCGGCTGCATAAGGATTTTTTGCAGCCGCATCTGGGCTAAAAAGAATCTCACATCAACCCTGAAAAATCAAATGATCCTCCCTCCGCCAGCCGTCCCCGGGAAACGAAAGATATATGTTTCATTTTTTCAGTTATCTATTTATAGTTTCGCACAATGACAACTTGCAAAATATCGCGAGAGATTATAGGCTCATTTGTCTTTAGGCAATGCCGGTCGGCCTTTTTATACTTGTCCTGAATCTCTGCCAAAGCTTGCTTCGCACGTAAGGGCCGGGCCGGGTCAATAGGTAGAGCGGGGTGTTCATGAAGTTGTTGCTCTCCGGGGCTTCCGGTTTTATAGGCTCGGTTTTGCTGCGTAGACTAAAATCCCGATCATATGATCTGATCGCTCTGGGGCGGAGGGCTCCCCGCCAAAGTGCGTCCGGTCAGGTGCGTTGGCTGGAGTGCGATCTGGCCTCTTCGACAAGCCCCTTGCAGGATATCGAAAGGGTGGACGCAGTAGTGCATCTGGCAGCCAGGGCCCATGTGCTTGCAGAAATAGAGCGCGACGCCCTGTCCGAGTTTCGACGGGTAAATGTAGAGGGCACCTTGAACCTGGCCCGTCAAGCGGCAAAACGCGGGGCGAAGAGGTTTGTATTCATCAGTACCGTGGGCGTACTTGGCAACAAAAGTACCCGGCCTTTCACCGAAAGAGATCCCCCGGACCCTGCTGAGCCCTATGCCGTTTCGAAGCTGGAAGCAGAAATCGGGTTGCGCCGCCTGGCGGATGAAACCGGCATGGAACTGGTTATCTGCCGCCCTCCACTGGTCTACGGCCCGCTTGCTCCAGGCAACTTCGCTCGCCTTTTTCGGCTCATAGACAGGGGCGTGCCCCTGCCCCTGGGCGCGGTGCGCAACAGGCGCAGCCTGGTTGCCGTGGACAACCTGGTGGATTTGATCCTGACCTGCCTTGACCACCCGGCTGCCGCCTCTAAAACCTTTCTGGTTTCGGACGGGCACGATCTGTCCACACCGGAGCTGATCAGCAGGCTTGCAGAGGCTATGGGACGCCCGGCCCGCCTTTTTCCCGTGCCGCCTGGCCTTTTGCGGCTGGCTGGCCGCTTGACCGGGCATTCGGTGGAGGTAAAGCGCCTGATCGACTCCCTGCAGGTTGATATCGGCTATACCTGCGGGACCTTGAACTGGCGGCCTCCAGTGCCCGCGGCCGAGGCCTTGCGGAGAACGGCTCCGGCGCCGTTCGGGCAAGGGAATTTATTGTGAAAAGCAATTTAAAGCTGACAGAATACAGGAATGTATTATCTGCTTAATTTTTTGGGCGTGGCCCTGGCCTCTTTCCTGCTGACAGGCCTGCTGCGCCGTTACGCCTTGTCCCGCAGACTGCTGGACATTCCCAACGAGCGCAGCTCGCACAGCATCCCCACCCCGCGCGGAGGCGGGCCGGGCCTAGTGTTACCCTTTCTGGCCGGGATGACCGGGCTGGTTCTGGCAGGGGCAATGCCCGCCCCGTTATTTTGGGCCTTGCTGGGGGCCGGCGGCTGGACTGCCCTGATCGGCTGGCTGGACGACCGGGGTTCCATTCCGATCCACCTGCGACTAATCGGGCATTTCCTGGCTGCGGGCGGGGCCCTGGCCTGGCTGGGAGGACTTCCAACCTTGCCGGTCTTCGGGCTGGAGATGGACCTGGGCCTGGCCGGACATCTGCTGGCTGCGGTCTATCTGGTCTGGCTGCTCAACTTGTATAACTTCATGGACGGCATTGACGGCATCGCCGGGATCGAGGCTGTAACGGTCTGCCTTGGGGCTGCGGTCTTGTCCGTCTTCTCGGGTCCTGACACCGGCCTTTGGATCTTATCTCTGCCTTTGGCCGCTGCTGCGGCCGGGTTTTTGTTCTGGAATTTCCCCAGGGCCAGGATTTTCATGGGCGATGCAGGCAGCGGTTTTATAGGGATGGTCCTGGGAGTATTGTCCCTACAGGCCGCCTGGACCCTGCCCGAACTTTTCTGGAGTTGGGTGATCCTGATGGGAGCTTTTGTGGTGGATGCCACTGTAACGCTTTTGAAACGGGCCTGGCACCGGGAGAGATTCTACCAGGCGCACAGCAGTCACGCCTACCAGCATGCCGCGCGCAGATACGGATCCCATGCCGCAGTATCCCTGGCCTTTGGCGCGATCAATCTGTTCTGGTTGCTGCCGATGGCCGTCCTGGTCTCAAGCGGCCTTGTGGACGGGGTCCTGGGGGTGATCATCGCCTATGCTCCCCTGGTGTGGGCGGCGCACCATTTCAAAGCAGGCGCTGAAGGTTATATGAACAGAGAATATAAGGCAAAGCCGGAGATCCTGGAGCAGGGAAAATGAATTATTTCAAAACCAATGCCAATCTCCTGCTTGTTGTTTCTATCGATATTCTGCTCTTTGCCGCGGCCTTTTACATCGCTCATTTGATACGCCTGGACCTGATCATGATAGAGGACGAGGGGCGGATTTTTCACTGGGCTTTGCCTGTCGTCGTCATTACGAAGCTGGCACTTTTCTTTTTTTTCGATCTTTACCGCGGCATGTGGCGATATACCAGCATCGCCGACCTTATCAATATCTTAAAGGCTTCGGCCAGCAGCACCCTGCTCATTGTCTTTATTCTTCTCTTGACCAACCGCTTCGAAGGCTTTTCCCGCTCGGTGTTCATTATTGATCTGTTGTTGACCATTATTTTTATTTCGGGTTTCCGAGTCGCGGTCCGTTTTTATTTCGAAGGCGTCAACGGCTCGCAGGCCGAAGGGGCATTTGCTTTTAGGCTTTCGAATCTGTTCAGCAGGGATTCAACTGAGCAGAGAAGGCTGCTGATCATCGGGGCCGGCGACTGCGGCGAAAAGATGTACCGCGAGATTCGAGACAACGGCAGTCTCCACTACCAGGTGGCAGGCTTTCTGGATGATAACCCGGTCAAGAACGGCAAAAAAATTCACGGTATCACCGTGCTTGGGGCGGTAGACCAGCTCAGTCTGATCGCGGAAAGGGTCAGGGCCGACGAGGTGTTGATCGCCGTGCCTTCGGCTCGAGAAGAGGAAATGCGGCGCATTGTGGAGTACTGCAAAGAAAGCGGTCTCCTGTTTAAAACCGTACCTGGCATGGGGGAGCTCATAGACGGGCGGGTGACCCTTAATTCAATCCGCGAAGTGGCCTATCGGGATCTGTTGGGCCGGGAAACGGTCCGGCTGGACAAGGAGAAGATTGGGAACTATCTCCAGGATCAATGCGTGATGGTAACCGGCGCGGGCGGCTCCATAGGATCCGAACTGTGCCGGCAGATCTGCAGGTATCGGCCGAAAAAACTGGTTCTGTTCGAACGCGGGGAAAATTTGCTGTACCATATTGATATGGAGTTACAGGAAAACTGCGGCAGCATCGAGATTATCCCTCTGCTGGCAGATATTCAGGACAAAGAGCAGGTGGAGCGGGCTTTTGCCTGTTTCAGACCGCAGATCGTCTTTCATGCAGCGGCCTACAAGCATGTGCCCATGCTTGAAAATCAGCCCTGGAATCCGGTCAAAAACAACATCCTGGGCACGGTAAACCTGGTGAATGCCTCGAAAAAATACAGGGGGGAGCGGTTCGTATTCGTCTCCACGGACAAGGCGGTCCGTCCGAGCAATGTCATGGGCATTTCCAAGAGGGTGGCCGAAATGCTCATTCAGAACCAGAACGGCTGTGATCCGAATGCCAAGCCCAGGTTTGTCAGCGTCCGGTTCGGCAATGTCGTGGGCAGCAATGGCAGTGTGATCCCTCTGTTCAAGAGGCAGATCAATAAAGGCGGACCGATCACGGTCACTCATCCTGAGGCGACCCGCTACTTCATGATGGTTACCGAAGCCTGTCAATTGATCCTGCAGGCCGGAGGCATGGGACATGGTGGCGAGATCTTTATCCTTGACATGGGCAGGCCTATCCGCATTGCCGATATGGCCAAGGATTTGATCCGGCTTTCCGGCTTTGAGCCCGATGTGGACATCCCTATCGTCTACACGGGCCTGCGGCCGGGTGAAAAACTCTATGAAGAATTGATCACGGAAGGTGAGGGCATCCTGCCCACCACCCATGAAAAGATCATGGTGGTCAAAGGCACGGAGTGCGACCTGGTCGGACTCCAGCGAAAAATCGATGAACTGGTCGAAGCCGCTTCCAGGCAGGATGCAGAAAGGATCAGAACGCTTTTTCAGGAGATTGTCCCGAATTGTCGATGACGAAGACCTTATTGACTTTTCATGGCTCGAGATTAACTAGTTTCGAGACTCAAAAGTTCTATCTTTGATAATAGCAATTTTTAAGTATTTGGAATCGAGTCGTTTTCAAAATGCAAATTTAGAAAGTAATCATACATAATAATATATTTCATTTCAGGAAATTTATGTTCCAAAATTCAGACAATCGATTTCGGATTCTGGTCTTTGAACAGAACAAGAGCGGCCGGAGCAAAGTCAAAGGCATTCAAGAGATTGCCTCTGGTCTTTTTTCCATCAGTCGGCAGGAGATAGAGAGCTCTCTGCCGACGGTGCTGGATGAGACCATGGCCTATCTGCCTCAGAAGATCGAGGCGGATCTGGTCCTTGATTATCTCAAGCATCCGGACCTCTCCCTGGATCTGGCAGTGGTCTGCAAGAAACTGGGAATCCCGGTAGTGGCTTCGGGCCGCAAGCTTTTGAACAAATGGGCCTGGACCCCTCCGGTCTGCTGCGCCCTGCCCCGCTCGGCCAGGTGCGGCCTCTACTCCGAGATGTTCGGCTATCCGGAGTTCGAGGTGGAGCTCGAAGATGACCGCATCCGCGGGATACGGGTCAAACGGGGCGCTCCCTGCGGGGCCACCTGGAAGTGTGTTGAAAAGCTCCCCGGGATGAGGTCGACAGAAGCAGTCAAAAAAATCGGGCTCCAGCTCCAGTTCTCCTGTACGGCCAACCCGGCCGGCTGGGATCCGATCAAGGGCAAGAGCCCGGTCCATCTGGCCGCGGACATCCACGCCGCCGCTCTGAAGCTGGCCTTGATCAAGGCAAGCAGAAGAAAGTGAGGAGTTAGGAGTTATGAGTGAGGAGTGAGGAGAGTAGAAAAACAGAAGAGATCGGCCCGGGTTGACGGCCTGAAAATTGTCAAGCTGTGCGGTTGCTCAATAAGTGAAGTCAAGCCGCGTCAGCCAGTTTAAAATCCAGTTCTCTTTTTTCGAACCAGGTCGAGTATTCCTGATTGACTTTAAGAGCAGTTATTGAAGCAAGGGCCACGGAACCTTCT
>JAIPDR010000154.1 GCA_021737615.1 Desulfohalobiaceae bacterium | reverse complement strand
AGCGGGTCAAGTACTTGTATTCCCAGTATGCCATGACCAATAACGGGATCTATGCCCTCATGGATCTCAAGTCGCACAACAAGACCAGGTTCCTGGATTTGCATAACATCATCAGCGAAGGCGTGCACAAGGTTGAATCTCTTGAAGAGCGCGTCAATTCACTGTTTTTGGCGATCATGAATCCGGAGGACTATGAGGGCATCACGGATTTCCAGTCTTTCGAGGACCGGATCGAGTATATCAAGATCCCCTATGTCATGGATTTGAAGACAGAAGTGGAAATCTATCGCAATATATTCGGCCGAAAGATAGACAAGAGCTTTTTGCCCAGAGTGCTGCATAATTTCGCCAGAGTGATCATATCGTCCCGTCTGAATGTAAGATCCCCGGCATTGGAGGAGTGGATTCAAGACCCCGGCCTGTACAGACAATACTGCGACCAGAATCTCCATCTCCTGAAAATGGAAATCTACACCGGGCATATCCCCAAATGGCTCAGCGAAGAAGATCGGAAACGATTCACCGCGGAAACCAGAAAAAAGATCATTGCCGAAGGAGAAATCGACGGAGAAAAAGGGATTTCCGGCAGGGAGTCGATCAAACTCTTCAATGATTTTTTTTCCAGATTTGCCAGGCAGGGCAAGCTGATCAACATGTCCGACCTGAGCAGGTACTTCAGGGAGATTCTGATCAGGGAGGACCGGGAGACAATCCCTGAGGGCTTTCTCGACTCTCTGATCAATCTCTATGACTTTACGGTCCTGCAGGAAGTGAAGGAGTCCATGTTCTACTATAATGAAGATCAGATCTCCAGAGACATACAGAATTACCTTTTTGCCGTCAATTTCGAGTTAGGGGCCATCCAGAAATGTCATTTCACAGGAGACAGCATCGAAATAAGCGAGGACTTCTTTAGGAATCTGGAGAACCGCTTCCTGAGCCCTCAAATTTCCAGGATGGACCGGCAAAAGTTTCGAAATGATGTCCAAAGACGGTACTCGAACACCACTTTGAACCAGGAGATCATTCAGGAACAAAAGACCATCACCGAGACAAAACAGTATCAAGAGCTAAAGGAGAGATATCTCTACCGCATCAAGGAAAATGTCCTGGATCCCTTCCTGGAGAACGAAAATTTTCGGCGGGCCATCAAGGACTTCGGGCACGAGGAGTTCAAGACTTACGACAAGAGAATCCAGGCCGAGGTCGGTTTCTTAATCAACAACCTGATGCACAACAAGGGCTACACTCAGGACGGGGCCCAGGAGGTCTGCATCTATGTGGTCGATAAGGATTTGGCTTCCAGGTTCGAAAATTCGTAATCCGCAAATGGACTCCAGCTTCATGGTTGAGAAGTAAAAAAAATGAAGGGCTTCAGATAGCTCAGTGCCGAGCTCTTATCCGGGCTACAATGTCTTCGGCCAGGGCCAGGGCCTGCTCCCGGGTGTGCACGTGCCCGTCGTCTTCAGCCTCCTGAATCCTTCTCAAGACACGGCCGACACAGGGGCCGGGCCCGAGCCCCAGGTTTAGAATGTCCTGTCCGCTGAGCAGGGGCCTTTTTTCCAGGTAGATTTTGCTCGTCTTCAAGTAATGATCGATGGCCTGTAAGGCCCAGGCTCGGTATCTGTCCTGTTCCTCCGGATCAGAGGCAGGGCTCAGCCTGGCCTCGATGTCCGCCATTGCGAGAAGAATGCAGAGCACGGATCGATCCCTGTGGGTCCTGAAAAAACGCATCCGGGTCGATTCTTTGACTTCCTTCCGGGACAGGGCATAGACATGGATATGTTCGGCCACCAGATTCCGGAGCAGGGCCTGGTGCCGGGTCGACATACGCAGGCGCCGGGCCAGAGCCTCGATCAGCTCGGCCCCGGTCCGGTCGTGGCCGTAGAAGGTGATGCGGCCGGTTTGGGGATGAAGGCCCCGGGTCTTTGGCTTGCCCAGATCGTGGAAGAGCACCGCGATCTTGAAAAGCGCGGTGTTTCGCCCTCTGTTTAGTATTTCCCGGATCTGTCCGGCGCTTGGGCCGAAGAGAGCATCCAGCCGTTTGAGGATATCTTCGGAGCGTTCAAGGGCCAGAAGGCTGTGTCTCCAGACGTCTAGATGGTGAAACCCGTTTTGTTCACAGTGCCTTAGCGAAGCGATCTCGGGAAAGACAACCTCCAAAACCTTTGAACGGTCCATCTGGCGCAGGATCGGATACGTTTCAGGTGCTTCGAAGAGTTTGAACAGCTCATGGGAAATCCGTTCCGGAGCCGAGGTCTGGAGCAGGCCGGCTTGATCCTGCATGGTGCGCCTGGTGTCCGCTTCAAGCCTGAAGTCCAGCTGGGCGCAGAAGCGAAAGCCCCGCAGAATGCGCAGGGGATCGTCGGCTAAGACCTGTTTCGAGGTCATGCGGACCAGCTTCGCCGCGAGATCCTGCCGGCCGCCGAAAGGATCCAGGATACGGCCCGGTCCGTCGGGGCCGATTTCCATGGCCAGGGCGTTGATGGTGAAGTCCCGTCTCGCGAGGTCCTCCTCTAGGGTCTCTCCCTGCAAAGGCGTGAAGTCCATGAAGTCGTCTCGATCTGCATCAAAGACCACCCGGAAGCAGGACTGCCGGTTGGTCTTCCGGAATCCGACCAGGGGAACGTCCCAGAATGCGGCCAGCTTTCGAGCGGTCTCTTCGGCCGTTGTGCAGGTCAGGTCCAGGTCGCCCCCGGGACGGCCCAGAAGATAGTCGCGTACCCGGCCTCCGACCAGGTACAACCGGGGAAGCCGGTCCTGGAGTGGAGCCAGCCTGGCCATGGTTTTCCGAAAGTAATGGCTGTTCGGTTCTCTTGTCGACATGCGTTTATCTTTAGCTCAAAATTGACATTTCTGTTAGCAACAGGTTAGGAAAAGAAAAAGGGGTTAAGACTCATTCTGTCTCAACCCCTTGTATTTCTATGGTCGGGATGGCGCGATTCGAACGCGCGGTCTCAGCGTCCCGAACGCTGCGCTCTAGCCAGACTGAGCCACATCCCGCTGGCAAGAACCGTAGCCGATCTCAACCAAAATGGCAAGCCTTTTCGAAATCCTTTTCAAATTTGCGGCTGCCGGCCAGGCAACCCGGGCCGGATTCGATCGGTCGAAAGCGGTCATAGGTTTTTTGCGGTTCAGGTTGTCTTCTGTTTCTTTAGATAAACACAATTTACGCAAAAAAAGGTAAGCGGTACTTGTATCCGTACTTGTATCCAAAGATGGCTGGATCATTGCTTGTCAAATCAGGAAATAGACACTAAAATCCCAGGTGTGCCCCCGAGGCCGATTCCAAAAGCTCATACGGGGTATAACCGTCATGTATGAACATCTTTGCCCGTTTTTTTAATGTATGCAGAAAAAGTATGATGTGATCATTGTTGGTGGAGGACCGGCCGGTCTGTTCACCGCCTATCATCTGGCCGAGCATTCGGACCTGCGGGTCTTGTTGCTCGAGCGCGGAAAGGGCACGGCGGAGAGGGCCTGCCCCATAAACAGCAGTAAAAAGTGCCTGCAGTGCAATCCGTGCAACATCTTGTCCGGGATCGGAGGGGCGGGCCTGTTTTCTGACGGTAAGCTCAACTACATCCATAAGCTTGGCAAGACAGACCTGACGCAGTTCATGCCGGTTGAAGAGGCCCAGGGCCTCATTCGGGAGACCGAAGTCGTCTACAACCGTTTCGGGATGGACGGCCCGGTCTACCCCACGGATATGGTCAAGGCCAAAGGGATCCGCAAGGAGGCCAGAAAAGAGGGCATCGAACTGCTTCTAATCAAACAGAAACATCTGGGCAGCGATTGTCTCCCCGATCATATTTCCGGAATGGTCAATTACATCAGGCAACAGGGGGTGGATATTCTCTGCGGCGTGGATGTCCTGGATATCATGGTTGAAGACGGCTTGGTGCAGGGTGTGATTTCAGAAAAAGACAGATACCGGGCCCCAAGCGTTGTGCTGGCCCCCGGCCGGGTGGGGGCGGAATGGATGGGGACATTGGCTGAGAAGTATCAGCTGGGGAAAAGCCACAGAGGAATAGAGGTGGGGGTCAGGGTCGAGGTCCACAACGATATCCTCCAGGATTTGACCGATGTCATCTATGATCCTGCTTTTTTTATCCAGACCCGCACCTATGACGACCTCACCAGGACCTTCTGCACCAACTGGGGCGGGTATGTCAGTCTCGAGAACTATCAGGACTTTGTCTGCGTCAACGGGCACGCCTACCTGGACCGCAAGTCCGAGAACAGCAATTTTGCCTTCCTGTCCAAGGTGGTCTTGACGGAACCGATCACCGACAATCAGGCCTATGGGGAGTCAATAGGAAGGCTGGCTTCCCTGATCGGAGGCGGAAAGCCGATTCTGCAGCGCTTCGGTGACTTGCAGATGGGGAGGCGGAGCACCTGGCACAGGATTCATAAAGGCTACATCGACCCGACCCTGAAGGAAGTGGTCTGCGGAGACATCGCCATGGCCCTGCCCGAGAGGATTATGACCAATCTGGTGGAAGGGCTGGAAAAGCTCAACCGGGTGGTCCCCGGTGTTTCCAATGCGGAAACCCTGCTCTATGCCCCGGAGATCAAGTTTTTTGCCACCCAGATAGAAACCGATCGAAACCTGGAAACCAGGATCGGTAATCTGTTCGTGGCCGGAGACGGGGCCGGGGTAGCGGGCAACATCATCGCCGCCAGTGCCACGGGTCTGATGCCGGCCAAGGCCATTCTCAAAAAATGTGCTGAGGCGCTGTAAACGAATCCGAAAACAGTGAACCTCGAACCTGCTACGGGTATGAGCTTTTTTCAGTATCTGCGCCAGGCGGGCTACAAACCGTTTAGAGGCACGGTCAAAGGGGAAATCTACCGTTTTTTCGACTGCCGGCATCCGGAGAAGGGGAAATGGTATGTTAATAATGACCGGACAAGCTTTCAATGCGTCGGCTGCGCATTATACTGTGAAACAGACGATTGGAAAGACTTTCAACTTTTTCTTCCCCTGGAAACCGGTCTTCCTGGAGAGTCGAGTCTATAATTGCTTAGTTCTTTCTCGGATGCTATATTCATTGAGAACGAAGAGATCGTTGCCCCTCAGAAAGGTACTGATACCTGGCCGGATGAAGCCAAAGGGGGCTTGTTTCGATTTTGAAGGAATTTTCAGACAGAGAGAAGATGGAGACCATTTAAGGGAGGAAGACATGACCAGGAGTTTGCACTGTTTGATTTCCGGAAAGGTACAGGGTGTCAATTTCAGGAGCTGGACCAAAGACCAGGCCGACAGTTTCGGTCTGAAAGGCTGGGTTCGAAACCTGCACGACGGACGGGTGGAAGTCCTGGCCCAAGGGGACATAGAGGCCTTGGAGTCCTTCAAGGGAAAACTGGCCCAGGGATCGAACATGAGTCGGGTTGATCACATCGAGACAAACTGGATCGACTATGACAAAGAATATGCACAATTCGAGCTTCGCCTTTAGGCTTATTCTCGTCCAGGCGGCTTAAAGCCCGCCTGGACGAGAATAAGCCTCAGGCTCCCATCTCCAGCTTTTCAGCGATCCGTTTCAATTCCCTTCCGGTTTGAGTATCTTTGACCACTTCTTTTTCAATACTGGTGATCCCCTTCAAGACCGTGGAGTGTCTCCTGTTCACGTGTCTGCCTATCTCCTTGAGAGAGAGATCGGTGTATTTCCTGGCCAGGTAAAAGGTGATGTTTCTGGCCAGGACAAGGTGTTTTTTCCTGCTTTTGGAGCCGAGTTTGGCCTGCTCAAGGCCGAAGGCGTCACTGACGCAGTCGATGATCTCCTCAATCTTCGGGGTGTTGGAGTTCTGGACATAATTTTTGAGAACATCCCAGGTCAGATCCGGAGTGACCGGTTCATTGAGGACTTTGGTCTTCAGCATCAGATTCTTGAGGCAGCTTTCCAGTTGCCGGATGTCGCTCTTGATTTTCGCGGCTATGAGTTCCTGGATGGAGGATGGGATATCGATTTTGTGCTGACGGGATTTAGCCCGGATGATCCGGAGCCGGAGATCATAATCCGGTTTTTGAATCGGAGCCAGGACACCCGAACAAAAATGAGAAGTCAACTGGCTGTCCACTTTTTCGAGCTCATGGGGCAGAAACGAGCTGCTGAAGACCACATGACTCCCTTTATCGTTCAAGGCCTTGATCAGGGAGAGCAGTTCTTCCTGCATTTTGTTCTTGCCCTGAAAAAAGTGGACGTCTTCCATAAGCAGCAAATCGACATTTTTTCTGTATCTGCTCTTGAACTGTTCGATGTCCTTGTTTTTGAGAGCCCGAACCATTTGAGCAGCAAACTGTTCAGAGGAGACATAGGCCACGTTCAAGAATTTCTTCTGAAAGGCCTGGCTCAGTTTGTGGCCGATGGATTGAATCAGGTGGGTTTTGCCCAGTCCGGGAGCGGAGCTGAGAAAGAGGTTGTCCACGGGAAAGTCCTTGGTGCAGATCCCGTTGCAGGCTGCATAGGCCAGATTGTTGCTGCTGCCGACCAGAAAATGATCGAAGGTAAATCTCCATTTTTGAACAGTCGGCTGATCAATCTTGGGCAGGGTTTGCTGTTTCTGCTGTCCAGGCTGGATGAACAGGTGATCGGTGGTGTTTTCGGTGCAGGCAAGAGCTTGGATGGACAATTCGGGTAAATACCCCAGGACATCACAGGCCGACTCGCGAATAACATCATGCAGCCGCTCCTTTATTCTGGAAACGACAAATTCGTTGGGAGCCTTGATGAACAGGGTCTTGTCCTGGATGTCGGCTTGCAGGGGGTGGATCCAGACCTGAAAAGTGCCTGGTTTGAGCCGTTTCGCCAAAATAGCCTTTATTTTATCCCATTTGAGCTTCATAGTGGCGAACTGTATCTCCAGGCTTCGTTTTTTTCAATTCGGGTTTGGCTTGATTATCACAGGTTGTGGATGGATTGAGCGTGTGTTTTTAATATACTGTAATACTTTTAATAATTTGTTATATCCCTTATAAAAGACCCTTTGGGGCAAGGTCTGAGAACACGGTCAGTTCAAGGTTAGAGGACGTTTTTTGCGAGCCGGCGCCAAAATACCCTTTCCTGTTTTTACATGTATTATTTCATCATATTCAATTTTTCGTGATAATATGCATCATTTCGATTAGGAAGTTGAAACTTAGGTCATTTTCCTTACACGCTTTTAAAGCGGGAATAGGAAAAAAGTTTTAGCAACTTAGCAACATATTTAAAAACATGATTTTTTTTATCCGCTGCGGCCGGGTTTTAATCCTGAAGACCGGATTCATTTCAAAAAATGTTTCCAGAAGAAGATGTTGACAATACAGAAAAAAAGTGAAAATTTTTGGCATTTGATTTTGACGGCGAACAGTTTCCTGTCTGAAGTATCATGAATCGATTACCGCTTTATCAGAATCTTATGGATGCTTGTTACTTGTAACCTTAAAAAAAGGAGTGCAAAATGGCGTATGATGCAACAAAAATGCAGGACTGGCAGATCTCGGAAGCAGCTGAAGAAAATATGCCCATGCCTGATGAGTGGCGCGAAAAAATCGGCCTGGAAAAGGACGAAATGATGGCCATGGGACGCTTGTCCAAGCTGGATTTTCTGAAAATCATGGACAGGTACAAAGACAGGCCCGACGGCAAGTATATCGAAGTCACGGCCATCACCCCGACTCCTTTAGGTGAAGGGAAAAGCACCACTTCCGTAGGCCTGATGGAAGGGCTCGGCAAGAGGGGGAAAAATGTCGGCGGCGCCCTCAGGCAGCCATCCGGGGGTCCGACCATGAATGTCAAGGGCACGGCCGCCGGCGGCGGTAATTCCATCCTCATTCCCATGACCGAATTCTCTCTGGGCCTGACCGGGGACATCAACGACATCATGAACGCCCACAACCTGGCCATGGTTGCCTTGACTTCCAGGATGCAGCACGAGAGAAACTATTCGGCCGAAAAAATTGAGAAACTTTCCGGAATTCCCCAGTTGAACGTCGATCCCAAGCGGGTGGAGATGGGCTGGATCATCGATTACTGCGCCCAGTCCCTTAGAAACATCATCATCGGACTCGGCGGACGTATGGACGGTTTCACCATGGAGTCCAAGTTCGGCATCGCGGTCAGTTCCGAGTGCATGGCCATCCTCTCCATTGCCAAGGACCTGGCCGATATGAAGAAGCGCATGAACGAAATCACGGTGGCCTTTGACAAGAACGGAAAGCCCGTGACCACCGGCGATCTCAAGGTGGGCAATGCCATGACCGCCTGGATGCGGAATACCATCAATCCCACCCTGATGTGCACGGCCGAGTATCAGCCTTGCATGGTCCATGCCGGTCCGTTTGCCAACATTGCCGTGGGCCAGTCTTCAGTGGTCTCCGACCGGGTCGGACTGAAGCTCTTTGACTACCATGTGACCGAGAGCGGATTCGCCGCGGACATCGGTTTTGAAAAATTCTGGAACGTCAAATGCAGAAACAGCGGCCTCAAGCCCCATGTTTCGGTTTTGACCACCACCATCCGGGCCTTGAAAATGCACGGCGGCGGTCCCAGGGTGGTCCCGGGCCTGCCCATGCCGGAGGAGTATGTCAAGGAGAACGTGGGCCTGGTGGAAAAAGGTCTGGAGAACATGGTCCACCTGATCAATGTCATCCGCAAGTCCGGCATGAATCCGGTGGTCTGCATCAACTGCTTCCACACTGACACTGCTGCGGAAATCGAAACAGTCCGCAAGGCGGCAGAGGCAGCCGGGGCCCGCTGCGCCAAATCCACCCACTGGGCCGACGGGGGCGACGGCGCCCTGGAGTTGGCGGACGCGGTCATCGACGCCTGCGAGGATGAGTCCAACTTCGAATTCCTCTACCCCCTGGAAATGAAACTAAGAGACAGGGTGGACAGAATTGCCAAGGAGGTCTACGGGGCCGACGGCGTCAACTGGACTCCCGATGCCGAGAAAAAGGCCAAGATGCTGGAAGATGACCCCAAGTACGCCGACTTCGCGACCATGATGGTCAAGACCCACTTGAGCCTGAGCCACGATCCGACCTTGAAGAATGTCCCCAAGGGCTGGACTCTGCCGATTCGGGACGTTCTCATCTACTCCGGGGCCAAGTTCCTCTGCCCCTGCGCAGGAACCATCAGCCTGATGCCGGGAACGGGTTCCAACCCGGCCTATACCAAGGTGGACGTGGACACGGAAACCGGAAAGGTCAGCGGCCTCTTCTAATCAAGAATGCCCCTGGAGCAAAGCTCCAGGGGCATTCTTGATTAGATTATAAAAAACCCGCAGCTAAAATCTGCGGGTTTTTTTGCTTCTTTTTTCTAAACAAGCTCTTCAGCCCAGTCCTAAAAACGGCAAAAATATTTTTTCATCGATCCAGCCCTTGCATGATCTAATTAAAAGATTGTCATAGATCCAGTTTTGCCCTGGTGTCTGCACCAGGGCAAAACTGGATATCAGAGGAGAAATCCCTGGGGAAAGGGATCATTCGGGTCAAGGACAAACTGATGATACCCGGTGATCTGGGCGTTTCCGGTTATCTCTACGACTACCCCGGGGACGTCTCCTATCCGGGTCTCCTCGGTTATCCGAGCCTGAAAGGTGGTTTTGGCCGGCCCCTGGTTGAAGAACC
>JAIPDR010000153.1 GCA_021737615.1 Desulfohalobiaceae bacterium | reverse complement strand
GACTGCGGCGATCCTGCGGCAGTGACAACCCTTAATCACAACCTCGGGGCAAATGAAGCGGCCTATGCCTTGTTTTCTCCCGAGCTAAACGGCGGTTTGGCCGACTGGCTGGGCCAAGGTTACGATGTGCTGTCCATGAGCATCTTTCTGGATGAACTGTCTAATGGATACGAACAGATATTTCTGCAGTCCAGTACGGTTCAGCCGATACCGGAACCCACCACCATGCTCCTTCTTGGTACAGGCTTGCTGGGCCTGATCGGTTTCAGCAGGAGGTTTAAAAAGAGATAGTCGCGGACAAACCTGAATGTTCGGATCGTAAAGAGGGCTGCAAGCCCTCTTTTTTTTGTTCATCCACTTTTTGCGCATTTTCAGTCCTTCCGTTGCCTCATTCTCTTGTCCGTCATTCCGGCGGAGGCCGGAATCCAGTCAGACGATGCCATGATATAAGTCCTTCCTAGCAGGGTTACCACTTTCAATCATTCGAAGCTCTCCAGACTCGCTTCCAGTCCTTTATTCTCTTCTCCCTAAGAATTGCAGATAATAAATACGTTGTAGGGCCAGGCCTTGCTTCCGGTTTCTCCCCTTTCCGGTCTTCTCCAGTTAAAGCTTCAGTGTAATGGCTCGCAGCCGCTTGCAAAACAAAAGACAACCGACTGCTCCTGCTTCACAGGCAAAAAAGGAACTTGAACTATAAAATAAAAAAATATAGTATTTGGTATTGGGTGGTGGAAACATAACAGTCAAGTTGACTGAGATTGGCTGGAAAAAGTAGGAGAGCGCCCCGGTATCAGGGAAGGTCTGGGTTGTAGGGACCTGGAAATGGTGATCTGGAGCAGTCGGCATACACTGTGCTTTTGAATCTGTCGGGGTAAAGCTTTCCCCGGGGGTTTGTGCGCCAAGAGCATAATTTTTTAATCAACTGTCTTGTATAGTTGACAAATTGGAAACAGTAGCGGTATCCGGTTTCCCTGGTTTTTTAGGTCTCGACCGTGGAACCCGTTTTTTGGGTCAGGATTTGCCTTGAAGCATCTATCGTTTCGTATCCTCTTTTTGTGCGTATTTCTGCCGCCGGTGTTGTATATTTTTACGATTCAGGGGCTGGAGGCCTACCTCCAGAATACCTGGAAGTCGGACTTGATGGGCCGGCTTATATCCAACCCCGGTCAACTGCTGAAGGGGCAATTAAGCGTCCATGATGAAATCAGGACCAATATTCAAGCCTACATGCAGTCAAGGTGGATTGCAGAGTTGGGGCCGGTGGTCCGCATTCTGGTCAGGACGAAAAACGGGCGGGTGATTTACCCCGATTTTGAGAAACAGGAAAGATATGAGCACCAGCCTGACTCCGGCCTGAAATCTCTGGCCGGCCCATCGGAGTCGTCTCGATTGGCCAGAGAGAACCTCGAGGTCATGCAGGAGGGGCTTGTTTTTTCCCTGGCCGTGGAAATCCCCAGAAACACCTGGCTCTCCAACAGCGTCCTGGTGTTCTACATCCTGGTCTTTACCGGGGTATTGTGCCTGAGTTATCGATCCAATGTCAGGCAGGCGGAAAATGTGACCAGGCAGCAGGAGGAGGATCTCAAGGCGACTCAGAAGAAACTGAGTCAGGCCCAGTCCAGACTTCAGGAAGCGACAGCCAAGGAACGGTCTTACCGGGAAGAGATCGATCGTCAGAAAAGGGACTTGACGCAGGCTGATCGCAGGATACAGATCACCGAAAAGGAAGCTCTGGCTGAGATGGAGGCATTGGAGGAGAAACTGCAGGAGAGCATGGCCAAACGGCAGGAGCGGGAACAGGAGATTGAGAATCTGGCCTGGGAAGTGGACCGTTTGAAATCTCAGCAAAAGCTTTCATCTAAAAAGAAAGAGAAACAGCAGGCCGCTATAAGGAAGCGCTTCAATGTCCTCTATAAGAAAATTGACTTTCATGACCGTTCGGTGGATGGTTTTTTACACCTCCCGGAAGACATGCAGCTCAAGGCCGAAGAGTTCATCCATACCTTGAATCAGGATCCGGGCCTGATAAGGGTTAAGAGAAAGGTTTTTTCCAAAAACGGCGACTTGTCGGCCCTGGAGAGCATCTTTGCCTACAGGGGGCGGGTCTACTGGAGGAAAAAAGCAAACAGTACGATTGAGGTCATGGCCATCGGTACCAAGAATACGCAGTCAAAAGATCTGGCCTTCCTGGAGGGGGCGAACGCTTCGTAATATTTTATTTGGCTCATGGTTGTTGTCATCATGGCCTCTAGTTTGCTATATTGGTGCCAGATGATTGCTGACGCATATTCTTAAACGGAAACTTAACCTGCCGGACAGATGCCGAAAGTGTGAAAAAATCAGTTCAAACTATTCGGAAATGAAAGGTCGGATCATGATCAATTCTAGAATACTTATTATTGAGGACGACGAATCCATCCGGCAAGTCTTGAAAGAATACCTTGATCAGCTTGGCTTTCAGGTCATAACGGCTGCCGATGGCTTAGAGGGTCTGGATTTAATCAAGCAGCAAGGCTATGATTTAATAGTTTCGGATATCCGCATACCTTATGTGAGCGGCATTGGCTTGATCAAGATCGCCAGAGAAATAAATCCCAATATCCCTATCATTTCCATTACTTCGTTCGGAGAGCCTTCAGAGAAAACAGCCCGGGAAGAGGCAACCACTGTAATCGCAAAACCGTTTGATCTGGAAGAATTGTCAAACAAAATCAAAGAACTCCTGACCGAAAACTAAGATTATGCATTTCCCTGAACCGGTTATCATCGGCACAAGCCCCGCCATACAGAAGGTGCTCCAGGTAACCTACAAGGTGAGCAATCTGGACCTGAACGTCTTGATCACCGGTGAAAGCGGGGTCGGGAAAGAGCTGATCGCAAGGAGCCTGCATTATCATTCACATCGACGCAACAGACCGTTTGTCAAAGTAAACAGTGCCGCCCTGCCGTCCGAACTCCTTGAGTCGGAGTTGTTCGGATATGAAAAAGGGGCCTTTACCGGGGCGGATCGGACAAAGAGCGGAAAGTTCGAAATGGCAAAAGAAGGGACCATTTTTTTGGATGAGATCGGCGAATTGCCCATCTATACACAGTCCAAGCTGCTTCAGGTCCTTCAAGATCGGGAATATTACAGAGTTGGCGGGCATGCCTCCCAGGAGGTCAAGGCCAGGATCATAGCGGCCACCAATCAGGACCTTGATGCCGAAATCAACGGAAATAACTTCAGGGCCGACCTCTACTACCGCTTAAGCACGATCTCCATTCATATTCCACCTCTGCGGGATAGGAAAGAAGATATCATGCCGCTGGTGGAACATTTCAGCAAGTACCTGCAACAAGAAAAAAACCTGCCCGAGATAAACTTGTCCCCGGAACTGATCGGCCTGTTTCACGAGTACCACTGGCCGGGTAATGTCCGGGAGCTGGTCAACTATCTGCAGAGACATTCGGTCTTCGGCAACAGCCAGGAGATCATGGATGCGATGCAGTCCAGCTTGAACAGGGATGTGGATGGAAGTAACAGGAACACCGGAGAGGAAGCAGAACAAACCTCCGGCGATGATCTTGTAGAATACCAGGATATCATCGATGGTTTTGATCCTGATAACGATCACTTCCCTTCCTTGAAGGAAGTCAGGGATCAGGTGGTGAAGCGTGTGGAGAGGGACGTCATCGAAAAAGTGCTCCTTGATTCCAACTGGAACCGCAAGGCGGCGGCCAGGGCACTCAAGATCAGTTATCGGGCCCTGCTTTACAAAATCAAGGAGATGGATATCCATCCCACCAAGCACTGAGCCCGGCTTGAATTTACAGCAATTCTCCTGCCTCCATGATATCCGGGATCAGCTCTTCCTTGCCGATGGCCATGATGTGCACTCCGGAACAGATTCTCTCTTCCCTTATCTGCCGGATCATTCTCCCGGCGATCTCGATTCCTTTTGCTATTGCCCCTCCCTTGGGGGCGGCGGCCATTTCATCGATCAGAGGCTGCGGGACCGAAACCCCGGCCACGTTTTTATTCATGAATCTGGCCATGGGCGCCGAGGTCAAGAGAATGATCCCGGCCAGGATTTTTGCTTTGAACTGCCGGGCATAGTCCATGAACGTCTTGAAGTTCTCAAGGTCATAGACCGCCTGGGTCTGAATGAATTCGGCCCCGGTCTCGATCTTTTTTTCGAATTTGATGAGTTGGGGTTCTATGGGGTTGGCTTCCGGGGTGACGATGGCCCCGGCACAAAAAGAGACCCCGCCATCCAGGGAGTTGCCTTCCATGTCCCTGCCGCTTTCCAGCCTCCTGATCGCGGCCAGAAGCTGGCTGGAATCGAGGTCAAAGACCGCTTTGGCTGTTTTGTGGTCTCCGAGGTCAACGGAATCCCCGGTCAGGCAGAGCACATTGTTGATGCCCCGACTGGAGGCGAACAGGAGATCGGCCTGCAGAGCCAGCCTGTTCCGGTCCCGGCAGGTCATCTGCAATATAGGTTCTCCGCCCGCCTCCTTGATTAGCAGGGCCCCGCCCAGTGAAGGAAAACGCATGACCGAGCTCTGATGGTCGGTGACATTGATGGCGTCGACCTTGTCCTTGAGCAGCTCCACATGGTGGCGCATCTTCTCCAGGTTGGTCCCCTTGCCCGGGGCGGCTTCGGCAGTGACCACAAATTTACCGGAATGAAGCGCTTCCTGAAATGATGAAACCATAATTCCTCGTCCTTGTTATACCAGAAGTTGGCCTATCTTGCGCGTTTGAATCTGCCGCCAATGAAACTGTTCAGCGATTCTGCAAGTCAGGAGTGTCATTGTGGGCCAACTTCTGGTATCTGGTTAATACATGTATAAACAGACATTCTCTGGCTTCAAGGTCTCGATGTTCCTATTAAACGGTTAATAGCCTAACGCTGCTAGCTCATTGTACGGTTTGAAATCCTCTATCCACACCCGGGACAGCTGCCATTGCTCCTCCTCAGCTTCCGCTCCCTGATCTCTCATATGAAACTTCATTTAAAAACGCGGAATAGTTCGAACCGGTCACAGGGCTCTCTTGCGCTTAAACGCTTCCGGCTCTCGGTTTTCTAAGGCTCGCTCATGGGGGATCCCTGCCCCCTCCGGACTCTTAGGTTCTGCTATAACTTTTGATGTTGCATGAATGACAATCTTCTGCAGTCTTATGGTTTGAAGCCGTAGACGCGGTCCGGTTTCCCCCATTTCGCGAGCCTAAGAAAACCTGAGGACCTCCCAGCGAGGTCGCGCAAGAGAACCCTGTCGCCCGGTTCGTAAAGATAGTGCCAGTGACTCAAATTGAAGTTTCTTCCTCGATCAAACCGGCAGCTGTGGACTTGAGCATTATTGTAGCAGCATGCCTGTATATTGTAATAAATATTAGATAGTTAAATGTCAGGCCTGCCAGAGGCAGGGCTGACCTCTAATCTCTGGCCTCTGTTTCCTACTCATCCGCCGGTATATGGAATTTCCCAGGGCTCGGTTCACCCAGGTGGTTCCGGGGTTTCTGGTACTTGCGCATGGAATCGAGCCGGCCGAGCTTCTTGAGGCGGTTGTAGATCACGGTCCAGACGCAGTCCTTTTGCGAGTCGATCTCGCACATGCCGTTATTGGTCCCGCCGCAGGGCCCGTTGACCATGCCCTTGTGGCAGGCCGTCACCGGACAGACCCCGCCGGTTTCGCCTATGATGCAGGCTCCGCACTGGGTGCAGATCTCATCAAAGCGGCCGATCCCGGTCTCTTTGCCCAGGAAAATGGTGTTCTGGGCCGGAACGGTCCACTTCCCGGTCTGGGTGGCTATGGTCTGGACACCGAAGGCACAGCTCATGACCAGGAGCACGTCGGCCTGCCTGATGTGCCCTGCCTGCTCTTCGTAGAGCTCGGCGGTCATGTTGTCGCAGGCCACAGGGGGCACCATCCGTCCGGTGATCATCTTGCCTTTTTTCTGCAGAGATTCGGCCATGGCCGCGACTTCGGGCTCGCCCCCGGTCCTGGTCAGGGTGGTGCAGGTGCCGCAGCCGATGATGAACACCCGGTTCGCCCCCTTGAGGAGTTCGTCAAGCTCTTCTTCAGGCTTCTGCTTCGTTATCGATCTGATCATACTCAGCCTCCTTTTCAAGATCACATCTGAGGCATCGGTAGGCCTCCTGCCGGGCCTCTTCCGGAGAAAGCCCCAGTTCCACGATTCGGAAATCCTTTTTCCTGTCCGCCGGTGTTTCTATCGCCGGCGGTATCCGGGGCTTGTCGGCCAGACTCTCATCCTCCAGGGCCAGGCGGGCATCCACCTCCAGGGGGCTCTTTTCGTCCGGGATCTCGATTTTCCCCTCCCTGCCCGACAAGTAGCGGTCGATGGCCAGGGCCGCCCTGCGTCCCGAGGAGATGGCCCGGATGACGAAGGTCGGGCCTGTGGTGAAGTCGCCGCCGGCAAAGACCCCTTTGATATTGGTGGCCAGGGTGTTCCTGTCCACGGCCAGACCGCCCCAGAGTTCCCGTTCCAGCCTCTCTTCATCCGACAGAAAGCTGAGGTCCAGGGCCTGCCCGATGGCCACGATGACATGATCGGCCTCCACATACCACAGGTCCTGTTCATCGCAGGAGGGGTTGAATCGTCCCTCACTGTCAAAGACCGCCACACAGCGGGAGAATTCGACCCCCGCAGCCCTGTTTCCCTCCTGCTTGATCCTGGTTGGAAACCAGGAGGGATGGATTTCGATCCCTTCATCCAGGGCTTCTTTGATCTCCTTCTCCCAGGCCGGCATTTCGTCCCTGGGTTCCAGGCAGACGAGCAGGACTTCCTCGGACCCGTCGCGCAGGGCCGTCCTGGCCACGTCCACGGCCACGTTGCCGCCGCCGATGACCACGGTCCGGCCGGAGAAGGCGTGCTTTTTGCCTTGTTTGACCTCGTTCAGATAGGCAAGACCATAGGACAGGTTGACCAGGTCCTCGGATTCGCCCGGAATGCCGAGCTGCCTGCTGGCCTGGGCCCCGGCGGCGATGAAGACGGCGTCGAAGCCTTCATTGAGGAGGTCGTTGATATTATGGTCCGCGTCAATGGGGGAGTTGTAGTGGATGGCCACCCCGCAGTTTTCGATGTACTCGATCTCGGATTCGATGACCCCCCGGGGAAGCCGAAATTCGGGAATGGCCAGTCCGAGCATGCCGCCGGCCACGTTTCCGGCCTCATAGACATGGGTCTGGTAGCCCATTTTGGCCAGATAAAAGGCGCAGGTCAGGCCGGCGGGTCCGGCACCGACGATGGCCACGGTCTGCTCTTTTGTCACCGGGAAGGGCTCCCGCTTTGGTCCGATATGTTCAAAGTACCACTCCGAGGCGGTCCGCTTGATGGACCGGATGGCCACGGGTTCGTCCAACTCTCCCCGCCTGCATTTGTATTCACAGGGATGGATGCAGATGTAGCCGCAGACGGCCGGGAAGGGGTTTCGTTCCCTGATGATCTCCACCGCCCTCTGGTAGTCGCCCTGGCCGACGGCGGCCACATAGTTGGGGACGTCGATCCCGGCCGGACAGGCATGCTGGCAGGCGGTAATGACCATTGATTCGCAGACCGCCCCGTCACAACGATGCTCCAGGATATGGTTTTCAAATTCTTTCAGGAAATAGTTCAAGGTGGACAGGGCCGGTTTGGCGCAGTTCTGGCCCAGGCCGCAGAGCGAGGCCTCGGTCACGGTCCAGCCGATGTCTTGAATGGTCTTTATGTCTTCCATCCGCCCCTGGCTCTGGGTGATCTTGGTCAGGATGTCCAGTAGCTGGGTGGTGCCCAGCCTGCAGGGTGTGCATTTGCCGCAGGATTCCGACTGGGTGAAGCTCAGAAAGAAGCGGGCGATCTCCACCATGCAGTTGTTTTCATCCATGACCACCATGCCCCCGGATCCCATGATCGCCCCCAGGCGCTGCAGGGTGTCGTAGTCGATCGGGGTATGCAGAAACTGGGTGGGCACGCAGCCTCCGGAAGGACCCCCCATCTGTACGGCCTTGAACCTCCTGCCCTTGGGGATCCCCCCGCCTATCCCGTAAACCACTTCTTTGATCGTGGTCCCGATAGGCACTTCCACCAATCCGGTGTTGTTCACCTTGCCGGCCAGGGAAAAAATCTTGGTTCCCTTGCTCTGTTCAGTACCGATCTCCGTGTACCAGGAGGAGCCGTTTCCCAGGATCAGGGGGATGTTGGCCAGGGTCTCGACATTGTTGATATTCGAGGGTTTCCAGTCCAGTCCGGCCTGGGCCGGAAAAGGGGGACGCGGTCTGGGCATGCCCCGCTTGCCTTCAATGGAGGCCATAAGGGCGGTTTCCTCGCCGCAGACAAAGGCCCCGGCCCCCATTTTCAGCTGCAGGTTGAAGTTAAATCCCGTCCCCAGGATGTTCTCCCCGATCAGGCCCAACTCCCGGCAGCGCTCCAGGGCCAGCTTCAGGTGCTCTACGGCAATGGGGTACTCTTCCCGGACGTAGATATATCCATATTCCGCCCCCATGGCATAGGCTCCGATGAGCATGCCTTCAAACACGGCGTGGGGGTCGCCCTCGAGGATGGCCCGGTCCATGAAGGCGCCCGGGTCGCCTTCGTCGGCATTGCAAATGATATACTTGGGCTTGTTCGGGGCCTCCCTGGCGAATTTCCATTTCAGCCCGGTGGGAAAGCCGGCCCCGCCCCTGCCCCGCAGTTTCGAGGCCTGGACCTCGGCAATGACCTCCTCCGGGGTCATAAAAGAGAGGACCTGATACAGGGGATAATATCCGCCTGCTGCGATGTAGTCTTCGATCCGGGTGGGATCGATCCGGCCGCATTTACTAAGGACCCGCCTGGTCTGCTTCTGATAAAAGGGGATTTCATCGCGCTGGAAAACAGGGTGGCCGGTTTCCGGGTCGTGAAAGGCCAGCCGCTTGATGCGCTCTTGATTTTTTAGGGTCCTGGCCACGATTTCCGGAGCGTCGTCCGGCTCCACCTCCTGGTACTGGATGCCCCGGGGTTCGATGGCAATGACCGGGGCCTTGGCGCAGAAGCCGTGGCAGCCGGTGGAGCGGATCTCGACCTCTTTCTGCAGTCCTTTGTGCTTGATCTCCGTTTCGAGGGCGTCCCGGACCGAGGCCGACCCGTAAGCCCTGCAGCCGGTCATGCAGACATGGACCACCTGCTTTGCCCCTGCCGATCCGGACAGGATGTTTTGCCGAAAGGAGCCCAGACGTTCCAGGGATGTCAGTTTCTGCATTGCAGACCTCGTTGGTCGGAAAATTAGAAATTCGAAACTCTAAATTCGAAACCCCGGTGAAACAGAAGAAGGTTTCACTGGGCAGGCAAATTCGAATGAAAAAAATTTTTAAAAGGGATTCTTCGCTCGCCCCGGTTAAATGCGCTTCGCTGAAAGAAATTTAACTGAGCTGGCGGACTCGCTCAGAATGCAGAGAGAAGTGCTTCTTCTCTTCCTGCCCTCTGCCTCTTATTTCACTGACTCACTTTTCTTCTCCGGCTGACCTCTGATCTCTCATATGAAACTTCATTTAAAAATGCGGAATAGTTCGAACCGGTCACAGGGCTCTCTTGCGCTTAAACGCTTCCGGCTCTCGGTTTTCTAAGGCTCGCTCATGGGGGATCCCTGCCCCCTCCGGACTCTTAGGCTC
>JAIPDR010000152.1 GCA_021737615.1 Desulfohalobiaceae bacterium | reverse complement strand
CATGCCCAGGAAGGCCGCGATGGCGCACTTGGTGATGCTCTTGCGCAGCTCATCCAGGTGGTCCAGAAAACCCATTTCCCCTGCTTGGGTTCTCGTTTGTTCCGTCTCAGGGGAATCAGGCATTCCGCTTTTCCTCCGGTTCCTGGCTGCTCTTCTGCGTGTCCCGGGATTCTTCGTCGGTATCTTCCCGTCTGCTGCCGGATTCCCGGGCCGAGGCCTCTTCGCGGTCCAGGTCTTCGTCCGTACCTGTCAAGCGGCTTGTGGCTATCGAGTCAGCCTCCTGATCCAGGCCTGTTTCCGCCTCTTCTTCAAGGCCCTTGCTTTCGGGGAAGCCGGTTTCGGCGGATACTGGTCCGCCGGATTCCGCGGCCTGTTCCGGGTCCTGATCCTCCCTGCCGGGCTTTTGCTTTTTTTCCTCCTGCTCCATCTCGGCCAGGTGGGTTTCCATGTCAATGGTTCGTTTGACGTCTGAGCTCATTTTCTTGAACTCTGCCATGCCCTTGCCCAGGGCCTTGGCCACCTCAGGCAGTTTCGAGGGGCCGATAACCAAAAGGGCCACGACCAGGATGATCAGAACTTCAGTTGTCCCTATTCCAAACATGATCCATACCCTCCGCTTACTCCCATTCAATTGTACTCGGTGGCTTGGAGGAGATGTCGAAGACCACCCTGTTGACTCCCTTGACTTCATTGATGATCCGGTTGGAGATTCCGGCCAGGACCTCCCCGGGCAGTCGGGACCAGTCGGCGGTCATGGCGTCTTTGCTGTCCACTATCCTCAGGGCGATCACGGGTTCGTAGGTCCGTTCGTCTCCCATGACCCCGACCGTCTTTAAGGGGAGCAGCACGGCGAAGCCCTGCCAGACTTTGTAGTACCAGCCCGTGGCCATCAGCTCGCTGTGCACGATCTTGTCCGCTCTCTGCAGGATATCCAGGCGCTTTGGAGTGACCTCGCCGATGATCCTGATGGCCAGGCCGGGGCCGGGAAAGGGGTGGCGCCAGACCAGGAAGTCGGGCAACCCGAGCTCAACGGCCACCTTACGCACTTCGTCCTTGAACAGTTCCCGCAGGGGTTCCACCAGCTTGAGCTTCATTATTTCCGGGAGGCCCCCGACATTGTGATGGCTTTTGATCACCGCGGATGGACCTTTAAAGGAGATACTCTCGATAACGTCGGGATAGAGCGTGCCCTGGGCCAGAAAGGAGACCCCGGGGATCTTTGCGGCTTCCTGCTCGAAGACCTCGATAAAGGTGTTGCCGATGATCCTGCGTTTCTCTTCCGGATCTTCGACCCCCTGCAGTCTGGACAGAAAGATCTCCTGGGCCTGGACAAAATGAAGATTGAGATCGAAATGGTCCTGCAGGTACTGGACCACTTCCTTGCCTTCATCCTTCCTGAGCAGGCCGTTGTCGACGAAGATGCAGTGCAGCCGCTTGCCGATGGCCTTGTGCAGCAGGGCGGAGACCACAGTGGAGTCGACCCCCCCGCTCAAGGCGCAGACCACCTGCTGATCCTTGATCAGTTCCGGCAGCTGGAGCATGAGGTCGTCAACAAAGGAGGCCATGCTCCAGTCGGCCCTGGCCTGAACGACTTCGAAGAGGAAGTTCCTGATGATCCGGGTACCCTCTTCGGTGTGGGAGACCTCGGGGTGGAACTGCAGGCCGTATATCTTTTTGTGGGGATTGGCCATGGCCGCCACCTCCACCTGGTCCGTGCAACCGGTGATGGTAAAACCGGGCGGAACCGCCAGGACCTTGTCCCCGTGGGACATCCAGACCTGGGAGGGTGCGTCCGTCTGGATTCCTTTCCAGAGAGGACTGTCACTGCTCAAAGAGAATTGGACGCGGCCGTATTCGCGGTCGGTGGCCGGGGTGACCGCACCGCCCAGTTTCCGGGCCAGGTACTGCATGCCGTAGCAGATGCCCAGAATGGGGAGCCCGAGTTCCAGGATTTCCTGGTCCAGGCCGGGGGAATCAGGATCGCAGACGCTGGCCGGACCTCCGGATAAAACCAGGCCCGTCGGCCTCAAAGCCTGCAGATCCGGGCAGGAGATGGTGCAGGGATGGATTTCCGAATAGACCCCGGCCTCCCGGATGCGTCTGGCGATGAGCTGGGTGTACTGCGATCCGAAATCGAGAATGATGATTTTATCAGATATACTTACGTTCGACATAAATAGTCTTTTGGCTCGGTAGTCGATGTTTTTTGGTAGCGTTCTTGCCGTCCTCTGTCATCCGTCCTCCTCTGCCAATCCCAGCATCCCAGCATCCCAGCATTCCAGCATTCCAGCATTCCAGCATCCCAGCATCCCAGCATCCCAGCATTCCAGCATTCCAGCATCCCAGCATTTCTTTTTCCAGCATTCCATTCCTTTCTTAATAGGTGTCCACCTGATAGTTCGGCGACTCTTTGGTGATGATCACGTCATGGACATGGCCTTCCCGGTAGCCGGCCTGGGAGATCTGGATGAATTTCGATTTTTCCTGCAGCTCTGAAATGTCCTTTGCCCCGACATAGCCCATGCCGGAACGCAGGCCGCCCACCAGCTGGTAGACCGTTTCCTGGGCCTTGCCCTTGTATGGCACCCGGCCGACGATGCCTTCAGGCACCAGTTTGTTCCTTGTTTCCTGGGAGTAGCGGTCGCTGCTGCCTTCCTGCATGGCATCAATGGAACCCATTCCCCGGTAAATTTTATAGCGACGCCCCTGGTAGAGGATGGTCTCCCCGGGGCTCTCTTCGGTGCCGGCCAGCATGTTGCCCATCATGACCGCATCGGCTCCGGCGGCGATGGCCTTGACCACGTCACCGGAGAATTTGACCCCTCCGTCGGCAATGAGACAGCGGTCGTTCTGCCGGCAGATGCGGACGGTTTCCATGATCGCCGATATCTGAGGGACCCCGATACCGGCCACCACCCTGGTGGTGCAGATGGATCCGGGTCCGATGCCGACTTTGATGGTATCAGCTCCGGCCTTGATCAAACCCTCGGCCCCCTCCCGGGTGGCGATGTTCCCGGCGATGAGCTCGCAATCCGGGAAATCGGCCTTGATCTTTCTGATTGCTTCGATGATGTTTTTGCTGTGGCCGTGGGCCGAGTCCAGGACAATGACGTCCGCCCCGGCATTGATCAGAGCCTGGGCCCTTTCCTCGGAGTCGGCTCCCGCACCGATCGCCGCCGCCACCCGCAGACGTCCATAACCGTCCTTGCAGGCATCCGGATATTTTTTGATTTTTTCGATGTCCTTGATGGTGATCAGTCCCTGAAGTTTTCCTTTGGGGTCCACCACCAGGAGTTTTTCGATCCTGTTTTTGTGCAGGATGGACTTGGCCTGTTCCAGACTGGTGCCCGGCGGAACCGTGATCAGGTTCTCCGCGGTCATGACCTCGGAGACCCGGGTCTGCATGTCCTCGACAAAAAGGACGTCCCGGTTGGTGACGATCCCGACCAGTTGGTCCCCCTTGACAACCGGCAAACCGGATATCCGGTACTCGGACATGACCTTCAGGGCCTGGCCTACGGTCCAGTCCGGATCGATGCTTATCGGGTCGACAATCATGCCGCTTTCCGATTTTTTGACCTTCTCGACTTCCAGGCTTTGGCGCTCGATGCTCATATTTTTATGGATCACGCCCAGACCGCCGGCCCGGGCCATGGAAATGGCCATCCTGGACTCGGTGACCGTGTCCATGGCTGCGCTTAAAAACGGGATGTTCAAGGTGATGCTCGAAGTCAGTCTGGCCTTGACGTCCACAGAGTCGGGCAGGGCCTCGGAGTATCCCGGCAAGAGGAGGACATCGTCGAATGTCAGGGCATGCCGGACGATCTTTTCTGAGGAATTGTTGCTGGTCATCCCAAACCTCTTGGATTTTCTAAGTTCAAATTAGTGCTTGGACGAAAACTCACCCATCTACTTCGTCACTGCAAAATTTTGAAATCCTCATGTATTAGAATACACTGCGGTTTCAAAATTTATTGTTCCTCGTATCTGGGCAAGTTTACGTCCAATCACCGTTTTCGTTCAGACCCAAATTAGGCTAGAGTCATTGCGGAAGACGCATTATGGCAAAAAAATATATTATTTTCCAGGAAAAACTGCTCTTGACTTGGACCGGGAAAAAGCCCTATTTCATGAACGTTTGCCATCTTTTTTTTTCGAAAGTTTGCTTTTTTCAAAAAAAAATGGCTGAGGCCGGCTGTACAGATCCAAAGATTTTACAGGCAACAGGACAGGCCATGCTGGATATTCTTCTTGACCGGGATGGAACCGTGATCAAGGAAAAAGACTACCTCTGCCGCCCGGAGGAGCTGGAACTCCTGCCCGGGGCGGGTCAGGCCCTTAAGTCGCTTCAGGATATGGGCTGCAGGCTCTTTCTGGTGACGAACCAGTCAGGCATCGGCAGGGGGGTGTTTACCCTCGAGGACTATCATCTGGTCCAGGCCCGCCTGGAAAACCTCCTGGCTGAACACGGGGTGTTTTTTCAGGATGAGAAATTTTGCCCGCACCCGCCTTCGGCCGGATGTACCTGCCGGAAACCCGGGACCTTGATGTGGCAGGAGCTGGTTCGGGACCATGATCTGTACCCTGAGACCAGCCTCATGATCGGAGACAAGCCGGCGGACCTGGAGTTCGGGGCCGGAGCCGGCCTGCGTGGTCTTGTCCTGGTGCTCACCGGATACGGCCGGCGTACGGCCGAAAGACTCGGCTGTCCGGAAATTCCGGACGGTTCCGGGTTTCTTGAGCTGAACAGGACAGGCGCGGGCCCGGATCTTCTGGCCAGAGACCTGCCGGCGGCGGCTGCCTGGATCCGAAATTTCCTCATCCAGAATTTCCTCGGGCCGGAAAGACCGGCCCGAGGAAATTCTGGATATAAATGAAACAAATTTCAAATGACAAAAATTCGAAAATCAAAACGTCAGAGTGATCTAACTTCAACCATTATAATCTATTTGGGATTTGTTATCTGTCTTCGTTTGAAAAATCTGAAAATTTGAATTTCGTGCTTGTTTCGGATTTCGAATTTCGTGCTTCGAATTTATCCTAACCTGATATTTGTCCAAAAAAATATCCAAATTTTGGAGTACGGGAAAGAGTTCTGATATGGGTTTTTTCGCCACCTTTTCCAAGGAGAACATCCGCCACTCCCTCTATTTCCTGCGGCGGATGATGGCCTATTTTCGGCCCTATCGGCTGCGGATTGTCTTTTCAGTTCTGGCCATGGGTGTGGTGGCCCTGTGCACCGCATATTCCGCCTTTCTGGTCAAGCCGGCCCTGGATGAGATCTTTATCAACAAGGACACGCAGGCCCTGAAGACCATTCCCCTGCTGGTGATCCTGGTCTTTGCCCTGAAGGGGGTGTTTCGGGTCCTGCAGACCTATCACATGCAGTACTGCGGCCTGAAGGTTCTGGAGAGGCTTCGCAACGAGCTGTACTCCAAGATACTCCGGCTGCCCATGACCTTTTTCGAGCAGAGTCAGGTCGGGATGCTCATGTCCAGGATCGTCAACGACGTCAATTTGATCAGAAACAGTATCCCGGAAATCGTCATGCTTTTTCGGCATGTCCTGACCATGCTGGCCCTGATCTTTGTGGCCTTCTACCGGGATCCCTACCTCTCCTGCTGGGCCCTGATCGTGCTGCCCCTGGCCCTGGGCCCGGTGGTCTATTTCGGGCGCAAACTGCGCAAGCTGGCCAGGCGCAACCAGGAGAAAATCGCGGACATCTCCACGATCCTGCAGGAGATATTCAGCAGCATCAAGGTGGTCAAGGCCTTTTCCACGGAGAAGAGCGAGGAAAAGAGGTTCCAGGTCCAGAACGGCAAGCTGGTGCGCATCGCCATCAAGGGCATGCTCTACAACGCCATGTCCTCTCCGGTCATGGAGTTTATCGGGGCCCTGGGCATGGGCCTGGTCATTTTCTACGGCGGCCTGCAGGTCATTCAGGGGAATTCCACGCCCGGCACCTTCTTTTCCTTCTTGACGGCCATGATGATGCTCTATGAACCCTTCAAAAGAATCAGCCAGTCGAATATGGTTCTGCAAAAGGCCCTGGCCGGGGCGGAGCGGGTCTTTGAGATCATGGATTCAGAGGAGATCAAGGAAGAAAGCCAGGGAGAGAAGGTGCTGGCCCCGGTATTTCAGGAGCTTCGCTTCGACCAGGTCAGCCATTGGTACCAGGGCGGCACTGAATACGCCCTTAGAGACATCAACCTGACAATACATAGCGGTGAGCGACTGGCCATAGTCGGACCGAGCGGGGCCGGCAAGACCACCCTGGTCAACCTGATTCCCCGGTTCTACCCTTACGGCCAAGGGCAAATCCGCCTGAACGAGACGCCCCTGGAAGCCTATACCCTGGAGAGCCTGCGACGGAATATCGGCATGGTCTCCCAGGAGACCATCCTCTTCAATACCAGCATCAGAGACAACATCACCTACGGTCTGGGGGAGGTAGACCAGGCTGAACTGGAAGAGATCTGCAGCGTGGCCTATGCCCTGGACTTCATCCGTCAGTTGCCCGGGGGGTTTGAGACCCTGATCGGCGAAAGGGGGGTCAAGCTCTCCGGGGGGGAGAAGCAGCGCCTGACCATCGCCAGGGCCCTGCTCAAGAACCCGCCTCTTTTGATCCTGGATGAGGCCACCAGCGCCCTGGATACACAGTCGGAACGGACCGTGCAAAAGGCCCTGGAGAACCTGATGCAGAAGCGCACCAGCATCGTCATCGCCCACCGGCTGTCCACGGTTCTCTCCGCCGACAGGATCCTGGTCATGGAAAAGGGCAGGATCATTGACTCAGGGACCCATGCCGAACTTCTGGGGCGATGTGCCCTGTACCAGAAGCTCTACCGCATGCAGTTCCAGGACTATCCGGATTCGGATCAGGAGCCGGATTGATATCGGTTTTGGCCTTCTCCTTCAATAATCAACCGCTCCTCATGGCATGTATAGAGAACACGGTTCTTCCCCAATCGGAGCCGAAAACCGCTTCTGCCCTGTAAGACAGGGGCCACGGGACAACTCTGTCAATTCTGTGAGTGCGTGGGGGAGCATTCAGACTATCTGCACCAAGGGCAAGCCTTGAAAATCCGCATCAGAGGTGTAGATCTGAACTTTATACAACAGAGCCGTTGCATAGACCATGGCATCGGCCATGGCAAGATTGTTCTGCAGGGCGGTATCTGCAGCCTTGAGGGCTAGTACTTCCTCGAAGGGGATAAGCGTGGACCTTTTCATAAAGCCGACTGCGAGAACAGCCTTGTCCTCGCTTATTTTCCGTTTAAGGATTTTGTAGACTTCAAAGAGCACAACCGCCGGAACAAGAAGTTGTCCTTCCTTACGAAGATACGGCGCATAGGCATCGGCCAGTCGTCCGTTTGAAAACCATTCCAGCCAGCCGCAGGAATCCACAATATGCATCAAAAACGATCCTTTTTATCCCGATAATCCTTGAGATTTGTATCTTTGGCAATACCCCGCAGTGACTCCAGGCTCACTTGAGGGACAAGGATCAGCATACCGTCCTTTTCAAGTACGGTCAGCTTCTGTTTTGGCCGTAGCTTCATCCGCTCCCGGACAGCTTTCGGAATGACAACCTGATATTTGCTCGAAATCGTTGTTTCCATGATGTTCTCCATATGAATGATCGATAGATGAAATGTAAGAAAGGAAAGGCTCATTGTCAAGATTACTGCTACCAAACCAGTCAATATCCTCTATCAGACCCGGTGACGGCTGGAGATAACCTTCAGTCCGGGAGTCGGCCTGCGCCTTTTGTTTGCCCAGCCCGCCCCTGGAGGACATCCAGGGATTGCCGGAGAAGCGGGCCAGGACCTGCCTGGCCCATCTCCCGGCTGAAGATACCCGGGGGGATGCTGACTGCCTCGCGGATGTCTTTCAAGGCTGATGCCTCTTCATATCCAAGCTATCATGCCGCAAGAATATTTGACTCAACCCAAAATAAGGGGTTTGTGATTTTTCCGGAATCGGTTCGCTAAGCGCACATTTTGCGCCTGACATGAAGCGTTTAGTCCTGCGACGCGCTCACATCAAGCAATTCAGCGGCGCCCCTCCTGTTTTTCAGCCTGCGTCCGGGGCCTTCTGGCTGAACAGGGACTCGGCCTTGTAGGAGCTGCGGACAAAGGGACCGCTGACCACGTGAGCAAAGCCCATGGCCAGGGCGGTTTTTCTGAGGGAGTCGAACTCTTCGGGCGGGAGGTAGCGAACCACCGGGAGATGGTCTTTGCCGGGCTGCAGGTACTGGCCCAGGGTCAAGACCGTGCAGCCCGACTCCAGGAGATCGGCCATGGCCCTCTTGATTTCCGCTTTCGTTTCCCCGAGCCCGAGCATGAGTCCCGATTTCGTGTACATCCGCCCATCGAGCTGTTTGGCCCGGGCCAGAAGCTCCAGGGAGCGGCCATAATCCGCCTGAGGCCTGGCTGTTTCATAGAGCCTGGGGACCGTTTCCAGGTTGTGATTGAGGACCTGAGGGGAGGCCCGGACCACTTCGGCCAGGGCCGCGGGGTCCCCCTGGAAATCAGGCACCAGGACCTCGACCTTGACCCCTTTGTTTGCTGCCTTGAGTTCCCGGATCACCGCGGCAAAGCAGCCGGCCCCGCCGTCGGGGAGGTCGTCCCGGGTGACCGAGGTCACGACCACGTAGTCAAGGCCGAGCTCTTTGGCGACCAGGGCCACCCGTTTGGCTTCATCCGGGTCCGGCTGCGTTATGGGGCCGTGGTCCACGGCGCAGAAACGGCAGTTCCTGGTGCATTTGGAGCCCATGATCATGAAGGTGGCGGTCCTGCGGGAAAAGCATTCCCCCTGGTTGGGGCACCTGGCTTCCCGGCAGACGGTGTGCAGCCCCTGCTCGGCGAGGAGGCTGCTGACCTCCCCGAACTCAGGGCCGGAGGGGAGCTTCTTTCTCAGCCAGGAGGGCTTGGGTCTGGTTTTCATAAGGTTCCTGCAGGTGAAAGGTCCGGCCTAAATGCTCCTTGATTCTTTCCCGGACCGCGTCCATGGGAACCGGTTTCCGGGCTGCCTGTTCCAGGGAGGTCATGGTGACGCCCTGCAGACCGCAGGGGTTGATCCAGGCAAAGGGGGCCAGGTCGAGGCAGACGTTGAAGGCCAGTCCGTGATAGGCTATGCCGCGGCGCACGGCCAGTCCGATGCTGCCGAGTTTGTTCCCCCCGACCCAGACACCGCGGTTGCGGCTGTTTCTTTCGGCCGTGACTCCGAACTCGGCTGCGGTTTCAAGCATGGCCTCCTCCAGGCCATGGACCAGTTCGGTCAGCCGCAGGCCGGCCCGCCTCAGGTCGAAAATCGGGTAGACCACGAGCTGTCCCGGGCCGTGATAGGTGATATCCCCGCCCCGCTCGGCCTGGCACAGGGCGACCCCGTTTTCCTGCAGATAGTCGTCTGACACCAGGAGGCTGTCCCGTTTGCCCTGTCTGCCCAGGGTGAAGACCGGGTAGTGCTCCAGGGTCATGATTATCTCCGGCAGGGTCCTGTCCCGGTATTTGTCTTCGACCAAGCCCAGCTGGAGCTTCCTGGCCTCCTCGTAGTTAATCAGTCCAAAGTCCCGCCATAGGCAGGGCCTGGGCTTCCCGGTTGCTCGTTCCAGGTTCTTGGTTCCTGGTTCTT
>JAIPDR010000151.1 GCA_021737615.1 Desulfohalobiaceae bacterium | reverse complement strand
GAGACCCCGGCCACCCCGAGGGAGGGATCGGCCCCCTTCGGCGCGGGCGGGGTCAGCCAGGTGGTCCCCTTTAACAGCTCTTTTCCCTGATCCAGTTTGCCCCTCCGGGCTGACGCCCGGAGGGGCAAACTGGATCATAGAAAGCTTATAGATAAAAATAAATAATGCATGGAACCAAGACTTGGCGACCCGGTCTGACCGGGTCTCCAAATCTTGGTTCAAGGAGTTGACGATGAGTTTACGCAGCTTGAGCCTCATGGACCTCTATCAGAGGAACGCCAGGCTGTTTCCGCAACATCCGGCCCTGATCGACGGCGACCGTGTCCTGAGCTTTCAAGACCTGCTTGAGGAGAGCCGGGCCCTGCAAAACGGCCTGGCCGCAGCCGGGCTGCAGCCGGGAGAGAGGATCGCCGTCCTGGCCCGGAACTCCTTGCACTTCTTCCCTCTCTTGGGCGCGGTCTCGGCTCTGGGAGCAATCCTGGTCCTGATCAACCGCCGCCTCTCCAAGGAGGAAATCCTGGAAATCCTGGACGACACTTCTCCGGTCATGCTCATCTCGGACCGGGACATCCTGGAAACGGCCCGCGCAGTGCGCGCGCAGTGCCCGGGCATCGGCTCCCACTTCATCCTCCAGGGCCGGGGACAGGACTCCTTTGCAAGGCTCCTGAAAGACGGACACGCCTCTTCTCGACCCCAGTACCGGGAGCCGAGCCGGGATGAACCCTTTGCCGTCATCCACACCGCTGCTGTCCAGGGAAAACCCAGAGGCGCGGTTCTCTCCCAGGAAAACCTTATTCTGGCCTCCGTGCAGTTGACCTCGACACTGAAACTGGATCGGGCAGACTGCTACCTGAACATCCTTCCCCTGTTTCACATCATGGGTCTGAATCTGGCCCTGGCGGTCATGCTGGCCGGAGGCAGAAACCTGATCATGACTCAATTCGACCCCGATCTGGCCCTGGAATATATCCACGAGCAGCGGGTCAGCCTCCTGGGAACCTTCCCCCCGATCCTGGCCAAGCTCCTGGAGGCTGATTCCCCCTCAAACCGGAAAACCGAATCCCTGCGTCAGGTCCTGGGCCTCGAACAGCCGGAAACCATAATCCAGTGCCAGGAAAAGACCAAGGCCCGTTTCTGGACCATATACGGCCAGACCGAAACCTCGGGTCTGATCACCTTGGCCCCCTATGACGAGCAACCCGGGGCTGCGGGTCGCCCCGGCCACCTGGTCAACCTCAAGGTGGTGGACGAGTTCGACCGGGATCTGCCCTCCGGAGAAACCGGGGAGATCGTCATTCGGGGCCCCCTTGTCTTTCAGGGATACTGGCAACAGCCCGAGCTGAACAAGTTGACCTTCCGCGAAAAGTGGCACCATACCGGAGACCTCGGGATCCTTGCTGAAAACGGCTTTCTGTTTTTCAAGGGCCGCAAGGCGGAAAAGGACTTGATCAAGTCCGGAGGGGAAAACGTCTTTCCGGTGGAGGTGGAAAAGGTCATCCTGGAAAACCCGGCCGTCGAAGAGGTATCGGTCATCGGCGTTCCGGATCCCACCTTCGGGGAGGGGATCAAGGCGGTCTGCGTCCTCAAATCCGGGCAGAGCATACCCGAAGCAGAACTTGTCAGTTTCGTGGGCTCGAGGATCGCCGGATACAAGAAACCCCGCTTTGTTCAGTTTGTCGATGCCCTGCCAAAGGACCAGGCCGGGGTTATCGACAGGGTCCGGGTCAAGGAACTATACGGTGAGGTTTGAACAGGATCGGGTGCCGGGTGCACAGCCCCCGGCTCCCGGACAGAAGTGAGCGCGTCAGATTCTTGGTGTCGGGCTGTATGGGCTGCAGGACCTGAACGGCTCAATACGCCCTGCAGTTTTTTATCTTAAATCTTAAATCTTAAATCTCAAAGATGCCCCCTCTCAAGACCTACCTCTCCACGGTCGCACCTTTCGATCTCCTGCCGGAACAGGAAATCGAGACGGCCGCCAGCTCCCTGTCCAAGAGCCATCAACTCCGGGACATGACTCTCTGCGTCCAGGGCAAGACGCGGCTCAACTATGTCTATATCGTTATCGAGGGCAAGCTGGAGCAGTACATCCTGGAAAACGGAGAAAAGACCATGCGCGGCTTTCTCCATGAAAGAAACATCTATGGAGGCCTGTCCCTGCTCTTCAATAAGGGCCTGTCCATCCGCACCGTAGAAAGCATTGAGGACACGACCCTTTATCGATTGCCCAAGGAAATCTTTTTAGACATCTGTTCCAGAAACGTCGCCTTCACCCAGCATTTCACCAGCCTTTTCAGCCAAAAGATGCAGGAAAGACCTTATGTGGCCTTTATCGCCAAGAGCGCCCGCAGCGAACAGGAGGACTTTTCTCCTGGTTTTTTGAACCAGCCCCTGACTGCGGTCTTTTCCAGGGAAATCCTCTTTTGTCTGCATGATCTGCCTGTCCAGAAAGCGGCCCGGATGATGACCAAAGACAAAAGAAGCGCCGCGATCATTATGGATCATTCCGGGCAGGCCGTCGGCCTGCTCACGGACAACGACATACGGAGCAAGGTGGTAGCCCAGGGGCTCTCTCCTCAGACACCGGTCGGCACAATCATGTCCCAGCCCTTGATCACTCTTTCCTCACAGGCCAGGACCTTTGAAGCGATCCTGCTCATGATGCAAAACAATATCAAGCAGGTGGCTATCCTGGACCAAGCAGCCAAGGTCATCGGCATTGCCTCGGAAAAGGACCTTATCCTGGCCCAGGGCCGTTCGCCGGTCTTCCTGATGCACGAAATCCAGCTGGCCGCCAAAGTGGATGAAATCGCCAACCGCTACAGACAGCTGCCCGGGTTGATCAGAGGACTCATCGACGGCGGGGCCGGGGCCGACCACCTCAACCGGATCATCACCGCTTTCTCCGATGCAATTTTGAAACGTATCCTGAATTTCGCTCTGGAAGAACTGGGGCCTCCGCCTTCCAGGTTCTGCTTCATGGTCTTCGGCAGCGAAGGCCGCTTGGAGCAGACACTGAAGACCGACCAGGACAATGCCATTGTCTTTGAAGACCCGGGGTCTGACCGGGAAGAGGAAGTCCGGGACTACTTTCAAAAGCTTGGGGAAAGGGTCTGCGCCTGGCTCGATCAGGTCGGCTACTCCCTGTGTGAATTCGAGATCATGGCCCGAAACCCGAAGTGGTGCCAGCCTCTTCACACCTGGAAAAAATACTTTCAGGACTGGATCAGATCGGCCGCCCCCGAGGCCCTCCTTCATTCGAGCATCTTTTTCGATTTCCGCTGCGGATCAGGGGACTCCGGCCTGGTTACCGAACTCAGGGAGTTTCTCACCGGTTGCCTTGGAGGCTGGGTCGGATTTTACCGGCATTTGGCTGAAAACGGCCTCCACTTCAAACCGCCCCTCGATTTTTTCGGAAATTTCGCCCTGCAGTCCAAAGGTGAACACAAAAACACCCTGGAAATCAAGACCCCGATGCGCTTGATCGTGGATTTCGCCAGGATATATGCACTCAAAAACAGGATCCAGGAGACCAACACCCTGGAAAGGCTCAGGCAGATGCACCTCTTGAATGTCCTGGATAAGAACGATTTCGACGACCTTTACCATGCCTACAGCTACATGATGCAGATCAGAATCGATCATCAGGTCAAACTGATCAGCCAGGGGAATCCCCCGGACAACTACATCAATCCCAAGGAATTGACCCACATTGAACGCCAGTCCCTGAAAGAGGCCTTCAAACGTATCAGGATGGCCCAGGGCAAGATGCGCATGGATTTGACCGCTCCCACCGGCATCGCTTGATCTGTTGAAGAGGTTCCAGAGTTTGGATCATGCACTTCATCCCGAACCTCTTTTCCTAAGCTTCAACCGTGAACCTGGAACCCTGTATTCAACCTTTGGCCAGGGAAAGCAGAACAGAAAGGAGCCGCCGGGGATCGACCGAGGGGCTCGACTCAGGGGTCACCAGTTCCTGCTCCAGGACTTTGACCTGATAATCCTCTAGGAGCTGCGGGTCCAGGGTCCCCTGATACCTGCTCTTGTCGGTATCCAGGAGGATGTAGTCCAGGCCCCCCTTTTTTAGACCGCCAACTCCCCGGCTCAGGAATCTAAGCAGAGTCCTGACCTGGCCGCTGAGGGACAGGCCGTAGCATTCAGGATCAAAAAAGGTGTTGGGGATGAAAACCTTGGGACAGTCGGCCCCGGCAATGGAAGCGGTCACTCCCTGGAGCAGGAGATTGGCGATCAGGCTGGAATAAAAACTGCCCATTGGATAACAGATCAAATCGGCTCTGGCGATGAACGATTTCAGGTCTTCTCTGATTTCAGTTACCACGGGCCCCGGACAGTCTCTACTCAAATAGATGTCTTTGACTCTGGAGGCAATGGGTTCGGTCTGCTTGCCGGTGAGCAGGTGCTGCCCCTGAAGGAGTGTCCCGTTATCCAGGGTTGCAGTCAATTGCAGACTGTCATCCAGCACCGGTCTGACGACCCCTCTGACCATTGCCAGTTCGGAGTAGAGATCAATCACCGGATCCAGGCGCCGATCGTGTTCGAGATAGCCGGCGGTAAGGAGCAGATTGCCGATGCTCGCCCCCTGTGGGTTGAAAGATGCCGGTTTTTGCTTCATAAAGAATTCGAGATGAGAACAAACGACCCGGCGGATAGGCTCGGGCAAGGCTCTGACAAGGCTTTGGCTGCCCGCGGCCATCTGCTTGAGTTCTTTAAGAAGCTCATTCTTCGGGGCCCCGGCCGGGAGACGGTAGGTAAACAAGGAGTACAGCTCGGAGTTTCCGGTCTTGTTTTGATCGGATAGAGCCATGAGGCGATTTCTGATATCCCCGACAGCCGGCATGCAGAAGGCCTTCCGCAACCCAGCCGAACTGCCCCCTGAGTCAAAAGTGGTTACGACATGAATGGAGTTATGAGTATACCGGATGATGGTCCTGCTCAGATCCTTAAGGGCGCTGCCCCCGCTGAAAAATAAAACCCTGGGCCCGAGGTGAGGCGCAGCCCTTAGATCGGCAAGCTTCGCCTCCTCCGGCAGCACAAGGATATTCTCAAAAGACTCACTGTTGGTGCAGCCCAAATCATTACCTCTTTTGCGAAAGCATTCTTCAACTCGAGTCCAACCAGTAAAATAGGGGGCCTAAAATCAGCCAAGCAATATTGTATTACAGGATTTTTTCTTATACAATCTGTCTTGTCTGTCAAACCTTTTCCGTACGGACCGGAATGAGCTGGAAAAATCGCTGGCCGCTTTTTCTGCGGGCTGCTATTTTCTCCAGGCTGTCCAGTGCCCGATAACCGGACAAAACTCTTTAAAAATCCAAGGTACCATGAAGATTCAGCAAAAATTCCTGCTACTCCTCATATCCGTTGCCTTGCCTCCCCTGATCGTGCTCTTTTTCTTCCATCATCGGACCATGTATCAGCTCGGGGAGACAATAGGAACGAAGACTCAGGAAATGCTGATTCAAGATGAACGCGAATTCCTGCAAAAGACCGTGGACGATTACAGCCGCATCCTGCAGAAGGACAAAGAGATCCTGGAAACCGCACTTCGCGTACAGGCCCGGGAGGTTGAGAGGCGACTGGCCAGTCCGCCCTCTGCTGATCAGGATCAGGAGGTCAAGTTCCCGGAAGCCTTTGCCGGCAAAAAACAGGCCGGCATGACCCTGACCGGCAAGCATATGCGTCAGACCCGGACAGGCGGCCTTCCTCCTGTCTGGGTCGACTATGACCATCAGGTCTGGTTTACGCCCGGGGGGATCGAACGGGAGGCCCTCAAGGACGATCTGGACAGACTGGCCACACTTGGAAAGGCATATCGTTTCGTTTATCGCCTCCATCCCGAGCATATCTACTGGCAGCAGACTTCGCTCGAATCGGGGCTGCTGAGCTTTTATCCCGCCCATTCAAGTTTTCCCGAGGGCTACGACCCCAGGCAGGAGGCCTGGTACAGGCAGGCCAAGCGCAATCAGAGCCTGACCTGGATCATGACCGAAGATCCCGTGACCAAGGTCTTAACCGAGGTGGCTGCTCTGCCGGTCTCTACTCCTGACGGCGCCTTTGCCGGGGTCACTGCCATCACCCTCGTCAACACCGGTTTATATTCGTTAAAGATTCCAAAAACCTGGGCTCAGCACGTTCAGGTCATGCTGGTCAGATACGGGACGCAGTCCGGCCGCCCCGGAGAAAGATTTCAGATCTTCACCCACCAGGCCTCCAACCTGCCGGGCAGCTTGATGACCAGTCAATCCGAGAGGGCTAACACCTACGTACCGGCTGCCAACGAGGAGGCCCTTCAGAAAATTCTGGCGGACCTGCTCGACCAAGAATCAGGGGTTCAGCAGATCCATCACCAGGGGCAAAATCTGCTCATAGCCTTTGGTTCGCATGGACCAAATGAAACTTTTCCCGTGATCATTCTGCCCTATGAGCCCATCATCGCTCAGGCCACGAAGATAAAAACCCTGGTCGGGGATCAGACCGCCAAGTATCTGACCCTGACCGGCGGGGTGTTCGTCGGGGCCACCCTCTTTTCCATACTCCTTGCCCTGTACAGCTCCCGCTCGGTCACGCATCCGGTGAGACAGCTGCAGAATGCGACCAATGCCCTGGCCAGGGGGGATTTCGAGACCAGGGTTTCCGTCTCGTCCGGAGACGAACTGCAGGAACTCGGAGACATTGTCAACGACATGGGGCCGATGCTGCTGGAGAACCAAAGGATGCGGCAGGCATTGACCGTGGCCGAAAAGGCCCAGCAGTACCTGCTTCCGGAAAGAGCCCCCAGGTTGGAAGGCTATGATATTTCCGGCCTGAGCGTCTATTCCGATGAAACAGGGGGCGACTATTATGATTTCATGGACATCCCGGGAATGGAGACCAAAAATCTGGGCATAGTCGTCGGAGACGTCAGCGGTCACGGAATAGGCGCAGCCCTGCTCATGGCCTCAGCCCGGGGAGCTCTCCGGGCCTACGTATCACTGCAGCCTGGATCTTTGACCCAGACGCTGACCAGGCTCAACACCCACCTGATCAAAGACACCAGGGAAGGCCAGTTTCTGACCCTCTTCTACGGCCTCCTCGATGTCGAAGAGAACAGGCTGGACTGGGTCTCTGCCGGTCATGAACCGGCTCTCTGGTTCCGAAAGCGAACGGGCACGATCGCTGAACTTCCCAATACCGGGATGCCCCTGGGGATCCTGCTCGAGACCGCCTTTGAAGAGGGCGGACCTGTTTCCCTGGAAAATGGCGACATAGTGCTCATCGCCACCGACGGGATCCGTGAGACCCGTAACCCCAAGGGAGAGATTTTCGGGCTGAAACGGTTGCAGAATCTGCTTATCGAGCATTCCGACTTGACGACCGGGAACCTCTGCCAAAAGATTGTATCCGTACTGCAGGACTTCCGTCAGGGGACCATTCAGGAGGATGACGTGACCATGGTCATCATCAAGGTCAGAGCCGAAAATGACAGGACCGGAAATAAGGAGTAAACCGAAATAAAATACGATCGCTCTGGAGGACCTGGTCCTGCGCTAGATGGCTTACCCTTGTTTTGACTCGCCCTCGAGCAGAGCCTCCAATGCATTCTCGTTTTCAACAATGTTGAAAAAATCGAGAAGCCTGACCAGACTGAGAGACTTCTTGACCTGGGGCGAAAGGTTGAGGAGATAGAGTTTCTTGTTTCTGGAACGCATACGATTGTTCACGTGAACCAGAAACCCGATGCCTGAACTGTCCAAAAATGTCGTCTTGGAGAGATCGATGACCAGCTTCTGGTTTTCGTCGTCGTCCATGTAGGGTTCTGTCTCCTTTTTTACCTCGGGTATGGTCTCCAGGGTCAATTCTCCGGTATGCTGAAGAATGCACATCTTCCCTTTTCCTTCAATGGTCAGGCACTTCATGATGACTCCTCGAATCTTTTTTCCAGGTAGAGGATGTTGGCGTCTTTGGCGCGAATGAACTGGAAGTTATCCATTATCTGCGAAATCAAATAGATTCCCCTTCCGTTTTCCCGGTCGGGCCGCGGCGGCAACAGGACTTTCTCCGGCGGACCCTGATAGGGGCGGCCCCAGTCCCTGATCTCCAGGGTCAAGCGCCGACCCGGCTGCAGGGCGACCTTGACCTGAATCTCACCCCCGTATTTCTTTTCATAGGCATGGACAAAGATGTTGGAAAAGGCCTCGGTAATGGCCAGCTCCAGTTCATAGAGCAAATCAGGATCGCATATGTTCTCCCTCAAAAAACTGCACACGGATTTGGCAAGAGTTCTGGCTGCATTGGGGCTCGCCTGGCTGGAAAACGTCTTTTTGATCATCTGGGCCCTATTTGGTCATCCGGCATCTGAAATTTCCTTTTCAACCGACCGGAAAGGGTTCAAAAACGCTGAAGCAGCATATCACGTTTCCAGTTGAGTCTCAATGATCTTTCCGGGTTCAAGATCATAGATCAGGTCCCTGATCTGGACCTTGACCGGTTCCGCCCCGCCCTTCAAGGCCTCGATCTTCACCCTGTCGGCGCTGAGATCCAGATCGAGCCAATGACCGCGGTAACGGAGATGGAACTTGACCCTTCTCAGTTCCTCAGGAAAGGAAGGATTGAAACGCAGCACATTGCCTCTGGCCTCGAGTCCGGTGAAGCCGCGTTGGACCATGTCCACACAGCCGGACATGGCTCCGAGATGGATGCCTTCTGCGGTGGTGCCGGACTGAATATCGGCCACATCCGTCTTCAGGGCTTCTTCAAAAAGCTCCCAGGATCGCGTTCTGTCCCTTCTGGTGGCTACCCAGGAGTGGACGATATAGCTCAAGGAGGAGCCGTTGGAGGTTCGCTGCAGATAGTAGTCGATGTTTCTAGGGATGATTTCCGGATCAAAGGGGTAATCCAACTGCATGAACAGACTCTTCAGGTGTTCTGCGCTGAACAGGTAGAAAAGCATGAGCACATCGGCCTGCTTGGAGGCCTTGTAGCGGTTCGGGGTGTCGCCTTCGGACTCGAGGATCCGGTCCAGTCTCTGGATGTTTCCGTATTTCTTTTGATAACCTTCCCAGTCAAACTCCTCCAGCTGATCATAGCCCTCAAACTGACTGATGATTCCCTCACCGTGGAAAACGATTCTCATCTTCCGGCTTATTTTTCGCCATCTCTCTATCTCGGCCTTCTTGACGTCGAGCCGTTCGCAGAGCTGGTGCCACTCCTCCAGAGGGAGGATGTTCTGTATCTCCAGGGCCCGATGCATGACAAAGACCACCATCACATTGGTATAGGCATTGTTTTTGAGTCCCGGGCGGTCCGCGCCCGGATAGGCGTCATGATACTCATCCGGCCCCATGACCCAATGGATCTCGAAGCGGTCCAGATCCTCGTTATACACGGAGATACTGGCCCAGAACCTGGCGATTTCCAGAATCATCTCGGCCCCGTAAAAAGAGAGGAACTCGAAATCCCCGCTGATCTGGCAATACTGCCAGATGTTATAGACAATGGCCACATTGACGTGGCGCTGCAGGTGGGAGTGGTCCGGAAGCCAGCGGCCGGACTTCGGGTTCAGGTGCATCTGCTGGGTCTCTTCCCGGCCGGTGCTGCCGCTCTGCCAGGGATACATCGCCCCTTTGCAGCCGATCTCCCTGGCCAGCTCCCTGGCCCGGTTCAGCCTGCGGTAGCGGTAC
>JAIPDR010000150.1 GCA_021737615.1 Desulfohalobiaceae bacterium | reverse complement strand
GTCCGTTCCAAATACGCGGATTCACATCTCGGGCACGTCTTTGAAGACGGCCCGCCTCCAACCGGCCTTCGCTACTGCATGAATTCGGCGGCTCTGCGCTTTATTCCCAGAAAGGACCTGGAAGAGGAGGGCTACGGGCCGTATCTGGATGAGTTCAAGGAGTAATGGAGAACTGCTCATGAAACGGCATAAATAGTCAGCCGGTTCGATGTATGGTCAATGTATGGACATGGAGAAACGAAAAATCTGAAGTGTGAAGCGAGGTGGAACATGGAAGAGCGCCGGAATTTTTTGAAAACTCTTGGTACAGGACTGGCCGGCTTCGCGGTTTTTTTCAGCCCTTTGTTTTCTGTTGTTCGAGAGGGGACGGCTACAGCCAAGCGCGTGCTCTTACCCGGAAATACCACCCGTGAATCCCTCATCAACAAGGACCCTGCCACGCTTGACACCAGCAATCTCAGGATTACCCCGCTTGAAGAGTTCCAAACCATGGGTCAGGTGGACCATGAGGTTCATCTGGATACATGGCGTTTTGTGCTGGAAGGTCATGTGCATCGGAAGCTGAGCCTGGGCTATGCCGAGCTCAAGTCGTTGCCGGCAGTCGAGCGGAATGTTTTGTTGATCTGTCCCGGCGTTTTTTCCAATCACGGCCGTTGGAAAGGAGTTTCCATGCCCCATCTTCTGGAAAAGGCCGGGGTGGGGCATGGGGCCAAACAGGTGATCCTCTCAGGGCCTCCCGGTCAATACGTCAAAACGGAACGTTTTCCTATTGAAGAAGTGCTGCAGAACAAGGTCTTTCTGGCCTATGAAGTCAACGGCCAGAGATTGCCTCAGAAGCACGGCTTTCCCTTACGGGTCGTTGCCGAGGATCATTATGGATTTCAATGGGTGAAATACGTTTCCAGTTTGACGGTGAATCGAACCTGAACCAACTGACAGATCGCTTTTACTTACTGTGACAATTTGAGAAATATGATTCAGTGCACCTGCCTGCTCCTGTCATCATCTCCATTGATTTCATCGAAACACGGCCTGACAAAGGATCTGGCCTGTGGGAACATCTTTTCCAGCACTCTTTGCATTTGCCGCAATTGCGAGAGCAACCCGAGCGTCTCCTTTTGTTTTCCTGGAAAATGTTCAAGCAAGGTCATCCAGGCGGCCATGGAATGGTCGATGGCCACCAGGGCGACCTTGGCCGAACCGTCACAATCATCAGGCATTTCCTCAATATCACGAGAACGGCACTTTCCTGTCAGCGCTCTCATGATTTTGGCGGCGATGAAGTGCTGGTGCCAGCGAATGACCTCGGCAGCGTCCGTGATCTCCTCGACTTCCCGCCCGGGTTCACGATCTGTTGAAACGACCACCGATGCGGAATTGAGTTCTTGTTCCTTGGTCTGCCAAAGCTCCTCTGAAGAATCAAACCACTGGCCGGTTTTTTTCGCATAGTCCAGGGCCGCCTGGGAACAGGCATGGTTGCGGACAACTTCCCGGGTCTTTTCCTGTTCCTCCATCTCCTCTTCGAGATCAAGGGCATCCAGGTCGATCCCCTCACTTTCGGCAAAATCATGGATAAGTTCCATAGCCAGAGAAAGGGCGCTTGCTATCTGCTCCAAAAAAGCAGCGTTCTCTTCAAGTGATTTTGAAGATTTTTGAAAACGTTCCTCTTCTTCCTCCATCTGAAACTGTAGGCATCGCGCCGTGAAAATGCAGCGCTCACACCAACGGTTGCAGTAGTTGTAAATGCCAGGGATCAACTCGGGATTCCTGGCCATCTCCAGCAGCATATCCTTGTCTATACTTGTCTCCTCTCTTGGAAAGTCAGGCGGTTCACATCCTCATAAATCTCATAACCGATTGAGCGTTAGCCGGTCAATCGCCGTTCATACATGCGGGAGGGCATCGGCACTTTCAGATCGGCATAGTCGTATATCAACACTTCCTTCTTTATATCGTGAACCCGGTGCAGCCGTCCGGCGTACTGGGCAATGGTTCCTTTTCGGACGAACCCATTCGTTCCGGCACACCGGCTGGTAGCCGCTTCTTCCGGTGGGCTTGCTTTCAAATCGTTTGGGAAAGACGTCCTCCCGGCCGCGAAACAGGGAGCGGAAGAGGGCAATTTTGGAGGCTTAGGGTGAGTGGGCTGTGACTCTGTCCGGATCATTCTGAGCTGTATTTGGGCTGGACTCCCGAAGAGCTTCCAGGTAGATGTTCTTTTTCTGTATCTCTTCCCGCCTGGCATCCAGGGCAGCCAGTTCCTGAGAAGGAATTCTTCGCTCGCCACAGTTTGCTCTTTTACTGATCCAACTTAGCTTTTTGTGAAATTTGGGCCTGGGCCCTTGGGGTCGCCAGCCTTTGTTGTAAAAACCAAAATTGGATCAGTATTATTCTGCATTGGGTTGCGGGCTCTAAAATGGCTGAAGTGGATTCGGAACAATGAAGAGCCCTCAATAGCGGTCCAGGCAGCACTTTTTATACTTCTTGCCGCTTCCGAAGGGACAGGGATCATTGCGCTTGACCCGCTCTTTTCGGCTCTTTGAGGATGGGACAGGGGCCTCAGCAATCCTTTGGTCATTCGTCCGGCTCCAACTCGACCAGATGAAAGCCGACATGCTCCAGATCTTCCTGGAACTCTTCACCGCATTCCAGAGAAATATCGTTATCCTGGTGATACTTCCACTGAACGGTTACCGGCAGACCGGCCCGGGCTGCGTCTTCGAGCATGTCGAAAAAATTCATCAGAATTTTTGAACTGCTGCTGTTGAAATAAATCAGCTCCATCTCCACTTCTAGCGGGCCTTCATCCGCTTGCTGCAGAAACGATTCAAGCCACTCCAGCATGGGAGAATAGAACTTGGCTGAGTTCTCCGGGTATGATTCACCCTTGATTTCCAGGTGTTTCCTCTCTGGATCGAAGTTGATCCAGGGAGTTGCTTTTCCTTTCTCGCGCACAAAAGCTTCCATTATTGACTCCGTGGCCCTGGCAGATTGACTGTCCATTCGGATGGGAAAAAAGATCAGACAACGGCTGTCACGACAAAAAATTCTTTTTCGGTCTGGATGGGGATAATGTCGAAGGAAATGGGCCGGGTCGCTTTCCTGGCCATCTCAATAAACCCGAGACCGGCTCCTTTGCTTTCATCAGCCGTCTCTTTCCGTCGCTGCTCCTTGTAATACTTCTTGAGTTCATCCTTATTCATGGATTGAATCTTGCTCAGCTTTTCCGTGAGCGGCCCTTTTTGCGCCCGGGTTATATAGTTGCCGCATTGAATGTAAAAATGCTCATCGCGTTTTCCGATGATCAAAATGCCGAAGCTGAGGTCCTGTTCGTATTCTCCGGTCCCTTTTTCCGCTGAATAATTGATGACGTTTTGCATGAGTTCCACAAAGATTGAAAAGACTTTGTGCGTCACAGTGGTACTTGTCTCTTCCAAAGTCATCTTCTGCCGCAATGTCTCTCCTATACCTTCCAGAAGGCTTTGAGAGACCGGACCGGTAAAGCTGAAAACAATGCCTTCTTCTTTGAGTTGTTCATAAAACTTCTGAATTTGATTGACCATTGCTTCCCACCATTCCTTTGATTTGATTACGTCCCGCGTTTTTTGCCGCATAGAGTTGAGCATCTGCAGCCTCGATCAGCTCCTGGTAGGTTGAATGAGGACTCGGAACCATAACGGCAACCCCGATACTCACCGTTACAATTGATGAGGTAGGCGAATATTCGTGTTTGATGGCTAAATCCGAAATGCCGGCCTGGACGTCGGAAGCGACCTGCATGGCCCCGGAAAGTTCTGTCTCCGGGAGCAGTATGGCAAACTCTTCCCCTCCGTACCGGGCTGCAAGATCAGCGGGTCTTTTGATCGACTGCACCATGACCTGGGCGCATTTGATGAGACAATCGTCTCCCGCCCCATGGCCATAATTATCATTGAACTGCTTAAAATGGTCCAAATCCAGGATCATGAGCGCCAATGGATTTTTGGTGCGCTGATCCCGATTCCACTCTGTCTCGATGCATTCGTTAAAACGTCTCCGGTTGGCGATTGCAGTCAGACCATCCACATAAGACATTTTGGACAGGATTTCCTTGTGGTCGTGAAGGTCTGCATTGAGCTCGTTCAGGCTTTGCTGCATGCGGTCGCTCATTTTCACCACACGCTGCGTCTGGCGAAAAAGCTTCCTGTATTCTTTCAGAAGATCCAAATATGGCTGGAGCAAAGAGTTGCCGGAAAATTCAGCCCTGGCAGCGAGGGATTCGGCTTCGTCTATCACCTTTGTTTCCCGGGAAAAAATGGACTTTTCGCTCACCGCATCCTCCAGGGTCTGGAATCTGTTGCAGCTGCCGGGCAGCCGTTCAAATCAGACTGATTCTTTCCCGCTCATGAAGGCCCTTCCTGGGGATCAGGCCGTCAGGCGCAAGCCAAGTACCGTGACATCGTCCCGCTGCTCTTCAGCGCCCCGATAGTTTTCGTACATACCGAGCAAAGCCTTTTTTTGCTCGGCCAGAGGCTTGTCTCGGATAGTTTGCAGAAAGGAATGCAAACGACGATAGCCCAGAGGCAATCCCGTCGCAGTCCCAATCTGATCGAAGATCCCGTCAGTGGCCAAATAGAAGGTCATCGGCCCTTGAAGCCTGATGGCATGGGTTTTAAAAGGGAAATCAGGATTTGAGGATCGATAGCCCAGACTTTCCTTATCCCCCTTGATCTGGACAAGCTGATCGTCATGTTCGTACCAGAGGCTTAAACGACTCCCGGCAAACAGGAGGTTTCGGCTGGAGCGGCAATACACGCAAAGCGCCATGTCCAGACCGTCTTCGGAAAATTGGGCGGCATCCTGTTTGGAAAGCATCTTCTGGACCAGCCGGCTCACCTCCTGCAAGACACGGTGGGGGGCCTGCACACCGATATCGCTGACCACCCGGTTCAGAGAAGCCACTGCGGCCATGGTCATGATCCCTCCCGGAACCCCGTGACCGGTACAGTCGATGACCGCTGCAGCAAAGCCGTCTTCGTGGGCCTTGCTCCAGATCATATCACCGCTGATCACATCTTTTGGCTGCCATATGGTGAAACATTCCGGAACCATCTGTTGAAGGTGGGTTTCGCTGGTCAAAATGGCCTGCTGAATGGTCCGGGCGTAATGAATGCTCTCCATCACATTGTTCAGCATCTCCGTCTTCGCTTGATTGGCTTCCTGCAGAAGCTTCGACTGCTCCTCCAGCTCACGGGTCCTCTGGCTGACCTTATTTTCCAGCTCGCTTGTATGGCTTTTGATCTCCTCGACCATGGAGCCGAAAGCCCGGCTCAAACCACCGATTTCGTCTTTTCCGGCCAGGGGCAGGGAGACGTTGTAGTCGCCATGGGCCAAAGCGGTAGCGGAGGAATGCAGGGCCCCCAAGGGGCGAAGGACGAGCTTTTCCACTCCGTAGCCGTAAACCAGGAGCAGAATGCCGAACATGACGAGTACTGCAGCAACGGCCGTCATGATCCACATGTCGTCTATGACCTGGGCCGCCTGCAGGTTCACGGCGCTGACCACATACCAGCTGAGCTCCGGAATCCAGGTCAGGGCCAGAAGCTGCTCCTTGCCGTCCAGCCCGGCCCGGAAGGTCTCCACGCTTCCCGGATTCTCTTGTGCCTGCTGCATGGCTTGAGTCAGTTTATCGCCCCCGGATGCCCCGGTTAACTGATTTTGAAGTGAAGACTGCGCTTGGGAAGATGAAGAGTTCTGATTTGTGGCCTCTGCCCCGGAGCCGAAAGCGATCAGGCTTTTGTTCGGATGGGCCTGGATAAGGCCTTGGGCGTCAAGAATCATTGGAGTTACGCCGGGCTCATCTGCAGCAATGAAATCCTTCAGGAAGGCGGATAATTCCAGACCGGTTCCGGCCATACCGATCTTATGGCCATTATTCCAGATAATAACGTCTATCCAGACTTGAACGTTTCCCAGGTGAACATCCGGGTTGACGTTGATGGTGAAGGAATCGAAATCTTCCATCGTCGTGAAAAACCAGATATCGTCTGGATTATCAGGGTCAAGATGATAGCGGGGTTCGTGGCCGTATTCCTTGTCCGCTCCATTGTAATAGTAGGCCAGGGTTTTCTGATTCACGACGAAGTAGTTGCTGCCCTGAAAGGCCTCCTGATATCCATCGGCTTCCTGGAAGAAAAGGGATCTTTTCCTGTGTGAAGCATCGTCCCTCAGCCATTGCCGAAGAAGGACTGAATCAGCGAAACGCTGAGCCAGGGCCAGCTCTCTGCTGACCGGTTCCTTAATCTTCTGGGCTCTGAGCAGGGTGAAGTTTTGGGCAAAACCGCGGCCCAGCTGGGTCCGCCCCGTCTCCAGCATCTGCCAGCCGATAAAAACAGTCGGGCCCAGGGCCACGAGGCAGGCCACGACCAAGGCAAGCAAGGATTTGGTCCGCAAACTGAGATTGAAAGCTTTCATGATCATCCTTTCGGCGGCCTGGCGTATGGCTATCGCTCCGGACTGCCACGACCGACCGGAAGGCACACTATCGTCTGAGCCCGGATCAGTCAACGCCGCGAATACATCGCCTGAAACTCCGGTTATCTCCAGGAGATTGCTTCTGGGAAGACGCCTCGCCCGGGTAACTATAGAATTTTGGATTTTGGATTTGCGATTTACGATTGTTAAGACAAAGAATAAGAGCTGGTTATCTGAGATAAAACCAATAACTTTTTCTTAAAGACTATACCGGCCAAAGGCCAGTGCCGTGAAACGGCATTGAACCGGGGAAGCAAAGGCAGGGCGGGAATTGGTTTCTTCTAAAACGACATCGCTATCGGTATTGCAATCGATCTCATTCTATCCATAAGCTGCCCAGTCTTCTTTCTCGCAATTGTTTTCACGCCTGGCGTAAGACCGGGAGTCGAATCCGATGATGTTTCGTTTTCTATGATAAATGCACAATTCTTCCCAAGCATTCAGGACAGTCGCTTGAGGGAGTAGATCTGATCCAAGCCCTGGATCTTGTGTGGTCGTCGTTTTCGTTGGGACTGGATGATATCCCGGAACAGCTCCAATCTATCAAACAATAATCTCATAACCGATTGAGCGGTAGCCGGTCAATCGCCGCTCATACATGCGGGAGAGCATCGGCACTTTCAAATCGGCATAGTCGTATATCAACACTTCCTTCTTCATGTCGCGAACCCGGTGCAGGCGGCCGGCATACTGGGCAATAGTTCCTTTCCAGGAAATCGGCAGGGTCAGAAAGAGCGTATCCAGCCGGTCATCATCAAAGCCCTCGCCAAGGTACCGACCTGTGGCCAGGACCACTTTCCCCTCCTCATCCGGAACCTGTTCAAGCGCATGCAAGGCAGCTTTTCGCTGCTTCTTTCCCATGCCGCCCTGCATCACAATGACGTTTTGAACCTTTGAGCCGATGAGGTCTTTTAAGATATCCAAGTGCTTCTTTCGTTCCGTCAGAACAACTGGAAATCTGTTTTGGGCCACCGCAGCCAAAACATCCCTGACAATCACCTGATTTCGCTTCTGATCGGTGATCAGGGACACGTAGAGTTCATGTATGGCAGAGTATCCTGCTGTCTCTGTCGGCTGTAAGTTGAACTCTGTCTTTTTTACAATAACCTTATGGGTAAACGGCCTCCTTTCAGCCTGCTTCTTGTCATCAATCTTGTGTCGAACCGGTCCGCAGTTCATGAAGATGATCGGATGGTGGCCGTCCTTGCGGACCACAGTTGCGGTGAGTCCTGTGATAAACCTGCATTTGCTCTGTCTGGCGCCGATCTCAAAGCTTCGGGCTGAAATATGGTGACATTCATCCACGATCAACTGGCCGTACTCTGCCACAATATCATCGACCACTCCCTTTCTGCTCAGACTCTGGATCATGGCCACGTCGATCAAGCCAGTCGGTTTTCGCTTTCCAGCGCCGACTTGACCGATCTGTTCGCCATGAGTTTCCAGAAAATGCTCAAGACGGGCCAGCCACTGATCCAGGAGCTGTTTTCGGTGCACGAGAATGAGGGTGTTCACGGCCCGCTTGGAAATAAGATAAGCGGCAATGACGGTTTTCCCAAAGGCTGTAGAGGCGGACAAGATCCCGGTATCGTGTTCAAGCAGAGCATCAGCCGCCAACTGCTGATCCGGACGCAAGGTCCCTGTGAAAGAGACGTCTAAAGGTGAACCGGCATACCGTTTGTCAACAACTGGAGTTTCAATCTTCAGGCTGTGCAGCAGGATTTTGACATCATCAAGGCATCCTCTTGGCAGGCCGATGTGCTGGGAAAAATCTTCACAGCAGTGCATTATTCTGGGTTTGCCGTATGTTGGGAAGCGCATGGCCTGCGCCTTGTAAAATTCAGGGTTTTGGAAGGCGGCCAAACGAATTAACCGATTCATCAGGCCCGGGGTCAGCTTATTCTTGTCTATGTAAATTTGATTCCCGAGGATCAGGTCTACTTTTTCCGGCAGAGGTCCTTTGACGGCAGGTTCGGGTTTCTTCCCGGAGGGACTGATCAGCCAGGGAGCCGCTTCTCCATCGTCGTCGGTGCTCACAAAGCGAACTCCCAGGGTCCCGCCATAGGAGGAGGCTTTATCAAGAACGGACTGCACCGAACTCAAGCTCATTCTTTGCACAGAAGAGAGGAGGGCCCATTGATCTGGATAGCTCTTGAAATCCTGGTCAACCAGAATGCTGTTTCCCTTTTGCCTGGCCCGTTTTTGCAGGGGAAGGGCGATCAGGCTTCCAAAGCCGCCTTTGGGAATCGTATCCTGGCTGGGGAAGAATCGGTCATAGGAGCGAAAACTCATCTCCGGCCTGGTCTCCATGGTCTGGGTCAGCATGAATGCGCCAAGCTGGCGGGCTGTTTTGACAGGGAGCGCTTCTGAAAAGAAGATCCAGACGTGGGCGCCGTTTCCGGAGCGGGATCTCTCCAGATAGGCTGGGACCTGAAAGCGTCCACAAGTCTCCACATAGGCTCTGGCATTGTCAGCCCAATGCTCTTTGTCAAAATCAACCGCCAGAAACCAGCAGGTTTCATCGCTCAGCAGAGGGTAGACTCCGATGATGAAATCCTTCTGAAGTCGATCGTCCGGATCTACCCCAAGGAGATGCTTCCGGATGACGTCATCACTGATCCGTTCGAAGTCGCGGTTATCGCAGGCTGCGCATTTGATTTTCGGCTTTTGGCAGATCGGCCTGATCCACTCATTGCGGCAGACGGGCTGATAGCCTTGCCGTCCGGTGCGCTTGCTTTCAAATCGTTTCGGAAAGACATCCTCCCGGCCGCGGAACAGGGATCTGAATATGGCGATTTTTTGATCTTCCGGTGAATGGGCTGTGACTCTGGCCGGATCGGTCTGAGCTGTTTCTGGACTGGACTCCTGAAGGGCTTCCAGGTGGGCGATCTTCTTTTGTATGTCTACCCGTTTTGCCTCTAAATCAGCCAGTTCCTGTTTGAGCTGAAGAATTTGTTCGGCTGTGCAGTGTTCTTTATTGTTCCATACCATACAGGATATAAGGATAAAAAATTTTCTTTGCCCCTGAGAAGCAACCAGATGCCAAAAGGGGAAACATCCGTTACTTGACGTATCAAATACCCTCCGCGTGGCATATAAATAAAATCAGAAGAGTGAAAAAGGAGATAGAAATAACCCGTATTATGAAATTCTAGTAAATTGTATAGTGAGCAGG
>JAIPDR010000149.1 GCA_021737615.1 Desulfohalobiaceae bacterium | reverse complement strand
TGATCAATGAGAAGAAACTCCAGTTTTGAGCATTGGCACCTCTTTGCGAACCGGGCAACAGGGTTTTCTTGCGCGACCTCGCTTAGAGGTTCTCAGGTTTTCTCAGGCTCGCGAAATGGGGGAAACCGGACCGCGCCTAGGGCTTTAAACCATAAGACTGCTGGAGATTCTCGTTCAGGCAGCATCAAAGTTTATAGCAAAGTCTAAGAGTCCGGAGGGGGCAGGGATCCCCCATGAGCGAGCCATAGAAAACCGAGAGCCGGAAGCGTTTAAGCGCAAGAGAGCCCTGTGACCGGTTCACATTCTGTGATGGAGTTTCATACGAGGAGTCAGGAGTGAGGAGTGTAGAAAGAAGAGAGGTTAGAGGTTAGAGATGAGGGGTGAGTAGAAAAAGCATCGCCTGGAGTTTTTATGCTCGGAGCAATCGCCGGTGATTTTATCGGCTCCAGATTCGAGGCCAACCCGATAAAGAGCAAGGAATTCACCCTCCTGTCCGTTGAAAACAGGATCACGGACGACTCCGTCCTGACCGTGGCCGTGGCTGACAGCCTGATGCACGGCCTGCCCTATGACCGGACCCTGCGGGCCTATTACCGCCGTTATCCCCTTGCCGGGTACGGGGGCATGTTTCAGATCTGGGCCAACTCGGAAAGCATGGGACCCTACCGGAGTTTCGGCAATGGTTCCGCCATGCGGGTCAGCCCGGTGGGCTGGTTTGGAGCCGACAGGGATCAGATTCTGGCCGAGGCCGAAAAATCAGCCGCGGTGACCCACAACCATCCGGAGGGCATCAAAGGGGCCCAGGCCGTGGCCCTGGCCGTCTTTCTGGCCAGGCAGTCCTTTTCCAGGAAGAAGATCAAAGAAGAGATCCAGGAAAGGTTCGGCTACGATCTCTCCGGGTCCCTGGACCGGATCCGGCCCGGCTACCGCTTCGACGTGACCTGTCAGGGGTCTGTCCCCCAGGCCTTCTTGGCCTTTCTGGAGGCCGCGGATTACGAAAATGCGGTCCGCAACGCCGTCTCCCTGGGCGGCGACGCCGACACCCAGGCCTGCATAGCCGGCGGTCTGGCCGAGGCCTTTTTCGGTCCTGTGCCTGACCCGATCCAAAAGGCGGTCTTTGACAGTCTGGACGGGTTTTTGAAGAACAAGATAACCCAATTTTACTCCCGGTTTAATACCGGCGGTTGATACTGTATGAACACAAAAGCGGAAATCCTGGCCACCGGAGACGAAATCCGCTCCGGGGCCCTCGTGGACAGCAACTCGGCCTGGATAGCCGAGAGGCTGGAGGAGACCGGCCTCTTCGTGACCCGCCACTCCTGCGTCGGAGACGACCTGCAGGAACTGACCCGGGTCATCGAGGAAATCAGCCTGAGGAGCTCCCTGGCCGTTGTCAGCGGCGGCCTGGGGCCGACCAGCGACGACCTCACGGCCCAGGCCGCGGCCCTGGCCAAACAGACTGAAATAGTCCTCTTTCCAGAGGCCCTGGCCGCTGTCGAGTCCTTTTTTCAAAAGATGAACCGGCCCATGCCCCCCTCCAACAAAAAGCAGGCCATGCTCCCCAGGGGATCGTCCGTCATCGACAACCCGGTCGGGACTGCTCCCGGCTTTGCCCTCGAGATCAACTCCTGTCTCTTCTTTTTCCTACCCGGAGTCCCCAGAGAGATGAAAGAAATGTGCCGGGACTCGGTCCTGCCCCGGATAGAGCGGATCCAGGGTCCCGGACAACAGATCAACCGGATCAGGACCATCACCACCTTTGGACTGTCGGAATCCCAGGCTGCCGAGGAGCTGAAGGACTTTGACAGCCGATTTAAAGAGATCAAACTGGGGTACCGGACCCTGTTTCCGGAAATCCAGGTTAAGCTCTATATAACCGGCAGCGACCAACAGCACTTGGAAAACCTGGAACAGGAAGCGGTTGAATGGCTGGTTCACAAGCTCGGCCGCAACATCGTGTCTGCAGAGGGCAAATCCCTGCCTGAGCACACAGCCCGGCTCCTTGTCCGGCGCAAGGCTACGCTGGCCCTTGCCGAAAGCTGCACCGGCGGTCTGCTGGCCCACTGCCTGACCAGCCTGGCCGGTAGTTCCGAATACTTCCTGCTCTCGGCCGTGACCTATTCCAATCAGGCCAAGCAGAAGATGCTCAATGTCTCCCCAAAGACCCTTGCGGCGTACGGGGCTGTTTCCGAAGAAACAGCCCTGGAGATGGCCCGGGGGGTCAAGGAAGCGGCCGGCTCTGACTATAGCCTGTCAACAACCGGAATCGCCGGACCGGGCGGGGCAACCCCCGGAAAACCGGTGGGCACGGTCTGCTTCGGCCTGGCTACGCCTTCTGCTCTCACGGCCAGGACCCTTTGCTTCAATTTTGCAGACCGCAAAATGAACCAGAAGATTTTTGCCTTCGCCGGCCTGGATCTCTTGCGCAGACAGTTCCTGTAGCCTCTTCTTTCCGGCCTCACACCCTCCGTCCTCTGTCCTCTTTCCGTTTTCCTTTTTTCTCTTTTCTCCGCCCTCTTCTGCAAATCCCAGCATGCCAGCATCTTCCATCCTCTCTCCTCTTTCCTCCGCCCTCTTTCCTCTTTCTTCACTCCTCACTTCTCACTCTCTTCTCCTCACTCTCTTCTCCTCACCGCTTTCCGAGCCTCTTGACAGTTCCTTGCCTGATTGCTAAAAGAATTAGCACTCAAGACAATAGAGTGCTAACGAGGTAAAAAATATGGACTTGGAAGCAAGAGAAATCGAGGTCCTGAACATCATAGTCAAAGGATATATCGATCACGGCGCCCCGGTGGGTTCCAGGTATGTGGCCAAAAAATCCACCCTCAAGCTCAGTCCGGCCAGCATGCGCAACATAATGGCCGATTTGACTGAGAAGGGTTTCCTGGCCCAGCCGCACACGTCTGCCGGCCGGATTCCTACGGAAAAGGCTTTCCGCCTGTATGTGAACTCCATGCTGCAGCCGGAAACCCTCCCCTACGAAAGACGGGAAACCGTCAAAAACGTTCTGGAACAGACCGGGCTTGATTTTTCCGAACTTTTGGAAACGACCTCCAAGCTGATCTCTTCCCAGGTCAGCCAGGTCGGCATGGCCCTGGCCCCTCAGACCAAGCTCTCCCGCTGGCAGCAGCTGGACTTTGCCCTTGTCCGTCCGGGGCTTGTGGTGGTCATCCTGGTCCTTCAGGGAGGGATCGTCCAGAACAAACTGATCACCGTAGATGAAAAAATCAGCTCCGACGACTTGAAAAAGTACAGCAACTACTTGAACGAGACCTTCAAGGGCCAGACCTTTGTCGAGGTCAAGAAGAACCTGATCAAAGAGATGAAGGAAGCCAGAGACGAATTCAACGCCCTGTATATCAAGGCCTTGAGCCTGGTCCAGGCCGCCTTCACCGATAAGGAGAACCGGGAAATTTTTGTTGACGGCACCATGAACGTCTTCAACCTGATCGATCAGCATGATCTCTCCAGCATGCGCGAGCTCATGGAATTTCTCGAGCAGCGTTCCGGACTCCTTGAGCTGCTGGACAAGATCTCGGAGAACAGCGGGCTGCTCATCTCCTTTGGCAATGAACTGTATGGGCCGAAACTGGAAAACTGGAGCCTGATCTCCTCACCGTATCAGGTCAAAGGAGAGACCATGGGCATAATCGGCACCCTGGGCCCCATCAACATGAACTACTCCAAAGTCGTGCCCATGGTTGACTACATTGCAAAAATGCTTAGTGAAATACTCGAAAGCAGATTCTGAGCCAAGATGGAATTCCGGGTTGCTGGCCACCCTTTGGATAAGAAGATGAAATCATACTATCTACTATCAGGTATGCGCCGGCTGAAGCTTTGATCAGGCGGCTCCTACCGGATACGAGGAGGAAAAACATGAACGATGCAAAAAAGCAGTCCCAATCCAGGAACCAGGAGCAGGACCTTGCTGGGAACAACGAGGAAAGCCGGGAGGAAAACCAGACCCAGACCCTTGCCGACAGCGGGGAAAGCGGTCAGGAACCGACCTTAAGCGACGAGGAACTCGTGTCCTTATGCAAGGAAAAGGTCTGTCCGGAATGTCCGGTCACGGAGGAAAAAGACCAGGAGCTTATGCGGGCCAAAGCCGATGTGGACAATTATCGGAAAAGACTGAGCCGGGAGAAGGAGCAGTTCGTGAAATACGCCTGCCAGGGATTACTGGAAGACATGATCCCGGTCATCGACAACCTCGACCTGGCCCTGGAGCACGGACAAAAGATCGAGGCCTGCAAGGACCTGATCCAGGGAGTGGAACTGACCAGGAAAATCTTTCTGGAGACCCTGGAAAAGCACGGGTTTGAACCTATTGAAAGCCAAACCTGCCAGCCTTTCGATCCGGCCTGGCATGAAGCCATGGGCGAGGTGGAAGATGAAGACACGAAGCCTGGAGACATCTGCCAGGTCCTGCAAAAAGGCTATAAATTAAAGGAACGTGTCTTACGGCCGGCCAAAGTGATGCTCAGCAAAAAATAAAAAAATCTGGAAATCACCCTTTACTAATCAGAATCACGATTTACATTATCAAATGTCCGAGTTCAAAACCAGCTTATCTTATTTTAGGAGGAAGTTGATATGGGTAAAATAATTGGAATTGATTTAGGCACTACCAACTCCTGTACATTTGTCATGGAGGGCAAGGAGTCCAAATGTGTCACCAACCCCGAAGGAGGCAGGACCACTCCCTCCATTGTCGCCTTTACGGATAAGGAGCGGCTGGCCGGGGACATGGCCAAGCGTCAGGCAGTGACAAACCCCGAACGCACCATATTCTCCATCAAGAGACTCATGGGACGCAAGTTCGACGCCCCGGAAATCGCCAAATGGAAAGAACAGAGTCCGTACAAGATTGTGGCGGGTTCCAACAACGACGCCTACGTGGAAGTCCAGGGCAAGAAATACAGTCCTCCGGAAATATCGGCCATGATTCTCCAGAAATTGAAAAAGGACGCCGAAGAATATCTGGGCGAGACCGTTTCCGAAGCGGTCATCACCGTTCCGGCCTATTTTAATGACAGCCAGCGGCAGGCCACGAAAGACGCCGGAAGAATCGCCGGACTCGAGGTCAAGAGGATCATCAACGAACCTACCGCGGCTTCGCTGGCCTACGGCCTCGACAAAAAAGCCAATGAAAAAATTGCCGTCTTCGACCTGGGTGGAGGGACTTTCGATATTTCCATCCTGGAGGTGGGCGACAACGTGGTTGAAGTCATGGCCACCAACGGGGACACCTTCCTGGGCGGAGAGGATTTCGACCATCAGCTCCTCAATTATCTCATCTCCGAATTCAAAAAAGAGAGCGGCATCGATCTCGGCCAGGACCGCATGGCCCTGCAGCGTCTCAAAGAGGCGGCTGAAAAGGCCAAGAAAGAACTCTCCACATCCATGGAGACCGATATCAACCTGCCGTTTATAACAGCTGACCAGAGCGGCCCCAAGCACATGAACATGAAAGTCAGCCGGGCCAAACTCGAGTCTCTGACCTCAGATCTGGTCGACAGGACTCTCGGGCCTTGCAAAAAAGCCATGGAAGACGCCGGTCTGAAGGTCTCGGACATCGACGAAGTCATCCTGGTCGGCGGCATGACCAGAATGCCTCTGGTCCAGCAGAAAGTAAAAGAATTTTTCGGAAGAGATCCGCACAAAGGGGTCAACCCCGACGAGGTCGTGGCCATGGGCGCCGCCATCCAGGGCGGAATCCTGGCCGGTGACGTAAAGGACGTCCTTTTGCTGGACGTCACCCCCCTGTCCCTGGGAATCGAGACTATGGGCGGGGTCTTCACCAAGCTCATCGAAAAAAACACGACCATTCCCACCAAAAAGAGCCAGATTTTCACCACGGCTGCAGACAACCAGCCCTCGGTGTCCATCAATGTCCTGCAGGGCGAACGCCCCATGGCCAGCGACAACAAGAGCATCGGCCGCTTTGACCTGGAGGGAATCCCACCGGCACCCAGAGGCGTGCCTCAGATTGAAGTCACCTTTGACATCGACGCCAACGGCATTGTCAACGTCAGTGCCAAGGACAAAGGCACCGGCAAGGAGCAGTCCATACGCATTCAGGCCTCCAGCGGGCTGACCGAGGAAGAGATCGAAAAGATGGTCAAGGATGCCGAGGCCCACTCCGGCGAAGACGAAAAGAAACGCAAGCTGATCGAAGCCCGCAATCAGGCCGATACCCTGATCTATTCCACCGAGAAGTCCATGCGCGACCTGGGAGACAAGGTCGAAAGCGATCTGCGCAGCGACATAGAGAGCAAGATCGAGGCCCTGAAAAAGACCATGGAAAATGACGACGAAGAAGCCATCAAAAAGGCCTCTGATGAACTGTCCCAGGCCTCGCACAAGCTGGCTGAAAAACTCTACCAGGAGCAGGCCCAGTCCGGTGAAGCCGCAGGCGCGGCCGGAGGGGAGGAAACCGCAGGCGGTCAGGCCCAGGGCCAGGATGAAGACGTGGTGGATGCGGAATACACCGAACAGAAATAAGGCCCCTCTTTCTTGACAGAAGGGCTCCCCCTTTCTATCCTGAGACCCGGTTTCAAGCGCTTGTCTGAAACCGGGTCTTCTTATATCAGTGCTTGGCCCAGGTTGCGCTATTTATCCGTCCGTCAATTACCGGGATTTTCGCCAAAATACGACCTCAATGTATGATGACCGTAAGTATGAAAAATTTCTTTATATTGGCCGGCCTGGCAAGTGTTTTGTTTTTTGCCGGCTGTGTCCCCCCAAAGGGTGCAATCACCCCGGACCCGGAACAGGCAGAGATCGCGGCGGCCCTGGAAAAGGCGGAAAAAGCCGGACTGGCCCGGAATTATTCCCTGGCTGAAAAACTCTACCACGATCTGCTGCAGGATAAGGGCCCTGTTCTTTCCCCCGATCAGAAAATCAGAGTCAGAAAAGGGCTGGCCGCCTCAGCCGTTTATAATTTACATTTCGGACTCGCCGCAGAAAATCTCCGGGCCTGGAAGAGACTGGAGCCTGGTGTGGAAAAGACCTGGGACTGGCAATCCATCTTCCTCGAGATCCAAAAAGAAACGAAAGGGGCCGAAAACCTCCTCTCCCACGTTCAGAAGCTCATCCTGCGCGAAGACATCCCCTTTGCGGCCAAGGTGGAGGCCGCTCTTTTCTTGTGCCGGACCTTTGTTAAGCAGAAACGCTTCATTGAACCCCGGGAACTCCTGAAGACAGTCTACTTCCTTGCGGACAGCAATGAAAAACGTCTCAGGATCGGACAGTCTCTGGCCCTTTTTTTGTCGGAGCTCGACCCGGAGAGTCTGACCGGACTGGAACAATCCTGCCCTGCAGACCAGCCCCTGGAATTTCCATGTCCGTTTTTCAGATGGTACCTTGTCCAGAAAAGACTTCAGACCCAAGAACTGGGCCAACTCCAAGCCCGGGTCAACCTGAACTCGATCTATCAGACCCTTGATCCCGCCCTGCAGGAGGTGCTCGCTCCGGAACTGGCGGACCTGCCGGGCGAACCCGTTCCGCCCGTTTTCCAGACGGCCCTGCTTGTGCCCCTCAGCGGTTCCTACAGCCAGATCGGATGGAAGATCGCCAAAGGGGCGGACGCGGCTCAGTTGGAGCTGCTCCAGCAGGGCATCCGCCTTGAAGTCCGAATCATCAACACCGACGATGCCCAATGGAAAGACGAACTGGCCGCTCTGCCGGAAGACTGTGTTCTCGTGGGGGGTCCCCTGCGTCCTTCAACCTGGCAGGAAATCCATGAATCCGGCCTGCATCAGGAAAAGACTTTTTTTACCTTTCGCTCTTCTCTGCCTCCAGGCCAGGAAGGCAGGGACGGGTATCGTTTCTTCCCCTCCAGGCAGGATCAGATCCGGCCGCTGATCGAGATCCTCGGTCGGGATATGGATGTCCATCAATACGGCATCATCTATCCCAAGAGCGAGTACGGCCGCAAAATGGCCAAGGCATTCAGCCTGGAAGTGCAGAACCAGCAGGGCGAAATCACGGCCCTGACCGGATATGACTCGAAAAATGAATCTGATTATCGCGGTATGCTGGCTGATTTTCTCCGGGTGCCTGCACAGTCCCCGTCCTCGAATCCCGGGAAGGATGGCGAAGGTCAGGACTGCAGCCTTCAGCTCAGGCCAACTCCTGATTTCCAGGCGGTGTTCATCCCGGACGGTTTTTCAGCCGCTCGAAGGATTATCCCCGAGTTTTTCTTCTTTGATGAGTACCGGATGTTTTTTCTCGGACCGACGCTCTGGGGTCAGCAGGTTGACCAGGTCTCGGATTTGGATCCCAGTTACTATAAACTGGCCCTGATCCCCATGGCCTGGTGGTCCGACAAACCCGGCCCGGCCATGAAAAAACTGAAACAGGGCCTCGAATCATCGGCCCAGGGGAATCCTGATTTCTGGAAAGCACTGGGCTATGATTTCACCCGCTTCTCACATCACCTTGTGCGCAGGCTGCTTCAACAAAACAGCGACCTGTCGACCTCCCTGCAATCCCTTTCCGGATTTTACTGGAGCATGGCCCCGCTTAAATGGGATTCCCGGGGGCGGGCCAGGCAGGAACTCTTTGTCTTTCAGTTTTCCGGCCGGGAACTGGTCCGGGTCTCCCTGCCCAGGCTCAAGCAGCGCAGGGATCAGATGCAAAGAGATTACGAATACGTCCTCTTCAACCAACTGCAGGAACGAGGCTGCTTCCCGGACCCGGAATCAGCTGAAAAGGCAGCAAGCGGACAAAACGAAATAAGTGGACGGGAACGCTGATCAGAAAAAGACATCGATCTCCGGAAGGTGTCAACCGGGGACGCCCCGCGCATGCTTGCCCTTGAGCCTGCCCTCTGTGCTTGATGATCAGATAAGCCATTTTCAGGTATGCCCATATTTCATCTTGAATTTTAGCCGGACTGTGAGGTCTAGGACATGAAGATCAGTACGCAAGAGGTGGCCAGGATCGCTTCCCTGGCCAGACTGGAAGGAGACGAGGAAAAACTGGAACGCTTTGCCGGGCAGCTCGGAAGCATCCTGCAGTACATGGAGACACTCAACGAAGTTGATACAGGCGGCGTAGCCCCCCTCTATTCCCCGGTGGCCCACGGGACCCCCTTTCGCGGGGACACGGTCCACCAGGACTACGAGCAGGAAGAAATCCTTGGAAACGCTCCGGAAAGCGACGGACTGCACTTCATCGTACCCAAGGTGTTCTGAAAATTTCGCATCTTAATAAGGCACACAGAGGAACCATGCCATGAATGACTTCAGGCCCTGCGAGATAAACGAATTCAACCTGACCGGTCTGCGAAAGGCCCTCCTGGAGAGGCGGTGTTCAGTCCGGGAAGCGGTTCAGGCCAGCCTCGAACGTATCGAATGGACCGAGCCCCGGATCAATTCGCTGCTGCACATCGGCCATGATCAGGCCCTCTCGGCGGCAAAACGGCTGGACGATCAGGGGCCGGATCCGGCACGCCCCCTGTGGGGGATCCCGGTCATTGTCAAGGACGTCCTGACCACCCGGGGAATGCCCACGACCTGCGGCTCCAGAATGCTCAAGGATTTTGTCCCCTTTTACGACAGCGAGGCGGTCGGCCGGCTGAAACGGGCCGGGGCTGTTCTCGTGGGCAAAGCCAACATGGACGAGTTCGCCATGGGCTCTTCCAACGAAAATTCCGCCTTCGGCCCCACCAGGAACCCCTGGGACCTGAGCCGGGTTCCCGGGGGATCAAGCGGCGGTCCGGCCGCCGGCACCGCAGCCGGGCAAACCCCGTTTTCCCTGGGCACGGACACCGGAGGCTCCATC
>JAIPDR010000148.1 GCA_021737615.1 Desulfohalobiaceae bacterium | reverse complement strand
TTTCGACAACCGCTGCCAGCTCTTTTTCAAGGGCAAGGCCCCGGTCTCTTCCCAACTCCCCTACCAGTGGCACAACACCCCGAACATCAGGGTGATCACCATCAGGGATTTCCGGGAATACGCCCGGGAGGTCGGCTTCACCATCCTCGAGGAGATAGCCATCAACACGGACAACAACGACAAGAGCGGCCGCAGGATCCGTTTTTTGTCCAACCTGCGGGCCACCTACGGGATATTCCTCATTGGAGAACCTGCCCGACCCTTGACCGCTGCCTGAATCTTCAGGAAATGTGCTCGAAAAACAGCAGGGTTATGTTTCTGCTTCCTTGACAAAGCCTTCTGGTTGGTTATTGTTCAAGAGCAGGAGAACGAGCAGCCGAAGGGGCTGCCTCACATTTTATTTTGAGATCGTTGCCCTTTCAGCAATTATCCGGGTTTGCCCTTGATCCAAGATTTGGGGCAATGCCGGATCAGGAGAAAAATACAATGGACATAAAAGTACTCGGACCGGGCTGCCCCAGGTGTGAACAGACTTCGGATATTGTCAGGAAATGCCTGGCGGAAGCCGGGATTGAGGCCGGTATCGAAAAAGTGACCAGGACCATGGACATCGCCTGTTTCGGGGTCTTGGGAACGCCGGCTGTGGTCATCGACGGCCGGGTCAAGTGCGTGGGCAAGATCCCGAGCAAGGCGGAAGTGCAATGCTGGCTGCAGGAGTCTTGATGGCTTCCTATTTCCTAACCTTTTCAGACAACTTTCTTGACCTGCTGCTGGAATCAGGGGTGTACATGCTCTTCGGGCTCCTGGTCAGCGGCCTGCTGCGGGTCTTCCTCAGCCCGGGCTCGGTCGCGCGACATCTCGGCCAGGGGCGTTTTTTTTCCGTGTTCAAGGCGGCCCTGCTGGGGGTGCCCATTCCCCTGTGCTCCTGCGGGGTCCTGCCGGCCGGAGCGGGCCTGAAAAAACAAGGGGCCAACAACGGCGCAGTTTCGGCTTTTCTCATCTCCACCCCGGAATCCGGGGTGGACTCGATCTCCATCACCTACGCCCTGCTCGACCCCCTCATGACCGTGATCCGTCCGGTGGTGGCCTTTGTAACGGCCATGGCGGCCGGGATCACGGAAAACCTCTTCGGCAATCCCAAAAACAGGGAAGAAATCGTCCCGGACCTGTCCTGCCCTGTGGACGGCTGCTGCGACGGCCGGCAATGCCCCCCTGAAGAACACAAGAGGCACCACTCCCTTTTTGAAAAGGTCAAAGCCGGACTGACTTTTGCCATGACCGAAGTCTGGGGGGACCTGGTGGCGCTCTTTTTCCTGGGGCTCATTCTGGCCGGTCTGATCACGGCCTTCATCCCGGAGGACGTCATCGGAACCTTTCTGGGCGGCGGCCTGTCCTCCATGCTGATCATGCTGGCAGTGGGCATCCCGTTGTATATCTGCGCCACCGCCTCCACACCCGTCGCCGCGGCCCTGATCCTCAAAGGGGTCAGCCCGGGGGCGGCCCTGGTCTTTCTCATCGCCGGCCCGGCCACCAACCTGACCTCCCTGACCGTTCTGCTGGGAATCCTGGGCAGGCGGGGCACCGCGATCTACCTCGCGGCCATCGTTCTGGCCGCCATTCTCTTCGGTCTGTTCACGGATCAGCTCTACGCCTGGCTCGGCGTTTCCGCCCAGGTCATGGCCGGACAAGCCGGGGAGATCGTCCCCATGTGGGGCAAATGGATGGGAGCCGGACTTCTGGTGGTTATTTCCGTCAAACCGTTGTCCAGACGGCTGCTGGCTCTGGTCAAGCGTAGAAACATCTGCTGTGATGAGGAACACGGACATGAAATGGATGCAGGATGCCAGCCGGAGCAGTCAGAGACGCAGGACGGACTCTGCGCCAGTCCCGGCTGAGGCTGTTCATCCTGACCGGTCAGGTCATGGAAAAATTTCAAGCTGGAGAAGGAGATTGAAATGAAAGTGTTCATAACCGGCGGATCGGGGTTTGTCGGGAGCCATCTGATTCCCTTTTTCTTGTCCAAAGGCCACCAGATCCTGGCCAGCGGAACGTCCCCCCACCATCCCCTCCAGGCTATGCAGGGTTTCACCTACATTTCGGCGGACACGACCAAGCCCGGGGACTGGCAGCAGGAACTGAAGACAGTGGATGCCATCATCAACCTTGCCGGCCGCAATATCTTTCAACCCTGGAACGAGGAACGCAAGAAATCCATCTATGACAGCCGGATCCTGACCACGCGCAACCTGGTTGACGGACTGACCCCGGGGCAGGAGGTCACCCTGCTGAACACCTCGGCCGTGGGCTATTACGGAGACCGCGGCGAGGAAGAGCTCACGGAAGGCAAACCCCCTGGTGAAGGCTTCATGGCCCGGATCTGCCGGGACTGGGAAACAGAGGCCCAAAAAGCCGAGGACAAGGGGGCCAGGGTGGCCTTCATGCGTTTTGCCGTCGTGCTGAGCCTCGAGGGCGGGGCCCTGCCCAAGATGCTGACCCCGTTCAAGCTTGGGCTCGGCGGTCCGCTTGGAAGCGGGCGCCAGTGGTTTCCCTGGATCCACCTGCAGGACCTCATGGAGGCGGCGCTTTTTCTGCTGGAGAACCAGGAACTGACCGGTCCCTTCAATTTCTGCGCCCCGCAGACGGTGCGTCACAAGGAATTTGCCAGAACCCTGGGCCGGGTCCTGGGCCGGCCCGCCCTCCTGAATGTCCCGCCCTTTGCCCTTCGTCTCGTGCTCGGAGAGCTGGGCCGGGCATTATTGGGCAGCCAGAGGGTTCTGCCGGAGAGGCTCCAACAGTCCGGCTTCACCTTTTTGTATCCGGACCTGGACTCGGCTCTGTCCAACCTTCTCAAACCATAAACTGAAAGAAAGCTGAATCAGCTGATCATTCGAGCCATTACTCTTCGATGGGGACGAGGACCTTGATCGGTTCGGGTATATCCCGGGCCGAATCTTTAAAATTCCGCAAACGCCTGATTATCGCCGGGCCGGCCTCCTGCCCGCCGGCAATGAGCAACAGCCCCTGTATGGTCCTGATGTCCTGCTTGATGATCATCTTCGGACGCAGGTCTTCGATGTTGACCTCCCGGAGTTCATATCGCTCATCGCGGGCCAGGTTACTCTCCAGGGCCTCGAGAACCGCAGGATCGTACCAGCCCTGACGCCTTTTGAGCTTGTTCAGGGCCTCTATCCTGCTTTCCCCTCTGGCCAGGAGAAGGTCGAAATCCAGGACCACCTTCAAAATCCGCGCTTCCAGGGGGAGAGAACCGTCTTTCTGGTCCAGGCGCTGCTCCTGGCATCTGACGATTTCCGCTACTTCTTCCATCCTGGGGATCCGGTTGAGGAGTTCAAATCCGACGCGGGGGTGCCTGTCGAAATGGTTCCTCTCTTCGGGGGTCAGGTCCTGTCCCTTATAGATTTTTTCCAGGCTCAGGCCGGGCATGGTCATCAATCCGATCTGGGAGAGCATGGCCGAGGTCTGGATTTTCCAGATCTCGGTCAGACCGAGGTTGTAAAAAGCTATCTCAGAGGCATAGCGCTTGACCCGGGAAGCCCGGGCAAAGGCTTCGGGGTTCAACATGGAGAGCATCTCGGTCAAAAGATCGATGCTGCCCTTGAGGGTCTGTTCCAGGAGCTCTCGTTCCGAGCGCAGCAGTCGATTCTGCTCGATTCCGTTCCTCAAGACCTTGACCAAGACATCCGTAGGACAGGGTTTGGTCATGAAGCGAAAGACATGCCCTTCATTGACGGCCTTGATCGCACTCTGCAGGTCGGCGTTTCCGGTCAGGATCATGCGGACGCTGTCCGGCGACCGTTCCTTGAGCCGGATCAGGAACTTGATGCCGTCCATGACCGGCATTCTGAGGTCCGCGACCACCACGGCAAACGGCCCTTTTTTGTTGACCGCCTGCAAGCCTTCCACCGGTCCCAGGGCGGTCTCGACCGGGAAGGTCTTTCGAAGACGGCGTCTGATTCCGTCCAGGATATTCTGTTCATCGTCGACAAACAAGATTTTTTCCATCATGGCTCATCCTTTTTCCCTGTCCAAGGCCTCCCGGCAGATCTTGGTCCAGTCCTGGAGGCAGCCTTTTAAACCAATCCGTTCCAGGTAGGTTTGATCAATTCCTGGAATCCCGCCCTCTTCGATTCGGCTGCAGTCTTCTGCCTGCGTGAGGGCATTGGCGATATGCACGACCGGCAACAAGGTGGCCTTATAGCAAGGACACTGATTCGGCGCATGATGGAATCCAACCACTTTGACTATGGCCTGCGGCAGCCCCCAGAGTCCAAGGAGATAGGCTCCTGCTTTTGCATGGCACACCCCGAAGGCTTCATTTTCCGCCTGATACAAAGAACAGCCGGATTCCCGGGATGCTTTCAAGAGCGCGTGATAGTCGTCTTGGAAACGATCCATGAGGACCGGCTTGCCAAGATCGTGCAGAAGTCCGGCCATGAAGGCGTCATCCGTCAGGCCCTTGTCCAGACCTTTTGCTTTGGCAATGGCCCGGGCCACCGCCCCGGTCCTTATGCTGTGGCTCTGGATCTGTTCCAGATCCCGGGATGGAATCTTTTCAGGGTCGAACTTTGAAAAGGCCTTCACCGTCAGAACCAGGGGCTTGATCGTATCCAGGCCGAGGAAGGTCACAGCCTGGGCCGGACTCTCGATGTGCCTGGGAGTTCCGAAAAAAGAAGAATTGACCACTTGGAGGATCTTGGCGGCCATGGCCGGATCCCGGGAAATGATTCCGCCCACCCGTCCGATTGCGGGTTCCTCCTTTTCCAGTTCCGCCCTGACCTGCCTGTACATGGCCGGCAGAATCGGAACGGCTTCCAGATTCGAGATCATCTTCAACAAAGGGGTGTCGGGCAAAAGGTCTGCAAGGGCGAAGGACCTGCTGATCTTGTCCTTCAGCTCTCCGGGATTCGTCGGTTTGGAGATGTACTGATGGGCGACGCGGACCGACTGCAGGATCATATTCGGATCAGAATAACCGGACAAGACCATGCGCACTGTTTCAGGATGTCTGGTCCTGACCTCTTCCAGAAGCTCTACCCCGTTCATCTCCGGCATGCGCATATCCGTGAGCACCACGTCAAAACCGTGTGCAGCCATAATCTCCAGGGCCGCATTCCCGCTCTCCACGAAAACCATGTCCCACTCGTGGCGCATGCTGCGCAGCATGCGTTTCAGACCCCGGAGTACATTCGGGTCGTCATCCACAAAGAGAATACGTTTTTTCATCACCCCTAGCTCGAACGATTGGGAGCCTCCCGGTCCGGGTTCTTCCCGGGGCCGGCTACTCTATTCATCATTCAATCAAAATCTTTCAAGACCGGCAGCCTGATCAAAAAGGTGGTCCCGGTTTCTCCGGATTCAAAACTCAGAGCACCGTCATGCCTGTCGACCACTGTCTTATAGGCCAGGGCCAGTCCCTGTCCGGTCCCTTTGCCCACTTCTTTGGTCGTGTAAAAAGGATCGAAGACATAGGGCCTGTTCTGTGCCGGAATCCCTGTTCCGGTGTCTTTGACCCTGATTTCGACTTCGTTGGCAAGAGTTCTGGTGCTTATTGTGATCAGCCCTTTACCGACTGCCTCTTTCCCGACTGCCTCACCAATGGCCTGGGCCGCGTTGACGATGATGTTCAAAAAGACCTGGTTCATTTCTGCGGGCAGACAGGGAACCATGGGCAGGTCATCATCGAAATCCGTCTGAAGATCAGCCACATATTTCCATTCGTTCCTGGAGATGGTCACCGTGCTTTCCAGGGCCGTGTTGAGGTCTACCAGGATTTTTTCCTGACCTCCGGGATGCGAAAATTCCTTCATGGACCGGACTATGGTCCCCACCTGTCCCACCCCCTGCAGGGTCTGTTCTATGGCCTGGGGGATTTCCTCCTGGATAAAGTCCAGATCCGTCTCTTCAAGAACCCGGGCCACCTCCTCGACAGTCTCGGTGAGATCTTCATCCTCCTTGAGTCCGTCCATCAATCGGCTGTACTTTTCCAAAACCAGAGAGAGCCCTTCAAAGGCCTCCTTGAAAAAACGGGTGTTGTCTCCCACATACTGGATGGGGGTGTTGATCTCATGGGCGATTCCGGCTGCCAGCTGTCCAATGGACTCCAGTTTCTGGGCCTGGGCCAGTTGACTCTCCAGATTCTTGCGTTCGGTTATGTCTGCGCCTACCATGAGATGGCCGGAGAAAATACCGCTTTCATCGAAAAGCGGAGACAGGGTGAAACCCAAAAGACCCTTGTTCCCATCCAGACCCTGGTACCTGAATTCCCTGCTTCGGACCGGGCCCTGCTTCATCCTGCTCTCGTTGACCGCTTCCTGAAGTTTTTCCAGGTCCCATTGGATGGGGAGCTCGAACAGAGACTTCCCCGACACTTCCGATTCCTTCAGGCCGAAGGTTGCGGCGGCCTGCTCGTTCCACCTGGTGATGCGTCCGGAAGGCGTAAGCCGGATGAGGATCGAGGACAGTGCGGCGAAGAGGTTTTCCAGCTCTTGGTAGGCCTCCGTGAGTTTCTGTTCGGTCTGCTTGAGTTCGCTGATATCGACAAAACTCTCCAGAAGGCAGTCCTGGCCATTGATCATGATCGGGACAGCGTTTTTCAGGATATGTACCTCTCGACCTTCGGCTGTGAGCAGGATCGCTTCGGTCTTCTCAGCTTCCCGTCTGGAGTCGCCGAGCGGATTTTTCAGCTGATCAGATGAAAAGATGAAGCTGAGGCAGTTTTTCCCGATAACCTCGTCCTGTTCTGCTCCAATCATACGTAGAGCGCTGCTGTTGGCCTGGATGATGGTCCCGGATTTTTTCTCGATGATCAGGATTCCGGCCTGAACCGCCCCCAGTATTTTCCGCAAACGCTCCTCCGACTCCTCCAGGGCTTTCCGGTCTGCCTTCTGACTGGTGATGTCTCTGATAAAAGCCAGAGTCACCGGTATATTCTGATATCTGGTCTGTGCGACCGACAGTTCCAGGTCCACCGGGTGCCTGTCCCTGTGCAATCCCTTGAATTCATAGCGCTCCGGGGCGGGTTTTCCCAGAATTCTTCTGGTATTGATGTCCATAACCCGCTGCCGATCATCGGGATGAACGATCGAAAAGGGGTCCTTGCCTACAATCTCCTCCGGGCCAGAAAAGCCAAAAAGTTGGGCGCACTTGGCATTGACATAAAGTATGCGCCCCTGGCCGAACATCACAACCCCGTCATTGGAATGTTCAATGGCGATCCTGAATTTCTCCTCGCTTTCCTGGTAGGCCTTGCGGCTCTTTCGCAATTCATCCACGACCTCTTCGAGTTCCCTGGTCCGCTCTTTGACCTTTTTCTCGAGTTCGTTCAAATAGCTGCGGTTTTCGATCTCCAGGCGCCTGCTGTGCAGCCCGTTCTCCACAAAGAGGAGCATCTCATTGATCCTGATCGGTTTGGTCAGATAGGCATAGGCCCCGTTTTCCAGGGTTGCTTTGGCTGTATCCCGGTCAGTGCATCCACTCACGAAAATCACAATCATGTCCGGATATGCTGTTTTTACAAACCGGGTGAGTTCCAGACCGGATTCCCCGGGCATCTCTATGTCAGTCAAAAGCATGGTGTATGGTTCCGCTTCGAGCAACTCCCTGGCCTGAGCCGCACTGGAGGCCACAGTACAGGCGTAGCCCGCGCGCATCAAAAATCTTCTGATGAGTTCGAGGACGTTCAGCTCATCATCAACAACGAGTATCTTATCTGTCATTTGGTTTTTATAAATAAGGCTGTTGATAAGTTCCTGACCCTAACCAAGAAATACTATGGTTGTTTTGCTGCATACTGTACAAACAATACATCAACTCGCGACCAAAGTAAAATTGAGAAATCAAGGCCGCTTTCCCTCCCGCCGTCGAGTCGTCTCGAACTTTTCCGTTTAAAGGCGTCAAAATCCGCAGGAAAAGAAAACGGTGCAGAGCTAATCTGAAATTGGCTCGGGTTATTTCCTTGAATGTGCTCCTGTCCTTTGTTATCATCAATTTGAGCCTCCGGGCCATGGCCCGGAGGCTCAAACTTGATATCCCGATGTCACTTGCACGGGATGCACTTTACGGTGAAAATCCAAGACTCAGCCCTGGAGCAGGGCTACGATGCACATGAATCGACAACAAATCCTTTCAGCCGCCCACAGGGTGGTGATCAAGGTCGGCAGTGCCGTTCTGACCGACGAATACGGCCTGGACAAGACAGTCATTGCCGGGCTGGCCTCTCAGATCGTAGGGCTGAACAAAAGAGGGCTGCAAATCATCCTCGTGTCCTCAGGGGCTGTCGCAGCCGGACGGGCCAGGCTTGCCCGGAAAAGAGAACCCAAATCGATGCCGGAAAAACAGGCCCTGGCCGCTGTCGGCCAGGGGCGCCTCCTGCATGCCTATGAAAAGGAGTTCGAGGGGCACGAGGTGAATGTGGCCCAGATTCTACTGACCAGAAACGGACTGATCTCCAGGCAGAGTTTCGTCAATGCCAAGAACACCATCAGCACTCTGCTCAAGTGGGGAATCCTGCCGATCGTCAATGAAAACGACACCGTGGCCACCGAAGAGCTCCAGTTCACAGACAACGACTCCCTGGCGGTCCTGATCGTCAACCTGATAGAAGCCGATCTCCTGGTCTGCCTCAGCGATGTCGACGGCCTCTACGATCAGGACCCCTGGCAATCGACCGAGGCCAGAAGAATTTCCAGGGTCGGCGGGATCGACGCTTCCGTGCTGGCTATGGCCGGCCAGGGTGCCGGGCGGGCCGGCCGCGGGGGCATGAAATCAAAGCTTGAAGCGGCCAGGATGGCCGGAGAATGCGGCGTCCCGATGCTCATCGCCGGGGGCCGGACCAAGCAGGTCCTGACCAGGCTCTTTGCAGGCGAAGATCTGGGCACCTTATTCGTGCCCGGGAGAGAAAGGAAAATTTACGGCCGCAGGCCCTGGATACTCTTCACCCTGGCCAGGGAAGGTGTCCTGGAATTAGACGCCGGGGCCAGCCGGGCCCTGCTGGAGAAGGGCAGGAGCCTTCTGCCCGTGGGCATCAAACGGGTCCGGGGAGATTTTCAGGAAGGGGCCTGTGTCCTCTGCAAGGACGTTGCAGGGGCCGAGGTGGCGGTGGGCATTGTCAATTACCGGTCAGACGATCTGAAAAGAATCCTGGGCTGCCGAAGCAGCGAGATCTGGTCCAGGCTGGGTTATCAGGGCAAAGAAGAAGTCATCCACCGCGACAACCTGGTCCCTATGTGATATCCGTGTTCATCTGTGTGATCCGCGGGTTGAATTCTTCTTCTGTTTTTTTAGGCGACTTCATAAGGAATAAAGCATGAGTGACGTACAGACCCTGGTCAGTTCCATGGCAGCCGCCGCAGTCGAGGCCGCTGCAGAAATGGCCAAACTCTCGAGTCAGGTCAAGGACAAGGTCCTGACCCGGACCGCGGAGCGGATTCTCGAATCCAGATCCCTTCTGCAGCTGGAGAACGAAAAGGATCTCCGGGCTGCCGAACAAAAAGGGCTGCCCTCTCCGTTTGTGGACAGATTGACCCTCTCGGACTCTGTTATCGAAGGCATGGCCGCCGGGCTTCAGGAAGTGGCCTGCCTGCCAGACCCGGTCGGGTCCATACCCGGAATGTGGAAAAGGCCCAATGGGCTGACCGTGGGCAAGATCCGCATCCCCCTGGGGGTGGTTGGCATGATCTACGAATCCAGGCCGAATGTCACCATCGACGCGGCCGGACTCTGCTTCAAGTCCGGCAACGCCGTCATCCTGCGGGGCGGCTCCGAGGCCCTGCATTCCAACCTGGCCCTGGCGGAGGTCTTTCAGGAAAGCCTGGCCGCCTTTTCCCTGCCCCGGGCAG
>JAIPDR010000147.1 GCA_021737615.1 Desulfohalobiaceae bacterium | reverse complement strand
ATGGGATAAAAATATGGATAAAAATATGGGATAAAAAATATGATCAAAGAAAATTGTGGACTGATCGGCATATATAATCATTCTGAAGCCGCCCGGATGGCCTATTTCGGTCTCTACGCCCTGCAGCACAGGGGGCAGGAGAGCGCCGGAATCGTGACCTGGGACGGTTCGAAGCTGCGTGAACAAAGGGGCATGGGGCTTGTGGCCGATGTCTTCAGTGAACGCCATCTCGGTTATGAACTCAAAGGCAGCAACGCCATCGGCCACATCCGCTACTCAACCACCGGAGCCTCGCTGCTGCGCAACGCCCAGCCGTTTATGGTCCATTTCCGGGATCTCCATCTGGCCATCGGTCATAACGGAAACCTCCTGAACACCGTTGCCTTGAGGCGGGAGTTGGAACAGGAGGGCTCCCTCTTTCAGACCAGCATGGACAGTGAAATCTTTATGCACCTCGCGGCCAAGAACTGCAACGGGGTCTCCATCGAAGAGGCTGTGTCCAGGGCCTGCGCAAGGGTCCAAGGGGCCTATTCCCTGCTTATCCAGGCCAATGAGAAGATCATCGGGGTCCGTGACCCCTGGGGATTCCGGCCGCTGGTCATCGGCCGGGTCGGGGAAACGACGGTCCTGGCCTCGGAGACGTGCGCCCTGGACCTGCTGGAGGCGGAGTACATCCGGGAGGTTGAACCGGGAGAGATGATCGTCCTGGACAAGGGGAAGATGCAATCCAGGCAGGCCGTGCCTCAGAAAAAGCGGAAGCCGTGTATCTTCGAGCTCATCTATTTTGCCAGGCCCGATTCGGTGGTCTTTGGAGAGGACGTCTATGCCTGCCGGAAGAACATGGGCCGGGTCCTGGCTGATGAGGCCCCGGTGGAGGCTGATTTCTGCATGCCCTTTCCCGACTCCGGGGTCTACGCCGCCCTGGGCTTTGCCCAGGAATCAGGACTGCCCTTTGAGATGGCCATGATCCGCAATCATTATGTCGGACGGACTTTTATCCAGCCTTCCCAGGACATGCGTGATTTCGGGGTCAGGGTCAAGCTCAATCCGGTCAAGGGGATGATCAAGGGGAAAAAAATCGTGATCATCGAGGATTCCATCGTCCGGGGAACCACCATCAGGACCAGGATGAAGAAATTGAGAGAACTCGGGGCCAAGGAACTTCACCTGCGGGTCAGCTGCCCGCCGATCTGCAATCCCTGTTATTATGGAATAGATTTTTCATCGAAAGGCGAGCTCATTGCCGCGAATTACTCTGTTTCGGACATAGCCAGGTTCATAGGCCTGGACTCTTTGCACTATCTGAGCCTGAACGGGCTGATGCAGGCAGTGGAGGCGGACGAGGGATACTGCCGGGCCTGTTTCGATGGGGAGTATCCGGAGCTCCCCCTGGAAGGGTGCGGCAAGGCCTGTCTCGAAACCTGAATTTGGCAAGACCCAAATTCAGGTTTCAGGGAATATGAGTATGGATAAGAGAAAAATATATACTGCCCACTTATGGATGTTTTGACAAAGGCTCTATCTTTCAAGAAAATGAATTGACTTTAAAAAAGGCCAGCGGGGCAGTATGGAGCAGTCTATATACTTTTCCAGTGTAAATAATAGAACAACGACGATGTGATGTATCATTCAGCCCTGATGGGAAGAGAGGCAATGGAAAAGTATAAGTGGATCGATCTGGCCCGGGAGGTCCTGGAAACCGAGATCCAGGGAATCAGGCAGGTTCAGGCTGACTTGGGGGATGAGTTTGTCCGGGCCCTGGAACTGCTGGCCGGCTGTTCAGGGCGGGTCGTTGTTTCCGGTGTCGGCAAATCCGGACTCGTTGGCCGGAAAATTGCCGCAACTTTCAGCAGCACCGGAACGCCTTCCTACTTTTTGCATCCGGTGGAAGGGGCCCACGGGGATCTGGGGATGATCAAGGCCGGGGATGTGGTCATCGGGATCTCCAACAGCGGAGAGACCGATGAGCTCAATGCGATCCTGCCAACCCTGATCAGTCTGGGGGCGAAGGTTATCGGGCTGACCGGGAATCCGCAGTCCACCCTGGCCGGGATCTGTCATATCTGCATCAGCACCGGGGTGCCCAAAGAGGCCTGTCCCCTGGGGTTGGCCCCCACCGCCAGCACCACGGCCACTCTGGCCATGGGGGATGCCCTGGCGGTTGCTCTGATCGAATGGAAATCCTTTGGCCGTGACGATTTTCAACGCTTTCATCCCGGCGGGGATTTGGGCAGACAATTAAGGATGATCGTCAGCAGGTTAATGCACGTTCAGGGGCTGCCTGTGGTCAGATCAGGTGCCACGCTGGAGCAGGCGCTTACGGTCCTGGATCAGGGAGGTCTGGGAACGGTGGTCATTGTCAGCAATGAGGACAGGCTGCTGGGAATTTTGACCGACGGAGATGTCCGGCGTCTCGTCTGCCGGGGCTCCTTTTCCCGGAAGGAGCCGGTGGATGTGTACATGACCAGAAATCCCCATTATGCAGGCCTGGATGAAAAAGGGGCCCTGGTCCTGGAACGGATGGAAAAGTCGGCCATCATGGTCCTGCCGGTGGTGAACAAAGATCGGGTCTTGCAGGGAGTGGTTCATCTTCATGATCTCCTGGGCAAGGGGAGAGTTCGTTTCCAATGAAGAAGGTTTTTCGAATTGCCGTATTTTTTCTCCTTTTTTCTCTGTTGGCAATAATGGCCGGCGGGGTCGGGGTCTATTTCTGGGCAGGCAAAGACCTGCCGGAGATCAAGACCATTACGGATTACAACCCGTCTTTGACCACCACGGTCTATTCCGGGGATGAACAGGTGCTTGGCTACCTGACCCGGGAAAACAGGTTCCTGTATCCCTTGAAAAAAATGCCGGATTGTGTCCCGGCCGCTTTTCTGGCGGCCGAGGACGACAGCTTCTATGAACATCCTGGAATAGATCTCCTGGGTATTGTCCGGGCCGCCGTGAAGAACTTCATGGCCGGGGATATTGTCCAGGGAGGGAGCACGATCACCCAGCAGGTGATCAAGTCCCTGCTGCTGACCCCGGAGAAGAGCTACAAGCGTAAGCTCAAAGAGGCGATCCTGGCTTACAGGCTGGAAAACAATCTGGACAAGGATGAGATCCTGACCATCTACCTCAACCAAATCTATTTCGGGCATTCCGCTTACGGGATTGAGGCCGCGGCCCGGACCTATTTTGCCAAGCACACCTCGGAATTGACCCTGGCCGAGGCGGCCCTTCTGGCGGCCCTGCCCAAGGCGCCGTCTGCTTATGACCCTTACAGAAACAAACGAAAGGCCAAGATCCGGCAGATGGGAATCCTGCGCCACATGCTGGAACTTGGCTGGATCGACGCCGAAGCCTACGGGGAGGCCCTGAATCAGCCGCTGAAGTATGAATCCATGCCCGATCCCTCCTGGGAAACAGGGGCCGCTTATCTGGAGGAAGTCCGGCGCTGGCTGATTGAGCATTTTGGTGAACAAGCCACCTACCGGGGCGGGCTCAAGGTGTATACTGCAGTGGATCTTTCCCATCAAAAGGCGGCTGAGGACTCGGTCAGAAGGGGTCTGGAGGCTTCGAGCAAAAGGCGGGGCTGGCGGGGGCCGATACGACGTATCCCGCCTGAGCGGTATGCTGAATTTTCAAAGTCCGATCCGAACGAAGCGGCAGTACCCGAGCCCGGGGAATGGGTTCAGGTCCTGGTCAGGGATGTTCAAGAAAAGGGAGCCGGGGTCCTGTACCAGAATCAAAAGGGCTGGATCGATGTCTCGAGTATGAGTTGGTGTAGAGAACCGGATCCGGCAAAAGCACCGGAGGAGGTACAAGATATCAAGGATGCCCGGAAAGTGCTCGAGGCCGGGGATGTTGTCTGGGCTTCGCTGTCTTCAGAAGAGGGGGCCGAAGAAAATGGCCTTCGCTTCGATCTGGAGCAGAAACCAGAGGTCGAAGGAGCCCTGGTTTCAATGAATCCGGACAACGGTGATGTCCTGGCCATGGTGGGCGGGTATTCCTTCAAGCAAAGCCAGTACAATCGGGCCGCGCAGGCCAGGAGGCAGCCTGGCTCGGCCTTCAAGCCCATTGTCTACTCAACGGCCCTGGACAATGGGTTTACCCCGGCTTCGACTCTTTTGGATGCCCCGGTCATCTACACGGATAAGTCCACCCAAACCACCTGGAAACCGGAAAACTACGAGAAAACATCTTATGGACCCACCCTTCTGCGGACCGCTCTGGTCCATTCCAGGAACCTGGTGACCATCCGTGTGGCCAGACAGATAGGCATCGACAAGGTTATCGACAGGGCCAGGGAATTGGGGCTAAAGGCTGAATTTCCCAGAAACCTCTCGGTCAGCCTGGGCACGGCTTCGGTTTCGCTCTTGAATTTCTGCCAGGCCTATTCGGTTTTCCCCAGAGGCGGATCAACGGTAATGCCCAGGCTGGTGCTCACAGTCAAGGACGCCTGGGGAGAGACCCTGTATACCGCCAAGAAGGAGACCAGCAGTGCCATGAGCCGACAGACGGCCTACATCATCACCTATCTGATGCAGGAGGTGGTCCAGCATGGAACAGGCTGGCGGGTCAAGGCCCTGAACAGGCCGGTGGCCGGCAAGACCGGAACGACCGACGAGCAGAAGGATGCCTGGTTCATGGGATTTACTCCGTACCTCTTGACCGGGGTCTATGTCGGGTTCGACGAACCCAAACCCATGGGTAAGTATGAGACCGGCTCCAGGGCAGCGGCGCCGATATGGCTCGGCTACCGTCAGGCGGTTGAGCAGGAGTATCCGGTCCAGGATTTTAAGCGCCCCCCCGGGGTGGCCATGGCCCGCATTGATGCTGAAAACGGATTCCTGGCGGCCCGGGGTGCGAAACAGAGCTACATCCTGCCCTTCAAGGCCGGGACCCAGCCGACCCGGATCTCTCCGGATTCCGGAGCCGGGGCTGACGGGAGGTCGGGAGGAAAAAGCCGGGAGCCGACTGCGAACAGTGATGAGATGCTCAAGGAAAACTTGGTTATACCAGAAGGGTTTTGCTTCGCAAGAATATAAAAAACCTATGCTTACAGGAGCCGTAAGTCCCAATTGAAGGTGCTCGTCCTCCGGGGTTGTGGAGCCTGGGGGGGGCGCGGCTGAAACAGGTGGGCGAAGAGGGTGTACCCGGCCTGCTCCAGTTCGATCTGAAAGGCGGATAGATCGAGTTCCCAGTTGGGAAAGTGCAGATAATTCTGCCCTTGTTTGACAACAAAGGACAGTTCCTGTTTCGGGCTTTTGATGATCTGCCCGGGTTTTATTCCCGGGGAGAGGAATCTGGAGATGCACAGGGGCCAGGACCCGCTCAGGACAATGCCCAGGGGCAGAGGCGCGGTTCGGGGGAGGTCCAGGAGCTTGTCTCTTTCCAGTTCCGGACTGACAAAGGTTCCTTTAAATCCGAGTTCCTTCAGGATCGAGGCCGCGTACCAATTGCTCAGGTTGCAGAAGGGGCCCGCCCAGATCTCCAAGTCCCGGGGGGCATTGAACAGGGAGATCTGCCAAGGCGAGCCGGTTACGAAACGAACGGCCCCCTGGGTCGTCATCTGCAGGAGGATTTTTTTCCAGGTCGGTTCTTCTTCGGGCCAGATTACCGGGGGCAGCCAGAACCAGAGCTTCGAATACAGGGTTTTGCTCAGCCTGCGGCTTCGGGCCGGGGTCAGCTCAACCGAGTCCCCGTTTTTGAGTTTTCCGACAGGGATTTCCGGGTAGACTCTGGTGGTCCTGCTCTTTTTGGGTGTCTGTTTCGCTCCGGACTCCCGGACCTGAAAGCCGGAGGAGGGCGAGGGCTCCGGATCCGGGGTGATTGCAAAAAGTTCACGGGACAGCCTGTTCAGGAGGTTTTTGAGCTCCTGCTCCCGGCGGTCGATGAGGAATACCGCTGTCCCCGGGACCAAGTCCTTGTTCTGTTTGGGGATGTTCAGCCTGGCCCCTTTGGAGACGTATTTTTTGATCCTGATCACCAGGTGCCCCGGCTGATCCTGGTATCCGACGCGCAGCAAATCTCCGGGGAGGATCTCCGTCCGGGGCCTGATATAAAAAACGTTCTTGGGGGTTTTCCCCAGCTTGCTGACGAACAGACCGGAACCGGTATCTTTATCCTCCTGCACGGGGTTGTGCGGCTTCTGCGGCAGGAAGGTGGAATGGGTGGTTGTCCGGCCCAGGCATTGCTCCAGGAGGTCCAGGGCCAGTTTCTTGGCTTTGCCGTCTCCGGGGTGATCTCTCAGGAGCCGGTAGGCCTTGGTGACATAGAAGACGTAGTGAGGCCCCTTTTTTCTGCCTTCGATCTTCCAGGCCGATATTTGCGGGATCTGCAGCAGGGGCTTGCTCAGGACGTCAAGACTTAAGTCCTGACAGGAAAAAAAACGCTTCGCGTCTGCCGGGGCGGTGTACAACCGCCGGCAGGGCTGAACGCAGCGGCCCCTGAGCCCGCTTTTGCCGCCCAGCCAGCTGCTCCAGTAGCAGCGCCCGGAGACACCGTAGCACAGGGCCCCGTGGACAAAGGTTTCCAGTTCAAGGTTCTGCGGGCAGGAAGCGGCCAGGCGCTTTATCTCCTCCAGATTCAGTTCCCTGGGGAGAACCAGCCGCTTGATGCCCAGGGAGCCGATCAGCTCCATCCCGAGCAGGGTACCGGGGTTGGCCAGGGTGGACAAGTGAAGCTCTCCCTGAAAGCCGAGCTCCCTGGCCAGGCGGATCAGGGCCAGATCCTGGATGATAAGGGCCTGGGGCCGGACCCGGTGGATGAGTCCATCCAAAAGCCGGCCCGCGGCCTGGAGTTCGCCGGGTTTGACCAGGGTGTTCATGGCACAGTAGGTCCGGCAGCCATGCTTTTCAGCCAGTTCTCTGAGACCGGCCAGTTCACTGATGGTAAAGTTTTCAGCCTCCATCCGGGCCGAGAAATGCTTCAGGCCGCAGTAGACGCTGTCCGCTCCGGCGGCCAGGGCGGCCAGGAACATGTCTCTGTTCCCGGCCGGGGCCAGGATTTCTGGTTTATTATACAATTCGGGCATTATGGATTACTTGTGATTCGGGGCTTGGAGTTTCCGGGCCTTATCCGTCTCGGGTGGGTCCGGCTGACAGCCAGGCCCATCGAGACGGATAACAAAGTCAGGTTTAGCCCGATCGTCTCTTATTTGCAAGGTGTTGCTCCTTGATCGTCCCTGCTTGATGAGCGTCTTGCCTGTAAACTACGTCTTCAAAAACAGGGACATATTTTGAACCGCCCGTTGGCTGTTTCGCTAAATGATGCCCAGGATGATTTATTCTGCTGCGGCTGCAGGCCGGGGCTGCGGGCGAAGACTGTTTTGGGGGATTGCCGCATGACCAGACCACTGGAACAGAATCCGGATCCGATTTTTCCCAAAAATATCTTGGATGAACCCGGGCTAAAAGAGAATAATAACGGGGATCTGTGGCGGATTGCCCATACCAAAAGCCGGCGTGAGAAGATGCTGGCCTCTTTTTTGATCCGCCAGGGGATAGGCTATTATGTGCCCATGCTCAAGAGGCGTCAGCCCGGGCAGAAGCGGGTCAGGTACAGCCTGGTCCCGGTTTTTCCGGGATACGTCTTCTTCAAGGGGGATGCCGGCAAACGGTACCAGGCCATGTGCTCGCATCAGATAGCCAGAGTCATAGAGGTCACCGACCAGTCCCGGCTGCTTCAGGAACTGCGGCAGATCAAGATGGTGATTGATGCCGAGGTCAACGTCTATCCGCACCATTATCTTGAAAAGGGTCAGGAAGTCAGAGTTGCCAGCGGACCGTTCAAGGACCTCCAGGGGATCATCGAACGTAAAAAAGGGGACTGCCGCCTGGTATTGAAGGTGACCAGCCTGTTTCAGGCCGTGGCCGTGGATGTGTCCATAGATATGGTAGAACCGGCGGGCCGGGTCTTCTGAGTGAGGAGTCGGAAGTGAGGAGTGAGGAGCACAAAGAAGGGAATAGGGAGAGGAAGACCGGGAGCCGGGAGTATGGGGAAAAACATCATGGGGCTGTCTCCCGTCCGGAATCGACAGTCCAAAATCCAAAATTGACGCGGTTGCCGGATTTTTCCAGTGCCAGGGTCGTTGTGGTTGGGGATATCATGCTGGACTGCTATGTCTGGGGCCGTGTTTCACGGGTCTCCCCGGAAGCGCCGGTGCCTGTCTTACAGTGCCTGGAAAAGACCATGGTCCTGGGCGGGGCGGCCAACGTGGCTGCCAATCTGGCCGGTCTCGGTGCAAAGGTCTGTCTCGCGGGTGTCTGCGGCCGGGATGCAGAAGGTACTCGCATACGAAGTCTTCTCAAGGATCAGGCCATCACGGACCTGACTCTTCGGGTGAAGGATGTTTCCACCATCACCAAGACCAGGATCATGGCCCAGAACCAGCAGCTCCTGCGCATTGACCAGGAAAAAATCGAGCCGGTTTCCGAGGAAACCGAAGGGCTTGTTTTCAAGGCTCTCCAGGATCATATCACCCCCGGGAGTGTGCTGGTTCTCTCTGATTACGCCAAGGGGCTGTTGAGCCACGGGCTGTGCCGAAGGCTCATTTCAAGGAGCAGGGCCAGCGGGGCCCTGGTTTTAGTGGATCCCAAGGGACAGGATTGGGAAAAATACAGACAGGCCGACTGCCTGACCCCGAATTTCGATGAGCTGAAGCACTATGCCAGGATCGACAGCGACAGGGAAGATTCCTTTTTTTCAGCTGCCGGAAATATCCTGGACAGCCTGGAAGCGGAGAAAATGGTCCTGACCAGAGGCAGCAAGGGCCTGGTCCTGTTCCAGAAAGAGCAGCCGCCTCTGGCCATTGCCGCCAGGGCCAGAGAGGTTTTCGATGTCTCCGGGGCCGGAGACACGGTCCTGGCCGCGCTGGCCGCATGCCTGGGGGCGGGAAGCGGCTGGAGGGAGGCGGCCGGAATCGCCAACAGGGCGGCCGGAATCGTCGTGGGCAAGCTTGGGACCAGACCGGTGCAACACCAGGAGCTGGAAAACGATTTTTGGGCCGACAGTGAGAAAGAGGGGAGAGTAGTCACCCTAAAGGCTGGGCTGAACAGAATATTGCAGTGGCGGGAAAGAAAACAGACGGTCGTCTTCACCAACGGCTGCTTTGATCTCCTGCACCCGGGTCACATCAAACTCTTGCAGACTGCCGCCACCCAGGGCGATCGGCTCGTGGTCGGACTCAATTCCGACGGCTCAGTGGCCAAGCTCAAAGGCCCGCACCGTCCCTTGCTGACCCAGAAAGACCGGGCTGCTATCCTGGCGGCCCTGGAAAGCGTGGATCTGGTGATAGTTTTTGAGGAGCCCACCCCTTTAAAGCTTATCGAGCAAATCAAACCGGATGTCCTGGTCAAAGGAGCGGATTATGCCGGAAAGCAGGTCGTTGGCCGGGAGGTGGTCGAGGCCTGCGGCGGGGAGGTCGTCCTGGTTGACCTGGAAGAGGGTCTGAGCACGACCAAGTTGCTAGAGGCGATTAAAAAAACAAACTCCCGGCCTGACTAAACCGGGTAACTTCTCAATAAGTCCAAAACGAATTCGAGCCATGTCTGCTTGGCTCAAATTCGTTCAATGCGGACTTTTTTCACCGAACGTTCCGTTGACTCCAGGACCGTGAATTTGTAGCCGGCCTCGATAACCGCCTCTCCTTCGTCCGGTATGTGGCGCAGGCGGGCCATGACCAGCCCGCCCACTGTATAGGATTCCCTGGCCGGCAGCTCGATGCCCAGAAGCTCGTTGACCTCTGAAATGGGGAGCCTGGAGTCCACCACATAGACCTCGTCGCCTATCTTTTCGACCTTGCCGCGCTGTTTGGGCAGATATTCCTCGAAGTCATAGCCCATGTCGATTTCCCCGACAACCTCTTCCAGGATATCCTCAATGGTGATCAGACCTATGGCTGATCCGAATTCATCAACCACCACGGCCATGTGATCTTCGCGTTTTTTCAGGACAGGCAGGAGATTGTCTATGGTCTGATAGGTGGATACGAAGTAGGCGGGCTTGATCAACTCCTTGAGGGTCTTATCCGGAAG
>JAIPDR010000146.1 GCA_021737615.1 Desulfohalobiaceae bacterium | reverse complement strand
CGCGCAAGTATCATGAGGTCATTTCATGGAATACACGACCGCGCTCACGACCTGCACCTACTGCGGCTGCGGCTGCAACTTCTATCTCGAAGTGCTCGACGGTCAGGTCATCGGGACCATCCCCTGCAAGACCAGCCCGACCAACGAAGGCAAGCTGTGCATCAAGGGCTGGAATGTGCATGAATTCATCCAGAGTCCCAACCGGCTGACCAGACCCTTGATCCGGAAAAACAGCCAACTCGTGGAAGCGAGCTGGGACGAAGCCCTGGACTACACCGCAAACAGGCTGAGGGAGATCGCGGAGCAGAAAGGTCCGCAAAGCCTGGGCTTCATGGCCTCGGCCAAGGTGACCAATGAAGAGAACTACATCTTCCAGAAATTCGCCCGGGCCGGGGTGGGCACCAACAACATCGATCACTGCGCCAGGCTCTGACACTCCTCCACAGTGGCAGGTCTTGCCGCAGCATTCGGTTCAGGGGCCATGACCAACTCGGTCGAGGAGATCGAAGACGCAGACTGCATCTTCATCATAGGCTCCAACACCACCTCCTCGCATCCGCTTGTCGGCACCCGGGTTTACCGGGCCAAGGACAAGGGGGCCAGGGTCATAGTGGCCGACCCCAGAAAGATACACATCGCCGATATAGCCGATGTGGCGGTCCAGCAGAACCTCGGCACCGACGTGGCCCTGCTGAACGGCATGATGAAGGTCATCCTGGACAACAACTGGCAGGATCAGGCCTTTATAAACGAACGTACCGAGGGATTTAAAGAGTTCAAAAAGACCATCGACGCTTTTTCGGTGGACAAGGCCGCGGAATTGACCGGCATTCCCGGCAAAGACATCGAAGTTATGGCCGAATTCTACGCCAGGGCGGACAAGGCCAGCATCCTCTACTGCATGGGCATCACCCAGCACACCACCGGTGTGGACAATGTCAAGGCCCTGGCCAACCTGGCCATGCTTACCGGGAATCTGGGCAAGGAATCCGCCGGGGTCAACCCCCTGCGCGGCCAGAACAACGTCCAGGGAGCCTGCGACATGGGCGGACTGCCCAATGTCTTTTCCGGGTACCAGAAGGTGACCGACGAGGCCCTTCACGACAAGATGGCCAAGGCCTGGAACAGCGGAAAATTTCCCACCCGGGTCGGTTTGACCATCCCGGAGATGATCTCCGGCATCGAAGAGGGGTCTGTCCATGGGCTGTACGTGCTAGGAGAAAATCCGGTCGTCAGCGATCCGGACAGCAATCATGTCAGCAAGGCCCTGGAGAAGATCGATTTCCTGGTGGTCCAGGACATCTTCCTGACCCCGACCGCGGAACTGGCCGATGTGGTTCTGCCCGGGGCCAGTTTCGCCGAAAAGGACGGAACTTTTACCAATACCGAACGGCGGGTGATGCGAGTCAGAAAAGCGATCGACCCTCCGGGCGAGGCAAGACCTGACTGGGAAATCATCCAGGAGGTCTCCTCCAGATTCGGCTATGCCATGCGCTACGAGTCGCCTCAGGAGATCATGGAGGAAATCGCAACGGTCACCCCGTCCTACGGGGGGATCAGCTATGCCCGACTCGAAGGTCCCGGCCTGCAGTGGCCCTGTCCGGACCAGGGGCACCCCGGAACCCCGTATCTGCACAAGGACAAATTCGTCAGAGGCAGAGGCCTGTTTCACGCCGTAGAGTTCATCCCCCCGGCCGAGAGCGTTGATGCCGACTATCCCCTCTGGTTGACCACCGGCAGGAATTTCGCCCATTACCACACCGGGACCATGACCAGGCTCTCCCCGACCCTTGTCTGTGAATACTCCGAGAACTTCATGGAGATCAGCCCGGAAGACGCAGGAGAACTGGACCTTTGCCAGGGAGAACTGGTCAATGTGGCCTCGCGCCGGGGAGAAATCGGGGTCAGGGTCCAGATCACTCCGAGAATGAAGAAAGGGACCGTGTTCATCCCCTTCCACTATGTGGAAAGCAATGTCAACAAGCTGACCAACCCGGCCATGGACCCCATCGCCAAGATTCCTGAATACAAGGTTTGTGCGGTAAGAGTCCAGAAAACACCCTAATCCTGTCTTGCTTGGAGGAAAGCCAAATGCCTGCAGACATCTTAAAGACCCTCGAACTGTTCAAGGAACTCAACAAGGATCAGTTAAACCGCATCAAGGATATCTGCTTCAAAAGGGAATACAAGAAGGGTGACCGGCTTTTTAAGGAGGGAGATAACGCCCATCAGATCTGGATCAACTATGACGGACAGATGGAGCTGCGCTTCGAGCTCCCGGGAAGCAAGTCCGCCTCCTCGGATCAGGCCATCATCACCATCACCGGTACTCCGGAAAGCGCCCAGCTCGGAGGGTGGTCGCCCTTTGTGCCTCCTTACAAATACCGGCTGTCAGCCTACTGCGTCTCCGACGTCTGCCGGGTGCTCATGATAGAAAAGACCGATCTGTTCAGGGTCTTTGAAGAAGACCATACCATTGGCTACTACTTTCTCAACTACCTGATCAAGATCGTGGGAGCCAGATTCATCGCTCTTCAGGACCATCTGGCCAAGGTCATGGGCGAGGATCTCCTGAACAGATGGTGAACCGGGGCGGACCCGAACCAGCTTGCTGAAAAGACGACTCGTGAAAATCTTCACGTATCGAAAGCCACGACTTGAGGAAAAGCCTGGGCAAGAGTCTTGACAGGCTTTTTTTTTCGGCCTAGGGAAAAGCTTGACCAGGCCGGAACCATTTGATAGTGATTTTTTTCCCAAGCGGAAGGGAACTGATACATCTGCTTGTCAGATAGTCCAACTATCTGATTTTTTTGTTTTAAGGATTGCCAGTCCTCAATCATCAGGATGTTTTCGAAAACGGAGGCAGCGGTATGCTCTTGGAATATGTCCCCATCCTCTATCTGATGCTCGTGGCCATCGGGTTCGGGGTGGTCACCGTGTTTTTGTCCAGCCTGATCGGCCAAAGGAAAATAACCAGAGAAAAAACGGCCTCTTATGAATGCGGGCTTCCCAGCGAGGGCTTCCAGTATATCCAGACCCCCATCAAGTTTCACGTCTTTGCCCTGCTCTTTCTGATCTTCGATCTGGAATGCGCCTTTCTCTACCCCTGGGCCGTCTACTATGACCAATTGGGCCTGTTTGGCTTCGTGGAAATGCTCATCTTCATCTGCATCCTGTTTGTCTGTTATATCTATGTCTGGAAAAAGGGGGCCCTGGAATGGGAATAGAATCACAACTCAAAGGCGATAATATCGTTGTCAGCAGCGTGAACACGGTCGTCAACTGGGCCAGGAAAAACTCGCTCTGGCCCTGCACCTTCGGCCTGGCCTGCTGCGCCCTGGAAATGATGGCCACGACCATGCCCCATTACGATATGGCCCGTTTCGGAGCGGAAGTCTTCAGGCCCTCTCCCCGTCAATCAGATCTGCTCATTGTGGCCGGTACCGTGACCATCAAGATGGCTCCTCAGGTCAAGCGGGTCTACGAGCAGATGCCCGAGCCCAAATGGGTCATCGCCATGGGCGCCTGCTCCAGCAGCGGCGGCCACTTCCTGAGCTATGCCGTGCTTCAGGGTGTCGAAAAGATCATCCCGGTGGATATCTATGTCCCGGGATGCCCGCCTCGCATGGAAACCCTCCTGGCCTCCCTCATGAAGCTCCAGGAAAAGATCAAGACGGACAGGCTGGATAAGCATCCCGACCAGATTTCAATCGAAGAGTAAGCATCGGAGCTTTTTATGGACAATGCGCATCTTGCCGGCCTGATTCAAGAAACGGCCCCCGGTGCCGTGCTTGAAGCCCGGACAGACCACGACGATCTGCGAATTATAATTGCCATCGATCATCTGGTCTCCCTGCTGGATAATCTTCTGAATAATCCTGACCTCGCCTTCGAGCTGCTCAGCGACATCGTGGCCGTGGATTACCCGGAACGATCTCCTCGGTTCGACCTCGACTACATCCTCTATTCGGTCAAGAACGAAAAGCGGCTCATCGTCAACCTTCAGGTTGATGAAGGCCGGGAGGTGCCGACCGCCTCGCACATCTTCGCTTCCGCCGACTGGGCCGAACGGGAAGTCTTCGATCTCATGGGAATCCGCTTCTCCGGGCATCCGGACCTGCGCCGGATCCTGACCTGGGACAACTTCGAGGGACACCCCCTGCGCAAGGATTTTCCGATCCGGGGTGAAGGCTTTGACCAGCCCTTCGATCCTGATTCAGTCCAGGTCAAATCGGCTTTTTCGGATCAGGAATTAACCGAGGCCGCCGATGGTGAGAACAAGACCATCATCCTGAATATGGGTCCCCACCACCCGGCCACTCACGGCGTATTGCGCCTGGAACTGGAGTTGGAAGGCGAAACCATCAAAAGGGCCAAACCCCACGTGGGCTATCTCCACCGGGGGCTGGAAAAACTGGCTGAAGAGCGCAACCTCCTCCAGATCATCCCCCTGACCGACAGGCTGGATTACGCGGCCGCTTCGGTCAACAACCTCGGCTTTTGCCTGACCGCGGAAAAGCTCCTTGGCGTCGAAACCCCGAAAAGGGCCCAGTACATCCGGGTGATCATGGCCGAGCTCTCCAGGATCATGGGCCATCAGCTCTGGCTGGGAACCCACGCCCTGGATATCGGGGCCATGACTCCCATTTTTTACGCCTTTGCCGATCGGGAAATGGCCATGGACATCACCGAGGAGGTCTCCGGCTATCGCTTGACCCCGAGCTACCTCCGGATCGGCGGCGTGGCCAGGGATGTCCCCTTGACTTTCGTGGCCAAGGTCAAAGAATTTGTCAAAAAAATGAAACCCGCCATCGAGGGCTACAACACCCTGCTTACGGAAAACCCCATCTGGACCAGACGGACCAAAAAGGTCGGGATCATTTCCGGCAGGGATGCCCTGAACCTGGGCATGACCGGTCCCAGCCTGCGGGCCTCGGGGGTCCCCTACGATGTCCGCAAGGCCTTGCCTTACAGCAGCTATGACGATTTCGACTTCCAGATCCCTGTGGGTGAAAAGGGAGACGCCTATGACCGCTATCTGGTGCGCATGGAAGAGTTCACCCAGTCCTTGAAGATCATCGAACAGGCGGTCGAGAACCTTCCCTCCGGACCGGTCAAGACCGACAATCCCTGGGTGGCCATCCCGGACATGAAAGAAGTCAAAAGGGACGTCGGTGCCCTGATGCACCGCTTCAAACTGGTCTCACCGGGTCCGGCCATACCCAGGGGAGAATGCTATCATGCCGTCGAAGGGGCCAAAGGAGAGCTCGGGTTCTATCTGGTGGGAGACGGCGGGTCCAGGCCATACCGGCTGAAGATGCGCTCTCCCTGTTACTACCTGGTCGGCGCTCTGCCCAAGCTCATCCAGGGACACATGATCGCGGACGTCATAACCCTGATCGGGAGCATCGACATCGTCCTCGGCGAGGTTGACAGGTAAGAGGCTGGTTTTCTGAATGTTGCCTCTCAGGTAAAAAATGCTGGGTCATACTTGAAGTCTTTGTTGAATATGGTTCACGGTTCCGGGTTCACGGTTCACGGTTGAAGAACAAGAAATTTTTGAAGAGAAATGCCAGCTCGATTGGCAAAAAGGGGCAGTTGAAGAAAGAATGGTGAGCAGAAAGGATGGATACCACCCTCTTCTTTTTTTAACCGTGAACCGTGAACCTGGAACCTTCTTTGGAGAGTATATGGATACAGGCGTTAAGTTTTCCACATGGGGCCACTGGAGCGAGGAAGACTCGAAACCGGCCCACAGTCAGTTTCAATTCGTCTTTGGCGGAAACCGGAAACTCAAAGCTTTCATGGGCTGGGACGGGATCGTGGTCCTGGACGATTCCGTGGACATCATCGACATGTGCCGGGAATACATGCTCCGGGTCAAGAATGCGTCCTGCGGCCAGTGTTTCCCCTGCCGTCTGGGCAGTGATGAGATGAGCGCAATCCTGCAGCGTATCTGTGACGGTTACGGCCGGGATGGAGACATCGAACGCTTGAAGGAACTGGCCCATGTCATGAAAGACACCTCCAAATGCGGCATCGGCGAAACCACGCCCCGCCCCCTCTTAGATGCCCTGAACCATTACCGGGATCTTTTCGAATCGGCCATAGCCGAAGGCAAGAGACGCTTCCAGGGGAGCTACCTCTATAAGATCACCGCCCCCTGCACCGAGGCCTGCCCCTCCCATCTGGACATACCCGGATACATCGAGAATATCCGGCTCGGCTACTACGACAAGTCCCTGGAGGTGGTCCGCAACGACTGCCCTCTCCCGGGAACCATCGGCCGGGTCTGTGTACGCCCCTGCGAGTCCCAGTGCCGGCGGGCCCTGGTTGACGAAGCCATCGCCATCAAGACCTTGAAGCGGTTCGCGGCCGATTATGAGATCGCGCATCAGCAGGAACCCCGGTTCACCCTTCCTCCGAAAAAACAGGGACGGGTGGCCGTCATCGGAGCCGGCCCGGCCGGACTGTCCTGTGCCTTTTACCTGGGACGCCTCGGCTATCAATCGACCATTTTCGAGGCCCTCCCTGAGCCCGGAGGCATGGCCGCGGTGGGCATCCCGGACTACCGGCTTCCCCGCCAACTGCTGCGCCATGAAGTCGAACTCATCGAGAAAACCGGTGCGGAGATCCGCTATAATACACGGGTCGGGCAGGACATCAGCGTCGAACAGATCAAGAACGAAGGCTACCGGGCCATTTTCGTAGGGGTCGGGGCCCATGAACCGTCCAGTATGCGCTGCGAAGGCGAAGAGGCAGGGTATGAAGGGTTCATGACCGGGGTGGAATACCTGCGGCGCATCGCCCTGGGCGAGAAACCGCTCTCCGGCAAGAAAGCCGTGGTCGTGGGCGGGGGCAACGTGGCCATGGACTGTGTTCGATCCTCCCTGCGGCTGGGCTTTAAAGAGGTCAACCTCGTCTACCGGCGGACCCTGTCTGAAATGCCGGCCGACCAGGTGGAGATAGAAGAGGCTCAGGAAGAAGGGGTCATCTTCAACTTTCAGATTCAGCCGGTGCGTATCCTCGCGGAAAACGGAAAGGTCAGGGCCCTGGAATGCCTTCGCATGCAGATGGGGCAACCGGATGCCTCCGGCCGCAGGCGCCCGGAACCGATCAAGGACTCGAATTTTGAGATCGAGTGTGAAGCCATCATCCCGGCCATCGGTCAGACCTGTTCGGTCGACCTCGTCCTGCCCGAGGAGCGAGGCATTGAGCTGACCCGGTGGAAGACCATCGAAGTTGACGACTACACCTTCAGGACCGGCCAGCAGCGTATCTTCGGCGGCGGGGACTGCGCCACCGGTCCGGCCAGCCTCATCGAGGCCCTGAACGCCGGAAAAAAAGCAGCCAAATACATCAACCAGTTTCTGGACCAGAACACTTGTTACAGCGAAGACGATGATCACATGGAGAAACTCCTCTCCCTGATGAAGGTCTATCATCCCAATGAAAAGGTCCCCTTCAGGGGGTTCGAAAAACGGGCCCGGCAAAAGGCCCTGGACCCGGATCTGCGGATCAAGAGCTTTGACGAGGTCGAAGCGGGCTTGACCGAGCCCCAGGCCATCCGGGAGGCTTCCCGCTGTCTGCGCTGCTACCGGATCGGGCTGGCCGCCTTGTAGGTTCATTCAAATGTATCAAATAGATACCAGAAGTTGGTCAAAATAAATCTCCTGTCTAACATGACCCGGGAAAATTTTCATTAACGGCAGATAAAAAGCGCAATTTATACCAACTTCTGGTATAAGAAAGAGGTAAACATGGATTCAACGTTGCTGCTCAACGGCCGGGAAACGCAATTCACGCCTGGGCAGACGATTTTGGAAGTGGCCAGGCAAAACAGGGTGCACATTCCCACACTGTGCTATCTGGAGCGGACCAGCCCCCTCGCCGCCTGCAGGATCTGTGTCGTGGAGCTGCAAGGCAGCGACATTCTGGTCCCGGCCTGCGCCACCGCAGCCAATGAAGGCATGGACATCAGAACGGACTCGAAGCGGGTCCTGGCGGCCCGGAAAGAAATTCTGAAAATGCTCATCGGCCGGGGGCATCACGACTGCCCAGTCTGCGACAAAGCAGGTGAATGCGGCCTCCAGGATCTGGTCCACGAATACGGCATAGAAGATGTCCCCATGACAGCGCCGCCTCAGGGCCCGCCCCCGGAGTACGCCACTTCCTATATCCGCTACTGGCCGGAGCGCTGCATCCTCTGCTACCGCTGCGTAGCCGCCTGCCGGGACGTCAAGCACATCAGGGCCATCGATATCGAAGGCACCGGGAATCAGGGCCGGGTGGTTCCGGTCAATCCGGATATCTGCGAGTCCTGCGGGGAGTGCCTTCTGGCCTGTCCCACAGGGGCCCTGACCGAAAATTTGAGCCGCTACAAGACCAGGACCTGGCTCTGCGAGCGGGTGCCGACCACCTGCACTTTCTGCGGCTGCGGCTGCCGGATGGAGCTCAATGTCCAGAAAAACCGGGTGGTCGGTATTACCAGCCTGGAAGGAGTCGGCTCGAACCTGGGCAGCCTGTGCGTCAGGGGACGATTCGGCTACGAATTCATAAGCGACCCGGACCGCCTGGTCCGGCCCCTAGTCCGAAAAAACGGAGTTCTGCACGAGACGACCTGGGAAGAGGCCCTGCGCGTCACAGCCGAGCAGTTTCTCAAGATCAAGGAGGATTTCGGGCCGGACAGCATCGGCGGCCTGATCTCCAGCGGCTCCACCAATGAAGAGGCCTACCTGTTTCAACGCTTCCTGCGGACCTGTGTCGGGACCAACAATGTGGACAGCCCGGCCGGCAGCACCCACTGGACCGCGCTCAAGGAGCTAAGGAACAGCCTCGGCCTGGCCGGGATGACCAACCCGATCTTTGATCTACTCAAATCCCGGACCATCCTGGTCGTGGGGTCGGATACCACCAGGGAGCACCCGGTATTCGCCAACTTCCTGCTGGAAGCAGTCTGCCGGCAGGAGGCCCGCCTGCTGGTCATCGACCCGGAACCAACCAGGCTTACGGAAATGGCCGATCTCTGGCTCCGGCCCGGACAGGGAACCGAACCCGACCTGGTCAACGGCCTGCTCTTTCACCTCTTTCAGCAGAACCTCCAGGATCAGGAATTCATCAGTTCCCAGACCAGCGGGCATGAAGAGCTGAAAAGCTCCCTGGCCCGGTTCTCCCTGGAAGCGGTGGCTTCCAGGACCAAGGTTCCGGAGGACGGGCTCAGAAAAGCGGCGGAACTCTATGCCGGAGCCGATACCGGAGCCATTGTCTTCGGCTCCGAGTTAAAGGGCATACAAAAAAAACAGGCCCTGGTCAGAGGGCTGATCAATCTGGCCCTGGCCTGCGGCAATATCGGCGTGGAGGGCGGCGGCCTGTACCCTCTGTCCAGCGGCGGCAATGAGCAGGGTCTCTGCGACCTCGGGGCCCTGCCCGGTTTTTTCCCGGGATATCAGGACATCTCCCAGAAGGAAGCCCGCCGAAAGCTCATGCATACCTGGGATGTCCAGCGGCTGCCCGAGAGCCCGGGATTGACCCGGCCGGAGATGTTAGCGCAGGCCTCGGCCGGAAAACTGAGAAGCCTGTACATCATCGGCGACAACCCCCTGGATGTGGAGCAGGAACAAGAGCACGACAGGCGGGAGGCAGAAGAGTCCCTTCGCAAACTCTCCTTTCTTGTGGTCCAGGATATCTTTTTGACGGAAACCGCGCTCAAGGCGGATGTGGTTCTGCCCGGCACCTGCTTCGGCGAAAAAGAGGGCAGCCTGACCAACAGCGAACGGCTGGTGCAACGGGTGCGCAAGGGCCTGAACCCTCCAGGGGAGGCCCGGGGGGATCAAGGCATCATCATGGATCTGGCCCGGCGGATGAGGGTCCCCATGGACTTTAAGACGTCCGCGGCCGTCATGGAAGAGATTGCCGGAGTCACCCCGCTTCTGGCCGGAATCAGGTACCGGCGCCTCGAGAAAGGGGGCCTGGCCTGGCCCTGCCCCACCTTGCAGCATCCCGGCACTCCCAGACTGTACACGGAAGGATTCAAGGAAAGGCGGGCC
>JAIPDR010000145.1 GCA_021737615.1 Desulfohalobiaceae bacterium | reverse complement strand
ATTCATTCAGGGCGTCTTTGTCGACGGAACAGCGTCGATCTTTATTCTCGAAGCATTTCCGGCAGGCGATGCAGCCTTGGATGTGGGTTTTGCGAAGATTGAAGGTTTCGGTGGCGATGCCTTCCTGTTCCAGTTCCTTTGATGCTGGGAACGAAGATCATGGCCGTAGGCGCGACTTGGTTGAAGTAGCTCGCGTCCTGCCCCGCCCCGCTGACCAAGCGCAGACTGGGTTAGCAAAGATTCAGCGTGCGCTTGAATTGTCACGAATCATCAAGTATACCTGAAGATGACACCTCGTGCATTTCTTCCTGTTTCAAGGCTTGAAATCAGGCAATTCGCTGTTTACATCTTTTTTGGAGGGTGAATCGTGACTAAACTGACAAGCCCGTCAACATCCAGCAAGACGCGCAATCCTCGAGCTTTGCAATCCACTTTTGTTTCTGTTCTCGCGGTCATTCTGCTTTCATGCTCCATTGCATCGGCGGATCCGCCGGCCATTCAACATGCGGGCACATATACCGGCAGAGAACCTGTGACCGACTGGCTTATGAGCGAAAAGCTCGACGGCATTCGCGGATACTGGACGGGCAAAGAGCTGGTTACCCGAAAAGGATACAGAATTCATGCACCCGGGTGGTTCACGAAGCACTTCCCTCCGTTTGCCCTGGATGGCGAGCTGTGGCGCAGGAGAAACGACTTTGCCTTTGTCCAGCGTACCGTGCTGGATGAAGTACCCTCGGAAAACTGGAAGGAAATTACCTACAACATTTTCGAGGTGCCGGAAGCCGCCGGCGATTTTCTAGCCCGGCTCGAAAAAGCAGCTGCATGGTTCAAGGCCCATCCAGCACCGCATGTCCGCACTATTGAGCAAACCCAGTGCAGGGGCCCGAATCACCTCGATGCCTTCCTTAAAAAAATCGAATTACTTGGCGGCGAAGGCGTTATCGTCAAGAATCCGGCGTTGCCATTTCATGCCGGCCGCAGCCCGCACATGTTAAAGGTAAAAAATTTCAGCGACATGGAAGGAACCGTGATTGCCCATACCCCCGGCAAAGGCAAATTCGAGGGCATGATGGGCAGTATCACCCTCCGGCTCGAAAACGGTATCGAATTCAAGCTCGGCACCGGCTTTACAATCGCGGACCGCAAGCATCCGCCTCCTGTCGGCGCCGTTGTCACCTTCAAATACCAAGGCTTCACCCAAAAGGGCATCCCCCGTTTTGCTTCCTTTATGCGCGTCAGGGGGGATTAAGATGAATGCAAATATGTTTATACGAAAAGTCCATGAGCAACGATGCCCGGATAAAGAGGTTCACGGCACAGAGGGCCTTTTAATGGGCGTAGCTCCGGGAGATGGTACCGGGAGCATTCGTGGGCAACCATCTGCTTTCTTTCATTTCGAGACTGCGTCCTATTCAAATTTGGGTTCCTGTCACTCGGAGGGAAGGCTTTGCCGAAGAATGTCGCCGTCAATGCCTTCTGGTGGCCAATGACCCACAGGAAGCAGATGTGCTGTCCTGGATTGATGAAGTGTCTGATACTGAAGGCTGGAAATGAGGCGAGGCGACATTGTGACCGTAGGCTCGGGTCTGCGAACCGGCCTCCGCCCCGGAGGGAGGCTGAGCTGGAAGCCGTGAACTGTGAACAACAACACCAGATAGCGGCTCAATAACGGTTCAGGCAGCATTTCTTATACTTTTTGCCGCTGCCGCAAGGGCACGGATCGTTGCGCCTGGTCCGGTGCTTACGATTCCATTTGGCCTCGACAGGCGCCTGGCCATGCCTCGGCGCCTCTTGCGCATACATCTCAACAATGTGCCGCCTCAGTGTATCCGGATCGGCATGAAACACAGTCCCGGTGGAATGCACCTGGTAAGCCTTCTGCAGCCATTGCCAGGCTTCATCTCCCCGGTCTTGTCTGGTGTCCAGTTCGCCCAGGCTCAACATGGCATCCAGACACACTGGATCTGCCTCAAGCGCATCGAGGTATCCCTGTCTGGCTTCACGCAGGCGCAGAAGGCGCTTGAGCAGGTTCGCCCTGCCTACCAGGAGTTTGGGGCTGCGGGCATCCGAGGCGAGCTGTTGGGCATAGAGTTCGAGCCCTTCTTTCATGGTCCGGACTTCTTGTCCAAGAATAGCCTGTTTTTGTGGATAGATCAAAATTTGCTGGCTGCTCGGTCTGTCCTGGCTGATGGTCTCCACGTCGGAAAACAGCCCGGACATATTCCGCAGTCTAGGAAGCATGGCCGCGTTTAACTGCTGCTGTCCAGCCCGGGTCAGTAAAAGATGCTCCCCGGTGGCCCGGCAGGCCTTGCAGGCGATTTCCCCGCCGATGTCGACCTCGATTTTTCCGCCCTCATCCAGACCCGGATAGACAATGACCCGCTCGGGGATGTAATTGTAGACTCCCTGACACTTATCGCAGCGTAACTGAAGGCTTTGCCTTTTTTCAGCAAGGCGGGCCCAGACCTGGTCATCATCCATCAGAGTCTGCTTAGTAAAATCCAAGGCTTCCTGATGCCGGTTTTCTTCCTCTTCCCAGAGATTCTGCTCCACGTCGCTGCCCAATGCCCTCGGGTCCGCGTGCAGGCAACACAGTGTCTGAAAGATCGATTTGCGTCCGGCCTCTTCCTCGGCCAGGAGAGACTCCAGGTAGGGGATGAAGCGTTGATCGGCAGAGGATAGCACAGCCTCAAACAGTTCGACCTCGTTCTCCTGCAGCAGGGAATCAAAATTGGCCTCCATCCAGTCGGAGGCTTCTGGGCAGGGGTTCTTCTGCAGGAACAGGAAGGTGAATGCGAGATGTTGCCAGGCAAACGAAGAGGCCTGGACGGATTCTGGGTCAGCGGTCTTCCCCAGTCCGGTTTGCCGGGCATATTCAGGCCAGAGCAAAGGGGAATGAAACGAGGTCAGGATCTTCTCCACAAAGGCAATGCTGCCATCGTCCTCACCACTTTCGATAATTCTATAGGTTTCCAGCAGGCGGGGAATCAGTTCGACCAGATCAAAAGCAGGCGCCAGATCTAGTATCCGCCTGGCCCAGGCCGAGTTGTATTCTTCCAGGGCCGATTCTGAAAGCTGCAGCAGAGCATCTCTGAAATCAGAATCACACTTTTCGGCAGTCTCTTTCAGAAAAAAGGCGAACGGCCAATCCTGAATCATGCCGGGACGATCTTCTGCCAGGATCAAGAGCCTCTCTTTTTTGGAAATATCCGCATGAGTCCGCCCCCAGCAGGTTTGTCCCGCCGTAAGCAGAACCAACAGAGCGAGGGCACTCATTTCCGCGATATCCGGATCGATGAACCGGTGTCCGGCAAAATCGGCTATCATGTAAAGCAAACTGTCCATGCGTCTGAGACGGCCGACGTCGTCAACAAGGACTGGCGCTTGAGACTGGGTCTCGCCGGATAAGCCGAGTACCCTGGTTCGCAGTGTCCTGGCCGGTTCCAGGCAGAGCCCTAGCCGCTTCTCAGGATCTTCCTGCCAGCTCTGCAGGAAGTCTGAGGATAAGTATCTTTCAACTCGATCATACGGCAAATCCCAGAAAAAGCCATGGGCTTCGGCTTCCGCATCCTCAAGCTCCCGGTCTTCGGAAGACTCCTGAAACCATTCCCGACCGCAAACGCTCGAGATCCCTTGGTACAGATAATCGGTCAGCTCATAATCGACCGAGAAAATCGAGCATCTCCCCGGGACGGGGATGAGAAAGCATAAGACCAGCCACGGCCGTGCCGAGCGGTTCTTTATGTTGTTCAAAATCGAATAAATCCTCTTCAATAACTTCCTCGAGGGTTGTAAACAGCAGTTCGGCCAGCGGTGCGGCATCAGCAGGAGACAGAAAGATCAGGGTCACTGGCAGAGAGAACAGCTCCTGGAGGTTGTTTTCAAGCGGCGAGCTGGCTTTTTGGATCCGCTCAGAGACTTCCTGAAGCCAGGTAGTGAGATGCTTTGTGTAACCGAGTTCGGCCAGGGCTTCCAAAGCATTGATTCTCCACTTCCTCAAGGCGTCCTCCTCCAGGGCCACTCCCAGATAGCGATCGGCCTGGTCCGGCATCAAGGTTTCAAGGAGATCGTAACGTGCCCGCATACGCACCGGTGCCCTCTCATCCTTTAGCAAACGATTGATGAAAGGAATTCTGGCCTGTTTGTCCAGGTAGATGCGGGCATTTTGAGCGACCCATTTGCGAACGAACGGGCTGGGACTTTCCGTCAACTGCTTCCACTTCGAGAGTGTCCAGCGGGATGGTTCCGGCAAATCTAATTTCATGATCGGTTCCTTTGAATGTTTATTTGTGTAATGAGAGCGATTACCTTCCCCTCCCTGCTCAGGGAGGGGCCAGGCGAGGGTCGTCTTTGGACCATCTACTGCATAAAAAAAGCCCTGGGATTAAGAAATAGTTGACGGCTTTGGAAAAAGACTGGTTGACTAAGGTCGTTTATCCACGAATACTCACTAATTATAGGAATAGTTGATTGTGCTTGGAGAGAATGAAAGGACTGGCACATACACGTATTGTCAATCGTATGTTCTCTGTCAATTCATATGCAGATAAGTTCGTAACAGTCCCGGGGTGAGACGATCTTGATACCCCATTGCTGGTCTTCAATATGAGAAAAATGCTTCACATTCCCAGTGATGATGAGTTCAGCGCTTCCGGCCACCGCAACCTCGACAAAAGGCACATCAGGGTCTGGTCCAGCCGAGATGTCTTTCCCGAGTGGCCCCGCCACGACATGGATGCCCGCGCGGGCCAGATAATCAAGGATATCCTGCCGCTCCTTGTCTGAAAGGATAGACTGGAATTTGGGCCTCGACAAAACCTCCCTGTATTCTGCCATGATCCTGTCATCATAGACGCATTGGAGCCTTCCGATGCTAATCATGTCAATTATCCTGGCCGGATAGGAATAGAGGCCCAGCAGGCCGGAAACCAGGACAATGGTGTCCAGAACAATCCTCAATTTCAATCACTCCCGACGTTGCTTGCGGACCGTATTGATTTCCTGGTCTATTTCGGTAGTTGAGAGTTTGTCCAGGCCAGTCTCGGCAGCTTTTCGGCGAACTGAGGACAGGCAGGAAATATTGACAGTGGAGCATGTTCCTACCGCTTCTCCTGCCTCTGCGTCATCTTGCTCCTGGGCCTGGCCGCGCAGCAAAGGAAGTCAACTGCCGGTATTGCACTATCCAGAATAAGAATTATACTATGACTATGAAGAACATTTTACATATTCTATTGGCCGGTCTGGTGATCACGCTCCTGCTTGGGACAGGCCGGTATCTTACAGAGGAGGACAGCACAATGGTCTTTGCCGGCTCACAATCCGCTGCACAGAAGAAGCCGCTCATGGATGAAAAGGTTCCTGTCGCAACCGAGACGGCCACCTTTGCCATGGGCTGATTCTGGGGACCTGACTCCCGGTTCGGGAGCCTCACCGGAGTGGTCCGCACCCGCGTCGGCTATGCGGGCGGAACAAAAGAGAACCCCACTTACAGGAACCTGGGGGATCATTCGGAAACCATCCAGGTTGACTACGACCCGGAAGTCATCACCTATGAAGAGCTCCTGAAGATCTTCTGGGAAAATCACAATCCGGAATTCGCGGCCTGGTCCCGGCAGTACATGGCCGCGGTCTTCTATCATGATGAGGAGCAGAAACGAGCGGCTGAAAAGAGCCGGGAGCGACTCGCCTCGAAACTGAACCGCGAGATCAAGACACAGATTCTGCCGTTCACCGGGTTTTATCTGGCCGAGGACTACCATCAGAAGTACACCCTCAGCCGCTACCCCGAGCTCATGAAGGAGTTCCGGGCCATGTATCCAACAACCCAAGGGCTCGTTTCTTCCACGTCTGCGGCCCGGGTCAACGGCTATTTGGCCGGGTACGGCGGCTGCGAACGTCTCCAAACCGATATCAATGCTCTCGGACTCTCCGAACAGTCCGCAAAAAGACTGCTGACCATGGTTTGCGGCCGGAAGGTTGCGGCAACCTGCAATATCAAGGAACAATTATCCCTGGAGTAGCGAAAGCAGGTATGCACGCAAGCCAAGAGATTGAATTCAGATGCGCCTAACAACAAAGAGGTCTTGTATGAAAATGCTAATCGCCGTTTTACTGTTCTCCATGGCCGGTCTGGCCCAGGCCGGCGAGCAGAAAACTACCGAATCCTCTCTGGCTGAAGCCTATTTCGCCGGGGGCTGCTTCTGGTGTACCGAAGCCGATTTCGAGAAAATAACCGGTGTCAAGGAGGCCATTTCCGGCTACAGCGGAGGTCATGTGGAGAAACCAAGCTATGAAGAGGTTTCCTCCGGAGGCACCGGGCACAGGGAAACCGTGAAGGTGATCTACGATCCCAATGTGGTGACCTATGCACAACTCGTCAATGCCTTCTGGAAAATCTTCGATCCCACGGATGCCGGCGGCTCCTTCGGCGACCGGGGGCAGCAGTACACCTCGGCCATCTTTTATCAGACCGAAGAGCAGAAGAGGATTGCCGAGAGGTCCAAGGAGGCCCTGGAAGAATCGGGCATTTTCGACAAGCCTGTTGTGACGCCCATCGAGCCCTTGCAGAACTTCTACAAGGCCGAAGAGAAGCACCAGGATTACTATAAAGAAAATCCCCTGCGCTACAAGACCTACCGTTTTCTTTCCGGTCGGGATTCCTTCATTGAAGAGCACTGGGGTGAGGAGAAACAGGTGAACATCGAACAAAATACCGAATCCCGCTGGTCGTCTTTCGAAAAGCCGAGCCGGGAGAAGCTGAAGCAGGAACTGACTTCGATGCAGTTCAAGGTGACCCAGGAGGACGGCACCGAACCGGCCTTCAAAAACGAGTATTGGGACAACAAGCAAGAGGGGATCTATGTGGACGTGGTCTCCGGGGAGCCGCTCTTCTCCTCCAAGGACAAGTTCGAATCCGGAACCGGATGGCCGAGCTTCACCCGACCTCTTGAGCCGGAGCATATCGTCACCCGGGAGGACCGCTCCCTGTTCGCGACCAGGACCGAGGTCCGTTCCAAATACGCGGATTCCCATCTCGGTCACGTCTTTGAAGACGGTCCGCCTCCGACCGGACTCCGCTACTGTATGAATTCGGCTGCCTTGCGCTTTATTCCCAAAAAGGACCTGAAGGAGGAGGGCTATGGGCAGTACCGGAATGAGTTCAAGGAATAAAGAAATATCTCGAATAGCCGCTGCTTTTACAGACACAGGTACCCGGCGGCCGGACCGCAGGAGACCGAGTCAGCCACAAGGCGCCTTTACGCATCGCTTTTCCAACGTATGTGCGTGACTCCTGTTTTCCAGACCTGTTCGATCCGTTTCGTTCCTGGAGAAGAGGGAGCGGCCGACGAGCTGACCGACTGTTGCAGCGTGTACCCTTGAATCCTACATCGGCAAGGAACCGCTTTCCTTTACTTTTTCCGTAATCCGGAGCAGTTTCCAGCGCGGGGTCAGGATGATCAGGTTGCCGGCCAGCACCAGGCCGACCCCGACCAGCCCGTTGGCGGTCCAGTGATATCCTTCGAAGAGGGTGGAGAAGACCAGGGCGATCATGGGCATGAGCAGAGTGACGTAGGCCGCGTATTCCGCTCCGATGCGGTTGATGAGCAGCATGTAGCAGCCGAAGGCCGCGATGGAGCCGAACAGGGTCAGGTAGAGCAGCGGTCCCAGGTAGCCGATGGACCAGTCCATGCTCAGCCGGCCGCCCATGGCCAGATGGATGCCCAGAGTCAGCAGACCTCCGTAGGCCATGCCGAAGGCGTTGGCCTGGGTGACGGGCACCCCGTTTCTGGCGTTGCGGGAGCCGACGATGTTGCCGATGGAGGCCAGATAGGCTCCGGCCAGGGCGATGAGCAGGCCGATCAGCCCGCTCGTGGCCGTGAAGGCGGCCAAGTCTTGCCAGAAGACGGTGCAGATGCCCGACAATCCCAGGATTCCGCCCCAAAAGGCCCGCCAGGCCACCGGCTGCCCCATGAACAGACGCAGGTTCAAGATGTTCCACATCAAGATGGTTGAAAAGATAACCGCCACCAGCCCGCTGGTCATGTAGGAAGTGGCCAGATAACTGCCGCAGTAGCTGAGGCCGAAGAGGCTGAACCCCTGCAGGGCCATGTAGCGGTGATCACGACCGGAAAAATGCAGCTGTTTATTGGCCAGGCGGCAGTACGCTAGCAGAATAAGCGCAGCCAGCGAAAACCTGTAGGCCACGGACAGGATCGGCGGCACCCCGGTCAGCTGCAGTTTGATGGCCAGCCAGGTGGAGCCCCAGATCAGGGAGGCTCCGGCGTAGAGCAGGAAATTCAGCATATTCGCAGCATAGAGTGTTGTGAGTTGCCGGAGACGGTATCATACCCGTATCTGGAAGCATGTTTATCGAACAGGTCTGACTTGGCAGAAGCGGCCCTTGCAGGGATAAATGCCGGGGGAGACGCCGGGGAAATCTTGAGTGGCCATGTTTTTTGCTGTCCGCTTAAAGGGCTTGTTCGCGGTGAATGTTGTCGACCAGGTACTGCAGATGTTCCAGCCCGGTTCCGCAGCACCCTCCCAGGATCCTGAGACCGTATCTTCTGTTCAGCTCGATCATCCGCTCCCCCCAATCAGATATGTCCTCGCCCTGGAGTTCTCCGGCTTCATCCAGATCTTCATGGTCAAGAGAGGAGGCATTGGCCTGATAACCGATGAAACGGGACAAGACCGCTTGCTTCAGGCACTGCGGGTAAGGTCTCCGCGAGGAGGAAATCCACCCCGGCCGAAGCCAGGCGGTCGATCTGCCAGCCATGGAATGTCCTGGCCTCCTCTTCTAAAAGCCCTTCCGCCGGTTTGTAGGAATCATTCTTGCAGCCTATTGCCCCGCCGATCAGAATGTTTTCTTTCCAGGACCCCCATTGCCTGCTCAGGTCCTTGAGGAATGCCACCGAATCCCCGTTTACATCGCCTTTTATGTCCGCCTCTGTCAGGCGCTCCTGATTTGCCCGCCAGGTCGGGCTCCCGAGAACGATGGGAACGTCCGCCTCCCGGGCTAGAGCAATGAAATCATGATAAAGGCGGGACAGAACCCTCCGGCCATCTTCTTCATAAATCAACAGAGAATTGCCCAGGCGCGGGTCCAGAGCCGCTTCTCCGGTTCTCCTGATGGATTCGGTAACAGCCGCTTCCGCTAATATAAAATCGTGTTCATGGAGCAGCCTTTGGATATCCATATTATTCGGTCTTCAGTTAAAAAGGATTATGGGCTCGATTCATTTAAGGCCGGCATGGTGTATCGATTCCACTCCCGGAACCTTGTCTAAAAGCTGTTTGGCTGAAAAAATAAGCCGAAACCTATCCCGCGTCAAGTCCGGCTGAACCGCTTCCGAGAGTTTAGAGGAGTATTTTCTGGCCGGCCGCAGTATCAAGGCCTGGCGGGCCGGAGTGAGTCCGGCCGCAACCCGGTTTGCCGCGGACACGACCCTCCTGGTCACGGGACTCATCGCCACCGACGGGATCTTTATGCTCTACCATGAACGAAATTACCGCACCAAGCAAAATCAAAGGATCTGATGCAATACACCGCTAGCAATGGTTTTGTAAGAAGAAATGGAAAAGCCTCTTGACAAAGGCCAGACCGTGTTTATTTATATACTATGTTTAAAGATATTATACTAAAATCATTGCTTTTTTGTATTGTACCCGGATATTGCACTCAGTGAAATGATTCATCCAGTCACATAACCACAAAGGAGGGTAGGACAATGTTTTTGCGAAGACTGAATACCTGGCCCGCTTCGGAACGGAGCAGTTCGTTTGATGAACTGGACAGGATGAAACGGCAGATGGACCAGCTTTTCGGTCAGCTGGCCGGTACCAGAGCGACTGAACAGTTTGCCGGAGTATTTCCCCTGTTCAACGTGACCGAAGACAAAGACAATTTTTACATCAGGGCGGAGCTTCCAGGTCTGAAACCGGATGACATCGACATCAGCGTCACGGCCGACAGTCTGTCCATATCAGGCGAAAGGAAAATCGAATCCCAGGCAAAGGATGTCCAGTACCACCGCAGGGAAAGAGAAGCCGGCACCTTCAGCCGGATCATCAATCTG
>JAIPDR010000144.1 GCA_021737615.1 Desulfohalobiaceae bacterium | reverse complement strand
AAGGTATTATCCAAAAATTATCACCGGGGATATACAATCAATCCAAGTCGAATAGCTCAATATAACTTGAGAAAGTATAGCAAATCATATCTTCTAACTATTTGAAATTTCGGAATCCAACTGAGTATTGTTTTCATAGGCTATTTTCTTTTTCTTAACCGTGAACCGTGAACATGGAACCTTTGGGTTGCGGGCGAAGCCCGCTTTAGGCAGAAGCGACTTCCCTCAACTCGAAGCTGTTGTCTCTTAGATCAAAGCAGCTTGCATACTCCTGGACCAGGGACTGCATGAGTTCCTTGACCGACACGATGCGGTCGACCCGCCAGGCATTGGCCCCGGCAAAGGCGAATCCCTTCTCCAGCTTGCCCTTTCTGGCCTGGTTCAAGGCTGCGGCAATGCAGTACGGGGATTGATGATAGTCGCAGGTCTTCAAACATTTCCAGGGACATTTGAAGGGCTTTTTCTCTCCATTGGCCACATCATTCAAGAAATCGTTGGCAAGAGCCCGGCCGGGCAGCCCCACAGGGCTCTTGATGATGGTCAGATCTTCCTTTCGGGAGCGGACATAGGCCTCTTTGAACTTGATATCCGCATCGCACTCATGGGTAGCCACGAAGCGGGTGCCCAGCTGGACGCCCTGGGCGCCCAGCTCCAGGAAATCGAATATGTCGTAACCGCTATACACGCCACCGGCCGCGATGATGGGAATGGATTTACGGTGCTTGTCGGCAAAGGGGGCCACGGCTTTGACCACTTCCGGAACGAGCCGGCGCAGATCGAATTCGGGGTCGTCGATCTGTTCCGGTTTGAACCCCAGGTGTCCGCCGGCCTTGGGACCCTCGACCACGAAACCGTCCGGAACATGGCCGAAGCGTTTGCTCCAGTACTGCAGGATCAGGCGGGCTGCCTTGCCTGAAGAGACAATGGGCACTACCTTGGTCCGCATGGTTTGCAAACGCTTGGGGGGCACCGCGTCCGAAAATTTCAGGGGCAGACCGGCCCCTAAAAACACGAAATCCACGTCCTCGTCCAGGGCCGCCTCCAGGAGCTCGTCATAATCGGACAAGGCGACCATGATATTCACTCCGATCAACCCGTTGGTGCGTTGTCTGGCCATTTGTATTTCCCGCCTGAGACTTTGGGCATTGTTTTCATAGTAGCTTTTGGCTGATCCGGTCTGCAAAAGCCCCAGGGCCACGGCGGAAATGACCCCGATGCCGCCCTGGTCGGCCACGGCCGAGGCCAGGCCGGATCTGGATATCCCCACTCCCATCCCGCCCTGGATGATGGGAAGTTCCGCGCTCAGTTCGCCAAAGCGCAATCTGGGCATAGCTGGTATGTTCATGATAATACTCCTTGAATTCAATAAAGTGGTTCCACCGAAGTGGATTTCCATTTAGTTTTAAGCTGTGTTAGCATCTTTTTCAAAAGATCACATCCCTTGTTTGTAAAAGTTGTGTAAAAGATGGATTTCTTATGAAACAGGGCCGTTCCTTTGTCTATCACATGCTGATCTTTATCTTTGCCCAGCTGGCCTGGCTCATACTGCTGGGGCTCTGGATCTATTGGTATGTGACCAACTACATGTTTATAACCGAGGTGGAAACCGACTTCGCCTCTCAGGCCATGTCCAGGGGCCACACCATACTCATCCTGATCGGAGGACTCATTCTCCTGCTGGCCGTTTCCGCGGGGATGTCTCTGCTCTTTCACCGGCTGAGCATCCAGTTCAATCTGACCCAGCTCTACGACAACTTCATTGCCAATGTGACCCATGAGCTCAAGTCCCCCCTGGCAACCATCCAGCTTTCCCTGGAAACTTTGAAAAAGCACCAGCTTTCAAGGGAGCAGCAGGAACGGTTCATCGATATGATGCTTAATGATTCCAAAAGATTGGAGAAGTTGATCAACATCATTTTGGAGATCCCGGCCCTGGAAAAGAAGAAGATCGCCCATCACTTTGAGGTCTTTGAGATCGAACCGTTGTTGCAGGAGCTGGTCCAGCAGGCCAGGGAGGAGTTCAAGCTGCCCCAGGATGCGATCCGGGTTTCCGGGAAGGCTTCCTGCAGGTGCGTCCTGGATCGTGAGGCCTTCAAGGTCGTTCTGGACAATTTGATCGACAACAGTCTCAAATACAGCGAAGGCCGGCCGGATATCGAAATAAACCTTTCCTGCGACGACAAGGAGTTTGTTCTGACCTATTCGGATCAGGGCATTGGGATACCGCTCAAAGAGCAGAAGAATGTCTTCCGAAAATTCTACCGGGCCAATGCCCAGCGTGATCCCAGCGTCAAGGGAACCGGGTTGGGACTTTACTGGGTCTGGGAGATCCTCAGGTTTCACCGTGGTCGAATCTCCCTTTCCAATCAGAATCAGGATGGAGGGGCAGTCTTTGTGATCAGGCTGCCGGTCTATACAGAAACAAGACAGCGTTTTTTCAAGGGATTGCTCAAGAAAGCCCAGAAAGGACCGCCCCCGGGAGAAAAGGACCATGTCTAATCTTCAGGGAAGCCGGATACTGGTAGTCGAAGACGAAGACAGCCTGGCCCTGGGGCTTGAATTCAACCTTGGCCAGGAAGGCTACAGCGTCAGGCGGGCGGCCGATGGCAGACAGGCTCTGAAGGAGATCAATGAACAGCCCTTCGACCTGGTGGTCCTGGATATCATGCTGCCCTATCTGGACGGGTTCGAGGTGGCCCGGGAGATCCGGGACAAGTGGCCGCAGATGCCGATTCTCATGCTTACGGCCAGGACTGCGGCCAAGGACCGGATCAAGGGCCTGGAAATCGGGGCGGACGATTACTTGACCAAGCCCTTTCATCTCCAGGAACTCCTGCTCCGGGTCAAGGGGATGCTCACACGCAAGCAGTGGTATCAGGATCTGACCGGAGCCGGTTCTCTGCTTCGTTTCGGGGGAAACGTCGTTGATTTCCAGACCCTGCAGGCCGAAACCCCGAAGGAGAGTTTCCAGTTGACCCCCAGGGAGGCCATGCTCCTGAAGTGTCTGGTCGAGCATCAGGGGACCATCGTGAGCAGAAAATACCTCCTGGAAAACGTCTGGGGCATCCAGGCCGAGGTGGAAACCAGAACCGTGGACATCTTCATCGCCAGGCTGCGCAAGTATTTTGAAGACGATCCCAAGCACCCGGTCTTCATCAGGAGCATACGGGGGGCAGGCTATCAGTTTTGCGGGGATGATGAGTCCGGGCACTAATCCAGAGGCTCAATTGCCTGGTTGTAACTGCCATAGGGATAGCAGAAGTGCCTGACCCTTCAGCGTTCAGATTTTCCAGATCCCGCCTGCCCGGGGCCGACTTCAGCCAGCTTTACATGGTTCACCCCCATGGGAATCAAGGCAAAGGCCTTGATCAGGGAGCGAAGGGATCGATCAGGTGGTACATCAGGATAAAGAGGCGGCGGCTCATTTTACAAGTGAGCGGTATATGGTCATATGGTCTTTGAGAACCTTTGTCTTGCTGAAGTCCTCCTGTATCCGTTGAAAACCGTTCTCCGCCAGAAGGGACAAAAGATGTTCATCCTGAAGGACATGAGATACCCCTCTGGCCAGAGATAGGGCATCCCGGCAAGGTACCTGCCAGACATCCTCTCCGTGGCGGGTGTATTCCAAGGCTCCCCAAAAGGCGGTACAGACCACGGGCTTGGCGTGGGACCAGGCCTCGAGGATGACATTGCCAAACGGCTCGCGTTCAAGAGAGGGAAAGACCACCAGGTCTGCCAGATGGTAAAAGAGGGTCGGATCCTCGTGCCAGCCCCCCCAGATGATACGGTCATCAATCAGAAGTTCACGGCTCAGATCCTGTAGATCAGGTCCCAGGCGTCCTTTGCCCAGCAGCAGTAATCGGATTCTACGGCCCTGGACTTCGTTTGGAATAGCGGGCAGGGCCTGCAACAGGTAACGGTGCCCCTTGAAGGGAACGAAGCGTCCCGGGGTGAGCAGCACGAGGTCGTCCGGGGAGAGACCGAGCCTGTTCCGGAGTTCGGCGACCCCTCCAGGGTCGACCGGGGCAGGCTTTTCCACGAAATTTGGGAGGTGGAAGACCTTTTTGCTGGAAAATCCGGATCGGATCAGGTAGTCGCAGATGCCGCGCGTGTTGCCGAACCAGATGTGGGCGTGCCGGTACCCCCTGAGCTTGTAGTAGCCTCCCAGGCGGGCGATGTGAAGGGGGCCGCCGTTTCGGGACAGTCTGGTCAAGCGGGTGCCACGCCCCATGTAGGTCTGCACGATATCCGGCCGCTGCCGGGCGATGAGCCTGGAGACCTGGTGCCGGGACAGGGGATCCCAGACGGTGCGCAGGGGCAGTGCATGACAGGTCAAGGGGTGTTCAAGCCCGTCCAGTTCGCTGCCGCGTCTGACCAGACGTTCTGTGTTCCAGCCCTCTTCGTACAGGGCTGCGGTCAGGCGCAGGAACCAGCGTTCAGCCCCGCCCAGCCTCTTGCTGCCTATACAGTGCAGGGTGTGCATGATGATATGCCTTAAGACATCGATCAGGTTCAAGGTTTGGGGCGATTCTAAACCAAGCGATCAACCGGATTCGGAGCGCTGGGTTTCCTCGTCCCGAATCTCCCGCCGTAGGAGCTTGCCGACTTTTGATTTCGGCAGCATGTCCCGGAATTCAATGTACTGGGGTACCTTGAAGGAGACCAGGGACTTGCGGCACCACTTGATCAGATCGTAGCCGGTGAGGCCTTTGATGTCCTCTTTGAGGACCACATAGGCCTTGATCCGCTCGCCGACCTTTTCGTCTGGGATGCCGATGACGCAGGAGCTGATCACGGCGTGGTGCTCCTGAAGCACGGATTCAACCTCCGAGGCGCTGATGCGGTAGCCCTTGTGCTTGATGGTATCCACGGTGCGGTCGACGAAATACAGATTGCCCTCCTGGTCCATGCGCATGACATCCGAGGTGCGGTACCAGGTCTTTCCGTCTATTTCGACGAAGGATTTTTCGGTCTCTTCGGGTTTGTTCAAGTACCTGGTAACCATATGTCTGGAGGAAACCAGAAGCTCACCGGCTTCGCCAGTCGTAACCGGTTCCAGGCTGGCGGGTTCCACGATCATTACCTCTTTGCTGGAAACGACCTGACCCACGCTTTTGGGCGGGTTTTCCCGACCAGGACGGCACATGGCCACGCCGCCGCAGGTCTCGGTTGCCCCATAGCCCTGATAGATTTGTTTGCCGAAGCGCTTTTGCCATCTGTTGCCCACTTCTTCGGGCAGGACGTCTCCGGCGCTGAACCAGTAGCGAACCGAGCCGAGATCGTATTGATCCAGCCGGTCGTGTTCCAGGATCATCCGGTACAGGGTCGGGACTCCGATCATGGTCGTAGCTTGATAGCGCTGGATGGTGTCGAATACTGCGTCGAGGTTGATTCGCGGTTGCAGGATGAGCGTTCCGCCTACGAGAAGGGTGCTCAATCCGGTGGTCTGCCCCAGGATGTGAAACAGGGGGGCGTTTCCGAAGACGACGTTTTCCTCCACCGGGATCAAGGGCTCGCTGATCTTGATCTGCTCCTCGGCCGAGACCAGAAATAACGGGCGATTAATGGGCACTCCCTTGGGAAAGCTGGTGGTCCCGCCGGTGTAGAGGATTTCGGCCAGGTCACCACCCCCGGGGTCCGATCCGGTGATTTCTTTGGTTGGCGCGGACTTGAGCAGCTTTCGAAAGAAGTGGACATTATCGGTCTTGAGGACATTGCCCCGGGGAACGATGTCGAACAGCCAGCCGAAGCAGCGTTTCCAGGAGGGCAGGAGATCGACCATGGTCGTGACCACGGTTTGTTCCAGGGAGGTATCAGGAAGCACGGACTTGACATAGCCGAAGTTGTTGTCCGTGCAAACGATGGCCGTTGCCTGGCTGTCGTTGGCGATGTACTTCAGGTCGTGCGGGGTGTAAATGGGTGTGATGGGAACGGCGGTTGCACCGAGTTTCTGGATGGCCAGCCAGGACACGACCCACTGGATTCCATTTGGCAGATAAAGCATGACCCTGTCTCCCGGATTGACTCCGAGGTCGGCCAGGGCAAAGGCGAACTTGTCCACGAATAAACGCAGGGTCCGGTAGGAAAAGCGGCTGCCCAGATAGATGAGCGCGGGGTGACTGCCGCGGCGCCGGGCGGTATCTTCAAATTTCCGGTAAATGGATGACTGGTTGTCTGGCATAGCTTATATTCCAAAATAGGCGGCTTTGATTTCGGGATTGTCCATGAGCTCCTGGCCGCTGCCTTGCAGGGCCAGCATTCCGTTTTCAAGGACATATCCCCGGTTGATTACCGGGAGGACCGGCCGGGCGAATTGTTCGCTCAGGACAACGGTTATTCCGGAGTCCCGGTTCAAGGCGACGATAGCTTTCATCAGGGACTGCTGGAGCATGGGGCTTAAGCCCAGCAGGGGCTCATCAAGAAGCAGAAGGTCCGGGCTGGCCACCAGGGCCATGCCTATGGCCAGCATCTGCTGCTCGCCTCCGCTCAGGAAGCCGGCTTTTTCCCGGGACAGGTTCTGAAGAGCCGGAAAGAGTTCGAAGGCTGAAGCGATCTTATCCTTGATCTCTGCACTGGTCCTTAGGTAACCCGCGATCTTCAGGTTTTCGTGGACGCTGCTCTCCGGGAAGACAGGATGGCGTTCCCTGGAGAGGACGATCCCTTTTTTGACCCGTTCATTGGGCGGGCTGTGCACGATCTCCTCTCCCTTGAACCGGATGCTGCCGTAGACAGTGATCCGTTCTCCGCCCCGACGTTTTTCCTTGATGCGCATGTCAATGATCAGCCCGGAGAGCGCGTTCATCAGAGTGGTTTTCCCGGCGCTGTTCGAGCCGATGACCCCGATAATCTCCCCTGGGGCCACCGACATGTTGAAATCGTTGAGGGCCACCCCGTTTTCGAAAAAAACCATCAGGTTTTCCACTTCGAGCATAGTTTCCATAAGAGAATGTCGTTAGTTCGTGGTTCTTGGTTCGTGGTAGCAGGTTTGGATTTTTGAGCGTCAAATGTCAAACGAGGCCATATGGTAAGGAATTTGACCCTGTAACGACCCTCCCCTGTCCCCTCCCTGACCAGGGTGGGGAACTAGCAGTCGAGAGATTTTGCTTTGTCCGTCACCCCGGCGGAGGCCGGGGTCCAGCTCTTACGTTTTCAGACTGGATTCCGGCTCCCGGATCGGGGTCCGGGACAGGCCCCGCCGGAATGACGGAGGTGGATGACTCAAAGTTTCTATTTTGATCAAACTGGGTGTCTGCGGCCAGAGGCAGGGCTGACCTCTGCCCACCGCACTCCGACATCCGACATCCGATATCCGTCCACTGTCCTCCGACCTCCGCCTTCTGCCCACTGACTCACTGATTCACCGATTCACTGATATCCCTCTTCCCTATGCCCTCTGCCCCATGCTTCTTACTCCAGCATCCCAGCATCCCAGCATCCTCCGGACCTCACGCTTCCGATCCCAGATAGGCCTCTTTGACTTCTTTGTGCTCCATGACTGCTTCAGCCTGTCCCTCGGCGATTTTCTGACCGAAGTTAAAGACCATGATCCGGTCGGCAATGCGAAACAGCTCCTTGAGCCGGTGTTCGATCATGATAATGGTCATGCCGCTCTTGCGGAGTTTCTCGATGACCGGGACGATCCCGGCCACCTCGGCCAGTGAGAGGCCGGAAAAAAGCTCGTCCAGTATCAGCAGTTCTGGCTCCAGGGCCATGGCCTTGGCCAGTTCCAGCCGTTTGAGATAGCCCTGAGGGAGGGCTCCGGCTGTCTTGTAGGCCACACGAGCATCCCGCTCGAAGCCGACTTCTTCCAGGAGGTCCAGGGCCACGGCGTCCCGGTCCCCCAGGCCGCCGCTGCTCAACTCACGGAGTCTGGGTGAAAACAGGGGAATGATCAGATTCTTGAAGGCCGGCAGCCGGGTAAAGGGCTTGACCATCTGAAAGGTCCGGGTGATGCCCAGGCGAACGATTTTATACGGAGGCAGGCGGGTGATGTCCCGGTCCCGGAAGAAGATGCGCCCCTGGCTGGGTTTGACGAATCCGGTGATCAGGTTGACAAAGGTGGTCTTGCCGCTGCCGTTGGGTCCGATGACCCCGAGCAGCTCTCCCTGTTTGACGCGGCAGTCCACCTGGGAAACGGCCTTCACTCCGCCGAAGGATTTCGAGAGCTTGTCGATGCTCAGGATGTCATTCATTTTTCCACTTCCACCCACCGTTCTTTCTGGTGGTATTTCCTCTGGATGTAATGGAAGATCCCCTCGGGGACGCCCACGATGAAGACGACCAGGAACAGGCCGTAGATAACGATCCGCAAACCGCCGAAGCCCCGGAGCAGCTCCGAGAGCGGAACCAGGATGACCGCCCCGAGGGTTGCGCCGGCCAGGGAGCCCGCACCTCCGACCACTGCCGCGGCAATGGGCAGGATGGAGTAGTCCAGGGCAAAGACCGGCATGCCCACGAACATGTAGACATGGGTGACAAAGGCTCCGGCAAAGGCCCCGATGGCGCTGGAGATGAACAGGGCCTGGGCCTTGAACCAGTAGATATTGATGCCCGCGTTCATCACCCCCTGGTCGTTGTCATTGATGCCTCGAAGGACCAGCCCGTAATCGGAGGACATCATCCGCCTCAGGCCGAACAGGGCCAGCAGCAGGACCACAAGGATGATATAGAGCTCCAGCCAGCCGGAGGGCAGGGGGGTCATGCCGCTCAAGCCTTCGGTGCCACCCAGGATTCTGGTGGCCTCGATGACCCGGACCAGCATCAGGGGGATGATCAGGGTGACCATGGAGAAATAGATGCCCCGCAGGCGAAGGACCGGCAACAGCAGCAGGGTGCAGATCAGACCGCCGAAAACAGTGGCCAGGGGGATGGACAGAAACGGGGAAATCCCCCAGTAATGGTTCATGCTGCCGGAGAGGTAGGCCCCTATTCCGAAGAACAGGGCGTGTCCCAGGGAGACCATGCTGCTCTGGGCCAGCATGTCCCAGCTGATGGCCAGCAGGGCAAAAACGGCCATGCTGATCATGACCTTCTGCCAGTAGATGCCGAAAAAAAGCGGCAGAATCAAAAAAACCAGCACCGGCAGCAGGCGGGGGCCGGATAAATAGAGCATTTCCCGCCAGGAGGAAAGGGCGAAGATATCCTGGGACCTGGCCTTGATACCACGATCAATGCGTTCTTTTCTTTTTCGCAATATCCTATAACCTCTCTTCCAGTTCTTTCTGTTTGCCGAAGAGTCCGGACGGTTTGATCAACAGGACCAGGAGGATGGCTACCAGGCTGACGAGCATGGTCCAGTGGGATCCGATGTAGGTGTCGGTGAAGCGTTCGGCAAAGCCGATGATGAAACTGGCCAGGATCACGCCTCCGGTGCTGCCCAGGCCTCCGATAATGCAGACCGCCAGGGCTTTGATCAGCACGTCGTAGCCTTCAGAGGGGGCTATGCTGCCCAGGGGGATGATGACAATGGCAGCTATGGCCGCCAGGCCGGCTCCAAGGGAAACACTCAGGGTGGCGATCCAGTCCGCATCGATGCCGAAGGTCAGGGCGGTCCGTTCATCCTGGGCAATGCCCCGGAAGGCGAGCCCAATGGAAGTATGACGGGTAAACAGCCAGAGCAGCAGAATCAGCAGCAGGCCCACCCCGACAATGATCAGCCGCTGCAAATCGATGTAGGTTCCGGCAATGATCAGGCTGCCGTCGATGAAAACAGGCAGGGTGTACTCGAATCCGACGAATCCCAAGTACCTGAAAAGCTCCAGGATGGACAGGCCGATCCCGAAGGTGGCGATCACCTCGGATAGAGGCTGGCCCCGGACCCTGAGCAGAATAAACCGGTAAATCAGGGCCCCGAAGATCGAGGTGGCGAGTACGGCCACCAGTCCTGCCAAGAGAAAGGGCAGCTGCAGAAAGTTGATGAGCATCCAGCCGGCATAGGCTGCCAGGATATACAGGGCGCCGTGGGCGAAGTTGGCCACTCCGCTGATGCCGAAGGTCAGATTGAAGCCCATGGCCAGCAGGATGAGTATAAAGCTGTTGATCAGGGCGTAGATGACGGTCCCGATGAACATGGTTCCTCCA
>JAIPDR010000143.1 GCA_021737615.1 Desulfohalobiaceae bacterium | reverse complement strand
TCGCCCTGACAGCCCATGCCTTGACAGACGAGATCGAGAACTACATGCAAAAGGGGTTCACCGCTTATCTGACCAAACCCCTTGACCTAGAAGGACTGAACAAGACCCTTTCCGAGTTGTGATAAATCTATTTTTCAGGGTCTTGCGGACCAGCAGAAGAGCGCAGGAGCGCTTTGGTGTTCCGGTCCGAGCAGTTGCTGGATCAGATTTTAGTTCCAGGCCGCTGATAAAGTGCACATGTGCCTCGTCAGACGGCCTGGAAACAGTCTTTGACTGCCTTTTTCTGCTGCTCGGTCAGGTTGGGCAGCGGAGGGCGTACCTCCGGGTTGCCTTGAATTCCGGCCAGGACGGCTGCCTCCTTGATGGCGGCCACAGCAGGCTTGGCCAGGGAAAAGACCTTCATCAATTCACAGACCTGCCGATGGCGGGCGATCATCTGTTCAAAATCCTTGTTGTCAAAGGCCTGCTTCAGGGAGACAGTAACCTCGGGCGCGAAGTTGGGCGTGGCTCCGATGATGCCGTCTCCTCCGGCGGCCAGGGTCGGCAGGAGGTATTCGTCGTATCCCGCCAGCACCGTAAACTCCGGCCTGATCGGTTTGATCGTCTGAATGATCTCTCTGGTGTGGCTCAGGCAGTCCACGGTGTTCTTGATGCCGGCCAGGTTGGGAACTGCCTGAAGCAGTTTTTGAAGCAGAGGCGCGCTCAGGTCGTGCCCGGTCAGAAGCGGAAAGTTGTAGGCCAGCAACGGCAAAGAGGTGCTGGCCCCGATCCGGGCAAAGTGGGTGATGAGGGCCTCTTCATCCAGAATCCAATAGTAGGGACTGACGGCCATGACTCCGTCGGCCCCGGCCTGCTCGGCTGCCCGGGCCAGGTCCTCCGCTTCCCTGGTGGAGTTGGCGCTGACCCCGACCAGGACCGGCAGGCGGCCGGCCACATGGGCCATGACCTCATGCATGTGCCTTTTTCGCTCTTCCAGGGTCATATAGGCAAACTCCGAGGCCGAACCCTGGATAAACAGGCCGTCCACCCCGGCCGCGATGAGAAAGTCGAGATGAGCGGCCTGGGTCTTGAGGTCCAACTCTTCTTCCTTGGTGAACCAGGTGACCACCACCGGGATTATGCCTTGAAATCTCATAGCCTAAGTTCCTGTTTTGTTGATTATTCCTGGTAAGTTCTGCCCGGAGATCCTTGCACAGATTCTGTTCAGAGCATGGCCTGCAGCAATTTTTGTGCGCGGGCGGTATTAAATATGCCGCACTGGCAGGGTCTGAAAAGGGTCTCTCCCGCTTCGGCGAGCGTGAGTTCGCCCTGTTTGACCCTCTCCAGGGTATCCAGAATGAGCTGGACAGAAACCATGCCGTGACCGCACATGGATTGTATCTCCATTATCTCGGTATCCGGCAGCTTATGCCTGGCCCCCCAGCGTCCAAGAGATATATTCACGGTGTGAGCCTTGAGTCCTATCTGGTGACAGCATTCTTTCACTTTGTCAAAGAGACCGCTGACCACGATACTCATGCCGAAGTCACGCTCTTTTATTTTTTCAAGCGCCTTGCTCATCTTCCGGGCATCGTCGAAGACCGCCGTCACAACAGCCCGGTCTTCTATGTTTTGGATCATCTTTTCCAGGCCGCCCTGGTGATATTGGTTGCCCAAACGGGCATCTCCTGCTTTTACTGCGCCCTCGGCCAGGCAGATGCGGATGATCTCTTGCAGCTTGGGGCCGGAACCTTCGTGGTTGATGTCCTTGCTGGGCATGGCCAGGATCACGAAATCATCACGAAGATTATCCTCGGTTCCAACTCGGTGCAGGGTATGCGTCATGCTCTTAAGCCTCCTTTACCAGGGGACGCCCCAGGCCGACATTGGTCTTGCCGTTGGGAGCGTACCATACTCCGGCTTCATTCAGGTAATCGTAGACAGGCACGTTCTCGTCCTCGTCTGCCTTGCAGGCCACACAGACAGTGAACACGCAATCGACTTTTCCCTCAACATTTTTTAGTTTTTCCAAAACATCCGGCAATGACTCCAGCGAAACGGAGAATTCGAGAATCGCAGAAATCGCCCTTTCATCCAGGAGTTCTTCCTTGAATTTGCCGCTGGAAGGGTCTGACATCAGGGATGTAGTGGGATTGACGGTCTCAAATTCTACCCCGGAGGCCGCTACTGCTTGGGCAATTTTTTCGACGTCTCTGAAACGAGCCCCGGTAACGGGGCGTCCGACCTCGATGCCGATTCCTACTTGTCCTGATTTGAAGCGGCCTGTGACTTCGTTGGTCTTCATTTCCTCGGTGCCTCTCCCGCTGATACCGGATTCGGCAGCGATTGTCAGAGGGTCGCTGAGTATGCTGCGCACACTCCGTGGATAGCTAAGGTCCTGCTGAAAAATGGCATCTACGGGACAGTCGGCGCAACGCAAACAACAACCGCATTCGGCGCATTCTTCCAGGTCGATCTCGGCCGTATCATCGAGCGTTATGGCCTCAACCGGACAATAGGGAGGACACTGGCCGCAGGCTATGCACAAGTCCTGATCGATTTGCATATACTCACTCCTTGTCAAACGGATGGCTGGATGTCAGCCTTTTAGAGGTTTCGGCGTTCAATCCGCGAACAGGGAAATCAGCGTTCAATCATGCGCCTGAGGACATCCAGCAGCAGCTTGGAGTCCTCATTGGCCAGATTCTGGCTGACAGCCATGTTGAAATACTGGGAGGCGGAGTCGGCCACCAACAGGGGCAGGTTGTGCTCCCGGGCCGAAGTGACCACGATGTTCACGTCTTTCCAGAGCTGCCCCATGCCGCCCGGAGATGGCGAGTCCTCGAGGATGGCCGTTGACAACAGGCGGAAATAATCATTGCCTCCGATACCGCTGCCCACCACATCGCAGGTCAATTTAGGATCCACGCCTGTCTTTTGGGCCAGGGTGATAAGTTCGATGGTGGCTGCGTGGATCGTGCAGACCAAAAGCTGATTGCAGTGCTTGACAGCCTGGGCCATACCCGGCTGCTCCCCAACGGACGTAATTCGGCCGATCAATTCCAGATGGGGCCGGGCCTTTTCCACGAGGTCCGGCTTGGCTGCGCAAATTAAGGTCAGCGTGCCGCTGGACACACGGGCCGGGCCGCCGGTGAACGGGCAGTCCACCAGATCGACGCCCTTCTCCGAGCACAGATTGTGCACAGCCAGCAAGTTTTCCCTGTTGATGGTGCTCATGCAGATGACAAGGGTTCCGGGACGGGCGCTCTGCAGAATGCCCTGAGAGCCGTTTATCACGTCCAGAACCTGCTGATCGTTGAGTACTATCACGATGATCATGTCCGACTCTTTGGCGACTTCGGCCGGGCTGGCTGCATGCTCGCCTCCTGCTTCCCTGAAGACGGAAATGACTTCTTCCCGGCGGGCGTGGCCCACCACCCGGTAGCCGGATTCCAGAAACTTTTTCGCCGCCGGCATACCGCACCGTCCCAATCCGATTATGCCTATGTTATTGCTCATTACTCCTCCTGTGGTTCGACGTTATCAAAATATTCTTTGGAAAAAGGACCTCCATGAAACTCCAATTTGATTCACTGGCACCTTTCTTTTCGAACCGGGCAACAGGGTTCTCTTGCGCGACCTCGCTGGGAGGTTCTCAGGTTTTCTTAGGCTCGCGAAATGGGGGAAATCCGGCACTCAATCTTTGTTTGCTCAGGCAGAATAAAGGCCATGAGCCATTGAGTGCCGGAAGGGGGCAGGGATCCCCCATGAGCGAGCCTTAGAAAACCGAGAGCCGGAAGCGTTTAAGCAAAAGAGAGCCCTGTGACCGGTTTGCATTCTTAAATGAAGTTTCTATACGAGTTCGCTTGATTTCGGACCGACCGAGTCGTTGGGCCAATCAGCTGTTTCCAGAATCGGCCAATGCACCCTTATCGGATTCAGTCCTGCGAATCACCTTACCCCCCTGGATCACAGTGCGCACCCGTGCCAGGGCTGAGACGTCCTGAATCGGATCGCCCTGCACACCGATCAGGTCTGCACGTTTGCCTTTTGCCAGGCTGCCTATTTCTGTGGATAGAGCCATAAGATCGGCAGCCTTTGTGGTGATTCCGGCTATGGCTCGATCTGCCTCGGCCCCGAAGCCCACCAAGTGTTCGATTTCCGCGGCCAAACCAGCGTGCATGCCGTCGGTGCCCACCACCCAGCGAACGGATGATTTTACCACCTGCTGCATCACCCGGGCGACCTGCTCTCTTTGTTGGAGGTGGATCTGTTTCAGGTTTCCGTGCAGAGTTTCGAGGCGCTGGTCGCTGAAGAAAATACTGGGCGTCAGCACCAGCCAGGTCGAGCTGGCGTCCAGGGCCTCGATCTGGCTTTGGCTCAGGAAATAGCCGTGTTCGATCACATCGATGCCGCATTCAAGGGCCAGGTCGAATCCCGGACCGCCTATGCAGTGGGTGGCCACAGGCAATCCGGCCCGATGGGCCTCGTCGACCAGCACTCTGACCTCGTCTTCGGAAAAAGTGCAGGGCATTCCCCGCGGTCCTCGCACAGTGCCGGTCAGATATACCTTGATCAAATCGGCCCCGGCCGAGATGTTTTCCCGGACTGCCTGACGAACGTTTTCCGGTCCACTAAAGGCCGAACCTACGAAACCGTGGCCATGGGGGGCTCTGATGCCCCGGCCCGCTACCAGTAAGCCGGGTCCGGGCAGCAAACCCTCTGCCTGCGCCTTCTTGCAGTGGATATCCAGGAAATCCTTGTCTCCCAGGCAGCGGGCAGTAGTCACCCCGCTCAGGAGGTCCCGCTTCATGGTTTGCACCGCCCGCAGGGTCAACTCGGGTATCGGGTCCTGCATGCGCAGCAGGTAGTCGGGCAGATCCGGGTCCAGGGAAAGGTGGGTATGGCAGTCGATCAATCCGGGCATAAGGGTTTGATCCGGGCAATCGAAGACTTGGACATCATCTGATTCTGCTGCATTGAGGGCCTCCTGCCCCAGGGCCTCTATTCGTTCATCAACCACGAAAACGGCTGCCGGCTGGTCGGATAAGTAGCGCTGGCCAGCATACAGGTTTCCGCCTTTTATCAGTTTCCTGTCCATATTCTTCTCCTTGATGCTGCTTTCCGGTATGGATGGCTAAAACGAAATCCTGATATCCCATGGCCTTGTCTATAGCGCCCCAAATCTAACAAAGGCCATTTTTTTTCGTGCACGTCCTTTTCATTCCCATCCATCCGACGGTGACAACCAGGCTGTTTTATGAAGAAGACGGCAAGCCAGACAGGCATGACCTGAAATAGAGGCAATGCAAATCAGGCTGCCAGCAGCAAAAGGGGGGTTGACCCGATCAGTGCAGCCAGGCACTTACTTGAGGCTCTCCGTCCAGGTAAGGAGCCCGATTTTTTCTATATTCCGCCAAGTAGGGCATCTTGAGGTGATTCTCCACATCAGCCTGGCTGGTCCATTCTTCATGAAACAGAAATAAACTCTTATCGTCCCGGTTTTTCTTGCATTCAAACAGCAAGCAACCTGGGTCGGACCGTGCGCGCTGGGATTGGGCATAAAGCTGTTCGTACAACTGCTCCTCCTTACCCGGCTTGGCCTTGAAGATGGCCAAAACAGTGACCTTTTGATTACCCATTCTGTTTCTCCTGTATAACAATTTGTTTTTAAATACTTTTCCTGTTCAATTTTGTTTGCAGACCCAGCGACTGCTCTTTCTTATTACACCGGCCAAGTCGTTATTTGAGGAATGAAGATCACGGCCAGCACCACTACTAAAATGGGAACGAGAAACCACAGGATTTCCCTGCTCACGCGTTCGATGGGAGTTTTCGCTATGAGGGCAGATATATACAGGGTCTGACCCACCGGAGGAGTGAACAGGCCAATAGCCAAGACCATGACGATGACCACACCCAGTTGCACCGGGTCTACCCCGAAGGTCATGGCCAGGGGATAGAAGATCGGGGTGAATATGAGCAAAGAGGGGACCAGATCCAAAAAACAGCCTGTAACAATGAGAATGCCGGAGATAGCCAGCAGGGTCACGATGCCGTTTGGTAAAACGGGTTGAAGTTCATTGACGAGTAGATTGGGCAACCGGCTGATCAGTATGACGTAGGAAAGCATGAAGGAAGTGGAGATGAGAAAAAGGACAACGCCGGTTGTCTTGGCCGAATCGACGATAATCCTGTAGAGCTGAAATAAATTCAATTCCCTGTAAAGAAAGAACTCGATGAAGATCACGTAAAGCGCCCCGAAAATGGCAGCCTCGGTGGTGGTGTAGATACCACCCAAAATACCGCCCATGACCAGAACCGGAGTTATCAAGGCAGGTATGCTCTTGATAAACTGCTGTCTGATAACGGTCAAACTCGGGCGCGCGGCTGTGTAATATTTGCGCTTGTAGCCCAGCCAGGCTGCTACCAGAATTTGAAGGAGGCCAACCAAGACACCCGGAATAAGCCCGGCCAGAAACAGATCTCGAATGGAGACTTCGGTGATCCAGCCATAGAGAATCATGGGAATACTCGGCGGAATAATGATCCCGATGGTGGAAGAGGCCGAGTTGACCGCAGCTGCATAGCCTTTGCCGTAGCCCCTGCGCTCCATCTCAGGGATGATGACGGTGCCCACGCTGGAGGCGTCAGCCACGGCAGAACCTGAACACCCCCCAAAGAACATGCTGACCACAATGGAAACCGGAGCCAGGCCGCCCCAGATCGAGCCTACTAGAGAATAGGCAAAGTCCATGAGGGCCTTTCCCGAGCGTCCTTGGTTGAGTGTATTACCCATGAGTATGAAAAAGGGAACAGCCATGATGGGCCAGGACTCAGTAGCCAGGGCCATGCGATGTATCATGGCCTTTATGGGAATATAGCCGCTTGCAAAGGCGTAGAGCAGTGCACACATGCCCACCGCAAAGGCTACCGGAATCCGTAAGAGCAGGGCAAAGACGAGGAAGCTGACACCAGCAATAAGAATGAAGTCCATTATCTCTTGACCTTATTTAAGAATAGGAAAATATGTCCTCATCTGCTTGATATCTTATTCTCTAACTATGTTCTTGGCCTTCGATTATCTGTTTCTCTTCTTCCGGAAGTACGGGTCTTTTGACTAACAATTTTTCTAGAATAAACAGAGCGAACAAGGCGCAGGAAAAGGGGATACCCACGTAGCAGTAAGCCTTGGAAATTTTTAAGACTACGAAGGTGCTTTTCCGAGTGGACAGAGTCATGAGTGTCTCATAGTATAAGATAATAAAGACAAAAACTAGAGAGAGCGCCAGGTTAATGTAATATATCGCGAAACGTACCTTTCGGTTGAACTTGGACACGATAAAATCAACGCTCAGATGGCTGCCGTCTCGGTAGGCCACGGCTGCGGAAACGAAACTGACCCACAGAAATAAAAATATAGGCAGTTCTTCTCCCCAGCCAAAGGTAATATTAAATAAATAGCGCGCGGTAACCTGAATACTGACACTCAGACACATCAAAATAAAAAAGACTGCCGCTATAACCTCGGCTAACTTGTATACTATGTTTACAATTTTTCTATCGTTGCCCTGTGAATTCATCTCTTGTCCCTCTTAGGGCTTATGCAACGGATGTTTGTGAAACAGAGCGTCAAAATAATCAACAATAAGTATTTTTAAACAGAAATGTGTGGTTGATGGGTCTCGATTTCAAATAAAATCGAAACCCATCAACCAAGCATCTTAGTAAATCAGAGAAAATCGTTCATTCAATATCCAGGATCATTTGTTGATGTATGATCCCTCTTCCGGATATTTTTTTCGGATCTTCTCCACCTTGCTCAGGACTTCGTCAACCTTCTCTTCTCCCCATTTCTCGCTGGCCCAGGCATAGACCTTCTCAACCGCCTCACGGAAAGGGGTCAGGTCGGGTACTTCGTTGATGTTCAGGCCTGCCTTTTCCATGAGCTTGCGCTGTTTTTTCTCGGAAGCCCCGAACTTTTCCCGCATGAATTGGGCTGCCTCCAGGGCCGCCTGTTCGACCGCTTTCTGCTGACTTTTATCCAGAGACTGCCACCGCTGTTCGCTCATTATGAGCGGCAGGGTGCTGTACTGGTGCTTCGTAAGAGACAAGTAATCCTGGACTTCATAAAATTTCGAGGCGTAGATGTTCATGATGGGGTTCTCCTGCCCGTCAACGACGCCCGAGGCCATGGCGGTGTAGAGTTCGGAGTAGGACATCGGGACCGCGCTGGCTCCCATGGCTTTGATGATGTTGATGGACATTTCAGACTTGACCACTCGAATTTTGAGGCCTTCCATGTCTTCAGGAGTGCGGATCGGCCGGACCGAGTTGGTCATGTGCCGGAAACCGTTGTCCCAGGTGGCCAGGTAGCGGATGCCCTCCTTTTGTAGAGGTTCGTAGATCTTGGTCACGAAATCGGTGTCCATGAATGCATAGGCCTGGTCATAATTGTCAAACAGGTACGGCAGTTCGATCAGTTCTTGACTCCGATCTTTGTCAAAGACCGAAACCAGGCCGGCGGTCGTAGGATAGAAATCCAGATCTCCGGAAGCAACCATTTCCTGGCATTGGGTGTGGGTCCCCATCTGGCCGGAAGGATAAACTTCCACCTTGAGTTCGCCGTTTGTGAGTTGATCCAGCCGCTTGGCGAAGTACTCGGCCGCCGTATGCCGGATGTTTTCGGTTGACTCGGCGTGGGCGAATCTGAGTGTGGTGGCTGCCCAGGAAGGGAACGCCATAGCCAGGAGTAATCCAACGACCAGAATCCCCGAAAAAGCCTTTGCCGCAGACGTTTTCAATGCTCTCATTTTCAAGCCCTCCTTTTTATAGGGTTTTTGGGGTTTAATGTTAAAAATTCGAGCCCTTATTTGTTTATCATTGAAATAACATAGGATGCGGCGTTTCTTATGTGTCTTCGAAGGCAATTCACGGCGGCCTCCTTGTCTTTTTCCCGTAAGAATTCGATCAGTTCTCCATGTTCCTTCCAGACTTCGATCCAGGTTGAATCGTCACGAAGACCTAGGGCCCTCATAACTAAAACCATCTGACGAATCTGCTGGATCTCTTTTATCAGGTAGGGATTGCCGGTCGCTTCATAAATCGTTTCATGAAATGTTGTGTTCAAATCAAATAGGCGTTTGATTTTTTGAGATCTTTTCAAGTTTGCCTGTTCCAGAAGTTCATAAGCCTGGCGCTTGATCTCTTCCAACTCGGCGATTGTGCTTTCAGAGATCTGATCACAAGCCAATTCTATGGCATAGGCTTCCAAGGCTTCTCTGACTCCAAACTTGTGGGAGATGCTTTCCGGGTCAACTGTCGTCACCCTGATCCCTCCCTGCGGCAAGCGCTCGACCAGGCCGTCCTGCTCCAGGCGGCGAAAGGCCTCCCGTACAGGGGTACGGCTCGTGTTTATCTCTTCTGCCACTTTTTCCTGGGTCAGCCGTTCACTTGAAGAGATTTGATCGCTGATAATCTGAGATTTGAGGTATTCGTAAACCTGGTCAGAAATGGATTTTGGCGTATCAATAATTATGCGGCTCATTATGTTCTCATTTGGGGTTATCTGTTTATAAAACTACCTGTATGCCATTTTTTACAGGAATGACTTTTAAGTCGATCCCGGAAAGAGACGTCGGTCTTAATTTTGGATCCATGTATCCCTGGATCCAAAATTATTCTCATCAGCATCTCCTGTCAAGAGAAAAATATAATTTACAGGTCCGATTCGAAGCGAGATTGAAATAGATTGGTAACTTGGTAGGTTATCGGTGCGGGTATGTGGCTTTGAACAGAAAGGAGATCCAGCTCAAGAGCCGGGAGGGGGCAGCCAGCACCTTTTCCTTTACCGTGGTCTTCAAGCCTGAAGAGCTATCAGCCGAAGAACCCGCGTTTGTAAAAGCAGAGCAGCTTCAGGGGAGGATCCTGCGAATCCTGGTGGCCAAGGACAGCAAGATGAATCAGACCGCAGGCGTCGATCCAAGCATTCCGGTTGTCGCCCTGACAGCCCATGCCTTGACAGACGAGATCGAGAACTACATGCAAAAGGGGTTCACCGCTTATCTGACCAAACCCCTTGACCTAGAAGGACTGAACAAGACCCT
>JAIPDR010000142.1 GCA_021737615.1 Desulfohalobiaceae bacterium | reverse complement strand
CGTATCAGGAACAGGCCAAATGGCGCCAGGAATACGAAAACCTCTATGATTTTGCACCCTGCGGTTATCTCACCTTGAATCCTCAGGGCATCATCACCCGTGCCAATCAGACCGCCGTGAAATTGTTGGGGACAATCAAGAAAATAGCCCTCAATTCTACCTTGAGCAAATGGAGGGTATAGTGGTTTAGGTATGCTTCTGAGTATCTATCATAAATGGTAAAGGGACAGGAGATTATTATAAATTTTACATCATGCCGACAAAATCCCATGGCAGTCGGGGTTGGTTGGTATACATCGGGGCAACGGATTTAAGGATTTCGTCGTTTCGAAACGGCTCGGGGCAGTAACGCCAAAGGGGATTGCCGATTTCATTCAGACCCTGGATACTGATGCCGAATTGATCCGGGTGATTGTACATCTCCGATTGCTTGTGAAGATGAAATTCGGAAAAATGTGCGAAATCAATGTGTCTGCCGTGGTTACGAAAAAAATCCAATGTATGTCGGGTATCTTCCATCTGTTCCATGGGAAAATTAGTTATCCAAAAAGTCAACACGGAAATACCGGCCTTCCTCACGCGCTGGAATACTTCCGGCACCTCTTTGATATCAATTCCTTTTTTCATGTTTTCGAGAATTTTTGGCGAACCGGACTCTACCCCGAACCATAGTACCCGGCAGCCTGCCTGGAACATTTTCTGAAGAAGACGATCGGACATGCGCCGCGACACCCTTGCATTTCCGACCCATTCAACCTTCAGCCGAGCCTCGATCATCAACTCACAAAGGTGTTCCAACCGTGCCTGATCCCCGTTTATTAAACTGTCGTTGAATCGCAGCATCTCCACCCGGTGTTTTTTAACCTGGTATTCGATTTCCGACAGAATGTTACCCGGAGTGCGCGGTCTATATCGGCCCCATCGCGCCTTCTCGGAACAAAACGAGCACTTGCCAATACAACTCCTGCTGCCCAGTATGGGCAACACACGCAAGCCTGTTCGCCAATTCAAATAGTCCCCCAGGGGCAGACAGGAAAAATCGGCAAATGGCAGTGCATCCAGATCTTTAACAAATTCGTGTTTAGGATTAACGTTGATGGAGCCATCCCAGCTTCTGGCTGCCAATCCCTGCACACGTGCTAAATGCTTCCGCTGGACGTTGCGGGAAAGTATTTCCAGCAACGTCGCCTCCCCTTCGCCAAAGACTACTGCATCGATGGATGAATTCTTGGACAGAACGTGGTGTGCTGAAACGGTATCGAAAAAGGCTCCACCGAGCACTACCATCGCCTCGGGATTTTGCTGCTTGATCTCACTGGCTGCGGAGATTGACCACGGCAAGCTTTGTGGCGAGACGACGCTGAATCCGAATACCGAGGAGAGGGGCAGAATCGCGCGCACCCAATCTCTTGTAAAACCAGGGTCTATCCCTGATGGATTCGACGAGAGGTACGCGGAATTGAGTCGATTGGCTTCTTTTCCAAGTCCTTCCCCTCGAGCCCTCGCGTAATTAAAATACTTAATGTTCGCGTCACTGACAGCCACCCGATACCCACTGCGCTGGAGCAAGGATTTGAGCAGGGGTATCGCGATGTAGGGGTAGTTGACCTGCCCTACGGGCGGATTGCACAAAAGGATGTCATGACTCATGGGGCTCATATGACAACACCGGGGTTAAGCGGCTTTTTCCTCCCCGGGCATATTCTCGTAGGCATCCCATATCATCCATTCTTGGATCGCTTTGGCCTGGTGGCAGATGCGCTCATCGATTTCCCATATGGAACCGTGATTGACCATCGAAGCGTAAGGGCACCCGCCCCCACAAATGGAGATGGCGACACAATCGGCACATTTGACCATGTTCAGCGGAAACCGATACCGCCACTCCTCAAACAACGGATATTGATAAATGGTATCGGAGTCTATCCCTGCAAAATTGGAATGAAGTTCATCCACGTTGATCGGGAAATAATCGGCATTCCCCAAAAAGGCCTGGCACGGTCCGATACTCCCGTCTGGAGCAATGACAATTTGGCCTCCTACCCCCATGCAGTCCTTGAAATGGAAAAAAGGTTCCGTAAAAGGCAACACGCGCCGCATGACTCGGTCCTCGTAGATGCCTTTTTCCCTAAGGCGTTTGAAGGCTCTAATCAGCTGCGCCGCTGCATATTCAGGTTCCACATCAAGAGGGTTGCCTGATCCCATGGTGGGAAGCAAAATGTTGAAACCCATCCCGGGCGGCTGCAACTCTTCAATAATGAAATCCACTACCTGTTCGATGGCATGGATGTTATACTGATTCAGCGTGCACGAAACACCTGGTTTGACGCCGGCCTCCCTCAGCATCGCGAAGCCCTTCACTGCGTGCTCAAAAGAACCTGTTTGCGCGATATCCTTTCGAGCCGCATCATGCAGGGCCTTAGGGCCATCGATTGATACTGAAACCATGGTGCCCGTTTCCACTATGCAACTTACCACCGCGTCGTCCATAAGCACACCGTTGGTCAACAGGGACATTTCTACCGGTTTTTCAAAACGCCCGTCACGTTCTAATTCCCGCACATATCGCATGCTGTTGCACAACACGGGTTTGTTCAACAATGGCTCGCCGCCATAAAAAGTGAGAGAGATTTTTTCCCTTTGACCGGCGGTAAGCTTGGCAAACACCTCCAAGGCTTTTTTTGCCGTATCAGAAGTCATTTTACCGGTGGGGAGCAGGTCTTTATTCTCGTCTTCAACAAAACAGTATCGGCACCTCAGATTGCAGTCGCTTACGGGTATGAAGTAGGTGTGCCTGATTTCATACAGGTTTGCCCCGGTGTGGAAAAAATTGAGATAGGTGTTTAAATCCGCCTGCGTATCCGGAGTAATCATGTCATGAGTGGTCAAGTCGGAGATAATCCGCTCTAGTATCGCCACAGGATAGGCGGCGGACAACTCTTCCTTAACCGCCCCGATTTCGGAAGGGGATGCAAAAGACTTGTAGATATCCCTCAGTATTTTTCCGCCGTATAACTTCCTCTGGGTGAGACTATGAAAAATACAGAAGACGCGGTCTTGTCCGTTCCTGTCGAAAAGATGCAGAAACCTGGAATTCTGATATGTAGAATTGCGCATACTCGATTCTCTTTTATGAGTTGGAAATGACCTTGGATTGCCATGTCGAAATTCTATTTCGTGCCCATCCATGAAATTCTTTTCCGTCCCTGGCGATTCATAGCGTCCATCCGAAAAACTCGTCTTTCTCTCGAATCATGAGCGCAAAAAATCACAAAAACAGAAAAAAAAGAAGATGCTCCTCCACCAGAGTGTTGCTCAACACTGCTCTGCGGGGTAGCATCTTCGGCTTGTCATTAAAAAAACTCTGACATACTTGTTGGCATTTAAACTTAAACCAGTGCTTTCCGAATCAGGCGACAGTATTCGAGAAAAAAATAACTTTTCGGTTCCTATCGACCATGTTTGATGGCATCGCTGATCTTATCAATTTCACCGATGCGAAGGTTAAGGGCCTCCATAATGCGGGCTAGATTGGTAAAATTTTCCTGTCTCCACACAATGGTCATGTCGCTGCACGAACAATCGCAATAACAGGCGCCGCAGGCGTTGCAAGAGCAATTGCATGAGCAGGCGTCGCAGGAACAGGTACTGCAGTCGCAATAGGTTGCCGCAATTCCGGATCTGCCGATTCGACCGTGAATTTTAGCCAATATTCCGGATCCAGGATCTCCCAGGTAGGCTTGAGGGTCGAGATCGAGTCTTTTTCCCCCCACCACGTCTTCCTTTTTCTCTGACATTGGAATATCCTCCTTTTATTAATTTATCATTCACGATTTAGGCGGGAAAATAGTCCTCCTGCCTCCTCCTTGCCGATACAACTCTTGCTTCACATGAATAAAAATCCAGATGGTTAATTCAGAAATCATGTGTAAAATTCAAGACTTACAAAAATTATACCCCAAAAACACTAACGACGCAATACTACTTTATTCTGATTCTTTATAGGTTTCTTCGAAATACACCATGAGAGGCCCTTTTACTGTTGGAAATGGTCATTGCGGCTGTTCCGAAAATTTTTCTGTTTGAGCAGCCTTCCCAACATTTCCGCTCAGTTTATCGCGGCCGGGGCGTACCATGGCACGGCACATCTTATGGAGCCAACTACAAGCGGTTTGATAGCTTCCCAGACCAAGAACCCTTTGATGTCCTGAAGTCCCAGGGCATTTCCAGCAAACTTCTAGCTTGTTACGTACTAAGTAGCTTTTTTGATTACGGCTCTTGCCCCTGTGTAGCCGATTGGAAAAATCCGATGATCAGGTTTCATTATTGCTCGGTCAAATGACAATCTCGTCGACAACGTCCTTTTCCAGATGTGAAGGCGGAGATAGAGGACTTATTTGGTGAGGGGGACAAGGTCGTAAGCCGCGTGATGGGGCGTGGCATTCACAAAGGAGACCTTATGGGAATACCTCCAACCGGCAAGCAAATAGCCATAATGGTGATCTGCACCAATCGCTTTGAAGGAGGAAAGATAGCGGAGGATTGGGAACTGGTTGACTTGTTTGGAATGATGCAGCAGCTTGGCGTTATCCCGCAACCAACCTAGGGCATCTTCTGCTCATTGCCTCTAGTAGCCAAGCTGGTGGGCTGGATGTAGATTATGGGTTACGCGAGCGGCTGAACGGCTTACTATATGTGGAGGTCTTCTCCGTTCCGTAAAGCGAGAGTGTTGAGCCAGCCTTCAAGTGAGTTTGCCAACAAGACGGTAAAGAGACTAACTATGATTCTTGAAATGGAAGCTTTTGATGGACTTCTTTTATTCTACTCATTTTCTGTTTGTTCTGCATTCCCTTTTTTTCTTTATCTTTGTTACCATCGTTTGGAGAAATTGAGTTTTTCTTACGGTTCGATACCTCTGTGCATACTCCTGGTCTGGAATCATAGGTCACAGTGAATTCTCCTTCTGCCTCCTTCTGTAAGTCGCAGACTTCATTCAGCAAAAGTTCCGGTTCCTGGGCGGTCATCACTGGAAACCCATAATGAACGTTCGTATGTTTCAGTGGTCCCTTTTCCCTGGTGCGTTTTTCGACAAACTCAGTGTGCCTGTTTAGTCGCCTTCTTGTGTATGCTGTAGCAAACTCCGGCACTTCTTCAAGCAGTTTTTCCGCCTCTGTATTGAATTGAGAGGCAATTTCCACACTGATGCCGTTTCTGGCTGATGTGAGGGCTGCAACCATGGTCGTTCCTGTTCCGGCAAAGGGGTCTAAGACCCAATCTCCCTTGATTGAGTACATGCAGATGAGCCTGTAAGCCAGTTCAAAAGGAAAAGCTCCGCTCCTTTCCCGAGTTTTTTTATCCAAGAGCAGCTGAGATGTCCCTTTGATATCCTGCCAGATATCTGAAAACCAGATGTTTCGTTCCTCCCAGAAAAAAGCACTTTCCCGTCTTAATTTCTTCTCGGATTCAGCTTGAAACTGTCTGCGCAGTCCTTTGCGCAGTATGAGAATGTATTCGTGTTCGTAGGTGACATAGGCACCCACTGGAAGGGTCCCGGAGCCCATGAATTTTGTTGGTGCATTGGTTTGCTTGCGCCAGAGAATATCCGGGAGTGCTGCATAGCCATTTATAAGAAAATACTGCAGTATCCTTGAATGATTAGAGTATAATTGGAAATCTTTGTTGATAGTTCTGGTGGCATCGCCGATATTGATACAAACGATACCGCCTGGCTTCAGAACTCGATCACATTCCAGCCAGGCCTTATCCAGAAGAAAGTGCATACCATCGAAAGCCTGTCGTCCACGACCCTTGTCCAAATTATCCTTAATCTCAGGGTCTTGTTGGGCAAAAACAGAATCCCACATTTCAATCATAGGATAAGGGGGTGAGGTCACTATCAAATTTATAGATTGAGGACTTATATCTCTCATATCCATTGCAGAGCCCTGCTTTATTTGAATGCTCGTTTGCATGGGAGTATCTCCTTTTTATCAAAGCTTATTTCCCTGTGGCTTTCAGTAAGCTATAGAAAGGCACTGCCATGTGCAAGTGATGAAATCGTTGGCGGGGTTGGCGGGTTGGCGGACGCGGTTGGTGGGTTGGTGGGTTCGGACCACGGCAACTTATTAAGTTGAAAGCAAAAATACTCGGGGATGCCGTTTTTTACGCTTAAACAAACCATTTCGGCATCAAAATGGTCAGTTTAGGTTCAGACTTACCATAATGAGTTTCTCGGTCAATAGAAAATGGAGAACGAAATGAAAGCAGAATTCACAGCAATTTCGACCGTCGTCAGAGATGGGCTATGCATTCTATCTCAACCAGGTAACCGGGATGTGCCAGGCCTGACACGAAGAGCAGCGTGTTCGGGGGAAAAGGATCACTGAACCTCTGGGTGCGGGCCTGACGGAATCCCTCGAGATCTTCCCGGCGGGTCAAATAGGTTGTCATCCTGACAATGTTTTCAAATAAGGAACCCAGTTCTCCGAGGATCGCTTCGATGTTGCTATACACCTGCATGGTCTGGGCCTCGATGTCGCCGGCACCGACCAGTCTGCCCTCGCGATCCAAGGCGACCTGCCCGGCCAGGTAAATCATATCCCCGAACCTGGCTGCATGCGAGTACCCGGCTCCGGCGGTCGAATGCACGCTTTTCGGTTGCAAAATTTCGTGTGACATGGAAACTGGAACTCCTTTTAGTTTGGGTTAATCGAAGAGACCAAATCCGTGATGGCTCCCATGTATTTGTCTAGACCCACGGCCAGGATGTCGTTGTGGTCGGCCCCGGGAATGGACAGCAGTTTCTTCTTCTCGGCCGGAGAATGTGCATTCAGGACCTGCGGCTGATCCAGTTCAGGGTAATTGATCCGGGAGATGTCTTGCATGGGTTCACCTCACTGATGAGCTTTCTTTTCAAGAGCAAGTCGTATAAGGAAATCAAAGGGACATTATGTTGACACAAAGGTTCCAGGCAGAGACGGGATCACGATCCCGGGGCGGATCTTCTGTCTGGTGTAGATGGAATTATTGCAGATCAGCTGTTTCGGCTGAAGATCGCCTGTTCACGATATATGCCGGGATAATACAGGAAAACGTGATCTCATGTCAATTATAACAGCCCGGCGACAGAGGTGAACGTAATTGAGATACAAAGGGCCGATCTACCGCCCGCCGAGTGAGGCCGGCAGTCTGCTCATCCAGGCCACGGCCGGGTGTCCGCACAACAAGTGCACCTTCTGTCTGGTTTACAAAAAAGGGCCGCGCTTCAAGGTGCGGCCGGTCTCAGAGGTCATCGAGGACCTGGAGTCAGCGCGGCAGCAGCTGGGACAGGGCGTCCTGACCCTGTTCTTCCCGGCCGGAAACAGCATCGCCGTGCCCACGGACCAGCTCCTGGAGATGTGCCGGGCGGCAAGGGAGAAATTCCCGCGCCTGGAGCGGATCACCGTCTATGGTTCGGCCAGATACATCCTGGAAAAAGGCGATGAGGATCTGCAGCGGCTGGCTGCGGCCGGACTGTCCAGGATCCACGTGGGGTTAGAGAGCGGAAGCGATGAAGTGCTCAAGAAAATCAAGAAGGGAGCCGACAGGCAGGAGCAGATCGCGGCCGGACAGATGCTGCGCAGGGCCGGCATCGAGAACAGCACCTACGTCATGCTGGGCATCGGCGGCAGGGCCTTGAGCCGGGAGCACGCCCGGGACACGGCCTCGGCCGTTAATATGATTCATCCGGACTTCGTCAGGGTGCGCACCTTTCTGCCCAAGGCCAACACCCCTTTGCTCAGGCAGATCGAAAAAGGAGCCTTCGATGTGGTCTCCCCCCATGAAGCCCTGATCGAGCTTAGATATCTCCTGGAGAATATCACCCTAGAGACCAGGCTGACCAGCGACCACTACACCAACTACGTCAACGCCGAAGGGGACCTGCCCCGGGACAGGGCCAGGCTGCTGGAGATGGTGGACCAGGCCCTGGCCCGGGACGAGAACTGCTTTCGAGAGGTGTATGTGGGGAGGGAATAAGATCCAGGGAATCGGATTGGATTTTTTCTCCGGGTTCACCCGCCGGGAAAGATCTGATATCCTGGCTAGTCAGTGAGCCGGAGGGCAGCCAGAAGGCTTGGCCGCAAGGCATGGCCTGGAGGAAAAATCCGGTCTCTTGGATATCGTGTGATCGGTGTGATCCGGACTCGCTTCTTTTCCGGCCTTCTCTTGAGCAATCGCGCTTATGCGCCAAATCCGGTTTGAAAGTGGAAAACCCTGGGGGTAAACTCGATTATGAAAGTCACCGTGTGCCAGCTCGATAATCGTAAGGGATGTCTGGAGCCCATGCTGGAAGACCTGAAGAGCCATATCCGGGAACAGCAGTCCGATTTTCTGGTCCTGCCGGAGATGTGCTTTTCAGAGTGGCTTCCCGCGGATCCGGAGCCGGACGCCCTGCGCTGGCGGCATGCGGTCCGGGATCATGAACGATACATCGAACGTCTCGGCAGGCTGGGGGCGGGCGCGGTCATGGGCACCCGGCCCGTGGTTCGCGGGCAGGGGAGCTTCCGGAACGAGGCCTATCTTTGGACCCGTGAGGCCGGTCCGACAGGGGTGCATGAGAAGTATTACCTGCCGGATGAAGCCTCGTACTGGGAACAGACCTGGTATGACCGGGGAGAGCCGCGTTTCGAGGTCTGTCGTGCTCTGGGAGTTCGGATGGGGGTGCTGATCTGTACGGAGATGTGGTTTCTGGAATGGGCCCGGCGTTATGCAGCGGCGCGGGCCGAGGTCCTGTGCGTCCCCCGGGCGACACCGCATGACTCGGTTCGGAAATGGCTGGCCGGCGGGCAGGCGGCCGCCGTATGCTCCGGGGCCTACTGCCTGTCCTCGAACCTGTGGAATCCGCCGGGAAGCAGAGCCGATTGCGGCGGGCTCGGCTGGATCGTCTCCCCGGAAGGCGATGTCCTGGTCGAGACCAGTCAACAGGAGCCCTTTGCCACCCGGGACATCGATCCGGCCTTTGCCAGGAGGAGCAAGACCACCTATCCCCGCTATGTCCCGGAATAGGATAGAAACTGCACATTTCGCCCGAATACCGGCAAAGCCGGACTTTGCTTGGCGCAGACAGTGAAAACAGCAATCCCTATGAAATTCGAAAGAAGCGCCTGAATATTTTCAGGCGCCCTGCCCCCTCAACCGGAATTAAGACGACGCAGCTTCGGCCTTAGCGCCTCGAACCACGGGAACGCAACTGGGAAAATACATGAATCTGGAACTCTTCCTGGCCTTCTTTGTCGCGGCCGAGATAGTGGTGATCATTCCCGGGCCAACCGTAACCCTGGTGGTCAGCCAGGCCATGGTCCACGGCCGGTCTTCGGTCATACCCCTTGTCATGGGTGTGGCCATCGGCGATGTGACGGCCATGTCTCTGTCTCTCCTGGGGCTCGGAGCCGTCCTGGCCGTCTCCTCGACCCTGTTCACCGTCTTGAAGTGGATCGGCGCTCTGTACTTGATCTTCCTCGGCCTGCGTCTCTGGCGAAGCAGCCCGATCCGCTTCGAAGAAACCGGGACGGAAAATAAGCCATCCCCCCGCTCTCTGCGAAACAGCGCCTTTGTGGTCACCGCCCTGAACCCTAAAGGCATCGCTTTTTTCGTCTCCTTCCTGCCGCAGTTCGTCGACTACCGGCAGCCGGTCCTGCCGCAGTTCCTTGTCCTGGGAACCACCTTCCTGATTCTGGCCACCCTGAACGCCTCCTTGTACGCATTTTTCTCCGGACGTCTCCGGGAAGCGGTACACAACACCAAAGTCTTGCGCTGGTTCAGCCGATTGGGCGGCACGGCTCTGATCGGCGCCGGAATCTTCATGGCCGCGGTCAAGCACAATCACTGAGCCTTTCGAGGAATTCGTCCGGGTCGGTCGGCTGCGGACATAGACGCAGTACTCTTCATCCGCCCTTGCAGTCCCTTGTTGACCCGCTGCCGCGGGTCACGTATAAGCGTGTGCAGAATAACCGCCGGGACATTTTTCAAAGGGGTTTGAAAACAGAATCAGGATCAGATCCTTGGTTTCCTCAACCGGCAGGCTGGGTCGGGTCCGGGAAGATCCGGATAACAGCTGTAAAGCTAAGGAGAGAGTATGCGCGGCGCACGTTTGCTGTTGGAAATGCTGAAAGAATACGAAGTGGAGGTCGTCTTCGGCCTGCCCGGAGAGACCACTCTGGACTGGTACAGAGACTGGGCCGATTTCCCTGATATCCGGCAC